>JAZBPC010000166.1:0-5921 GCA_036351455.1 Desulfuromusa sp.
TTACTCATCTATCAATTATCCTCTAGTTTTGAAAGTCTGCTGGAAATTCTGTGTGATAATGGAGAGATTTTCCAGTCAAGTGAAAAGAATGGCAAAATAACCTCAGGTGGGATCTTTGATGTTTTCGAGGGTTGAGCAGGCAACGGGAGGATTGTTTATAATAATGTCCTCCCTGTTATTTTGACCTGGTAGATGTCCTCAATCGTCCTTTTTCTCTTTATTGTCAATTTCTTCGACTTGCCCCTCTTCAATATCTTCATCCACATCTTTGACCCCTTTTTTAAAGTTGCGCAACCCTTTACCCAGAGCCCCGCCAACTTGAGGTAATTTCCCGGCGCCAAAGATGATCATGACCAGTACCAGAATGATCAATAACTCCTGAGTTCCCAATCCAAACATAGTAATTTTCTCCGCAGCAAAAAGGATATCATTAAGCCAATTAGTGACTGCTGAACATACACTGGTTGTCTTTAAAAAACAATGGAAGTTGCATTGCTTTTACAGGTTCCTGAAAAATCTAAGTGGAAAATAACCTGATTTTGTCTATACTCAACGAACAGATTTGACTATGGATGTTTCTTATTGGAGGAGGTCTTATGGGTGAGGTTCTGATTGACGTTGTCTATCTGGATGGTACTGAAAGTACCGTTAGCAATGATGTTCTTGATGTTCTCATTGCGACTGAAAAAATCATCCGTTTCAAGCGTTCAGATGGGTGGGTTGATATTATCAGAAAAAATGCCAAGCTAAGAGACTATCGAAAGCGCGAAGTATATGCGGGGGAAGATCGACGCGCTCCCTGGCCGAGGAAAAAATAATCTCGTTCTGTCTTTGATACCAGACTTAGATTTTAGCCAATTTTTTCCTGCCGTTCCTGTTCGGTTTTGCAGTCAATGCAGAGAGTTGTGACCGGTCGTGCACGCAGCCGTTCTGTCCCTATTTCTTCTTCGCAGCTTTCGCAGAGTCCGAAGCTTCCATCATCGATTCGCTCTAATGCCTGACGAATTTTGTTGATCAGCATCCGTTCGCGATCACGAATTCTTAACTCGAAATTCCGATCCGATTCAAGAGAAGCCCGATCTGTAGGGTCCGGGAAATTGGTATTCTCTTCGGTCATCTCAGCAACGGTTTTTCCAACATCTTGTAATAAAGATTCTAATTGTTGATTGAGTAAATCTTTAAATTCTGCCAGGGTTTTATGGTCCATAATGTTATCCTTCCGGGCTCTGTATGCAGCCGTTATGTAATTCTTAGAACAAGCCTCTGAGTTGAACATAAATAATTAAAGCTAGAACTGCAACTGCAAGCCACGCTGAAAAAACATCGCTACATTTTTTGGGTGGAGTCTCTGCCAGACTCCGAACTTCTTCACTTATGACATTCTCTGGAACATTTTCCAGCAACTGTTTCAGCATCATCCCAAAATGGTTATAACTGTTGGATATAATCATGAAATCATTTTCGCTGCTGAGGCTTACAAACGCCCTCTTACGTACCAGGATTGTATCAATTGCTGTAAGTTCAGCATAGTTTAAACGTTTACTGCGAAACAATTTATTTACTTCGATGGCGTCTTTTGCAACATATACTTTGCGGAAGATACTTTCAGCAAAAATAATGCAGACGGGCAAGAGAAATACTCCCAGAATAATTATTTTAGCCGTTGGCAATTTTAAAAAAAGGGCACTGAACAGCAATACAAAACTAAGCAATACAACCAGCCCCAAAGGGAACAGGAAGTTTTTACGGATTGTATAAATAGATGGTTCCATCGTGGCATTTCCAAATGAAAGATTAGTCAGAATTTATCAGGTTTGAACATTTTTGCCAATACTTTGGTTAAGAACTTTTACGGATAAAGGTTCCGCTCCTCCCGCCAGATTTATTTAGCAGACAGATTCCTTCAATCACCATCTCTTTGTCAATTGCTTTGCACATGTCATAAATGGTTAGCGCTGCAACCGAAACCGCGGTGAGGGCTTCCATTTCAACACCGGTTTGTCCGGTGACTTTGGTGGTTGCCTTAATGACAACCTTTCCCTGTTGTGGATCACTGTCAAAGTTTATTTCCACGGCACTCAATGGAAGGGGATGGCAGAGGGGGATCAAGGCCGATGTTTGTTTTGCTGCCATAATTCCCGCCAGTCGGGCAACCGAAAACACATCCCCTTTCTTTATCCGTTGACCCAGGATCTGCTGCAAGGTTTTGGGGTGCATGTGGATTTCACCCTTGGCAACAGCTACACGCACAGTCAAGGGCTTGTCACTGACATCTACCATGATGGCACGACCATCCATATCGAAATGGGTCAGTTCTTCGGACATATTGTTGTCTCTCCACTTTGATTTTATACGCTTCAGTTAAGGTCAATTGTTACTGACAGTTATGCAAAGATAACTTCAAGAGCGTCGCTGGCATGGCTGATACCAATGAGTTTGATGGAATCAGGGCTGTCAAGATTTTTTAGATTCCCCTTTGGCAACACGCATTCTGTGAATCCAAGCCTGGCAGCTTCGTTAACGCGTAACTCGGGTTGAGAAATTGCCCTGACTTCCCCTGTAAGGCCCACCTCTCCAAAGAGAACCAATTGGGGTTTGATGACCTTGTTCAAATGGCTGGAAGCAAGAGCTGCAATGGCTGCAAGATCAATCGCGGGTTCGTCAAGTCGAACGCCGCCAGCGACATTGAGGAAAATATCCTGTCCCGCCAGTGATAATTCAACCTTTTTCTCCAGGATTGCAATCAACAGGGCAATCCGTTTGTGATCGATACCGATAGCTGTCCGCTGTGGGGTGCCGAAAGAACTACTGGAAACTAATGCCTGCAGCTCCACCAGTAACGGTCGACTTCCTTCCAGGGAGGCAACCACAGCACTTCCTGCACTCTGCTGCGGACGTTCTGCCAGGAATAACTCAGAAGGATTGCTGACTTCACGGAGGCCCTGTTCCTGCATCTCAAAAACACCAATCTCATTGGTCGAGCCAAAGCGGTTTTTGACTGCCCGCAGAATTCGATAAGGGTGTCCTGGGTCACCTTCAAAATAGAGGACTGTATCGACCATGTGTTCCAGTACTCTTGGCCCGGCAATGGCTCCATCTTTGGTGACATGACCGACCAGAAAAGTAGGCAATCCATCCCCTTTAGCCTGGATCATTAATTGTCCAGTGCATTCGCGAACCTGACTAACGCTACCGGGGGCTGAATCGAGAGCACTGGTAAAAATGGTCTGAATGGAATCGATGACCAGAAAAGCAGGTTGCAGTTCTTTGATCCGCTGCTTTATCTGTTCCAGAGAAGTTTCCGCCAACAAATAGAGATTGTCGGTTTTGATATTGAGACGATCAGCGCGCAGCTTGACCTGTCGGGTTGACTCTTCGGCTGTCACATAAAGAGCCGGGCCGTTAGTCGCCAATCGGGCAAAGGCTTGTAATAGGAGCGTTGATTTACCGATCCCTGGATCCCCACCCACAAGAATAAGTGACCCGGGAACAACACCACCACCCAGAGTTCGATCCAGTTCTGTCAGACCGCAACTTAATCGATCTTCTTCGCTGCTACAGACTTCAGATAGCTTCTGCGGTTTGCCGGGCTGGGGGAGGGCGCGACTGTGACTAGCGGTCGCAACAGGTTGTTCTTCGACCAAAGTATTCCATTGTTGGCAGTCTGGACATCGTCCGAGCCATTTTGGACTTTGAAAACCACAATTCTGGCAACTGTAGATGGTTTTTTGACGGGCCACAATGATCTCCATTTCATTATCTGCAGAATAGCCGCACATCCTATTCTGAGCAAGGTGGGACTGTCAAATAGTTCAGCTGAAATGATTTTTCCTGGATAGGTATGATCCTCTTTTATCATCTATGATCTACATCCTATTTAATGTATGCTTACAAGTTATTTGTTTCTGTCGATTTTCTCCTTTGGTTGGGAGGCTTTATGACTTATGAAGACCTAATGGCAGCGTTGACCGAGTTTGGGTTGCCGCAGCAGGTGACTTTAAAGAAAATTCGTGAACGACACCGTAAACTGGTACGAAAGTATCATCCTGATAAAGGGGCAGCCCCGGATAATGAAAAAATCAGACGGATCAATGCTGCATATAAAATTTTGAATAAATATCTGAGTGATTACAAATTCGATTTTTCCAAAGAGACATTTTTTGAGCAATATCCTGAAGAGCGTTTGCGGGAGCAGTTCTATGATGTGGGGTTGTGGGGTGAGAAGAAATGAGAGTGTTTTACGTTTTACCACAGTGACACTGAGTTTCTGAGGAAACCTTCAGAACCAAAAGATAGCCACCAGGGCGCCAAGAGCACGAAGAAAATCTTAAAGCTTTTTTGGGGATTTAAAATAATAATCGGGTTATCGACTTTTTTGGTGTCTTAGTGGCAAAATTAGTCTTTTGACTTTTTCTCCGGTTTTCCAACTCTGCAGCTCTCCGTTGAAAATTAATTTTAATTTGTTCCTCATCAACTAGGAACAGTTTTACAAACAGAAACGCAGGTGATTTTTTGTTGAACATAGATCAAACAGAAGCATTGATACAGGTCAGCCGTCCGTCCCGCTATCTCGGTGGGGAACTTGGCAGTATCTGTAAGTTGGATAGCGGCATCGACGTGCGCATGGTTCTCGCTTTTCCTGATGTTTATGAAGTGGGAATGAGCCATATCGGTTTTCCGATCCTTTATAATATCCTCAATGGGCTCGACTGGGCTGCAGCCGAGCGGGTTTATTCCCCCTGGGCAGATATGGAGCAGTGGTTGCGGGACAAGCAGCAGCCACTGTGTTCGCTGGAAACCTCTCTTCCTCTGGGAGAGTTCGATATTATTGGTTTCACCCTCCAGTATGAACTGAGCTACACCAACCTGCTGACCATGCTGGATCTGTCTGCAATTCCACTACGGCGGGAAGACCGTGATGATGATGCTCCACTGATTGTGGTGGGCGGCCCTTGTGCTTTCAATCCTGAACCGCTGGCTGACTTTTTTGATGTCGCTGTGATTGGCGATGGCGAAGAGGCCATTGTTGAGTTAGTCACATTGGTGCGTCAGGCCAAACTGGAGAAGTGGAGCCGTAAAAAATTATTGCAGCAGCTGGCAGACTGCGAAGGGTTCTATATTCCTGAATTCTTCAATGTCAGTTATCAAGCTGATGGTCGTATCAACAATATTACTCCTCTCCTGCCGGGATACGATAAAGTCCTCCGCCGTTTTGTCAATGATCTGGAAACAGCTCCTTTCCCGACGCGACCAATCGTTCCGTTTATGCAGACGGTGCATAATCGTGTTGCCATGGAAATTACCCGTGGTTGTACCCGCGGCTGCCGGTTTTGCCAGGCTGGCTATATTTATCGTCCGGTGCGTGAGCGCAGCCCAGAAAAAATTAAAGCTCTGATTGCGGAATCGTTGCAGCATTCCGGCTTTGAAGAGGTTTCCCTCCTGTCCCTGTCGAGTGGGGACTACACATGCATTGAGCCGCTGTTGCAGCAGTTGATGGATGAATATGCCAACGACAGAGTTTCCGTTTCTCTCCCCAGCCTGCGGGTCGGCTCTCTGACCCCTGCGTTGATGGAAGAGGTGAAGAAAGTTCGCAAGACCGGTTTTACCCTTGCTCCTGAAGCGGGGAGTGAACGCTTGCGTGAACTGATCAACAAGGGGATCAGTGCTGATGACCTGCTGGAATCGACCCAAAGTGCATTTCAACTTGGCTGGCGCTTGATCAAGCTCTATTTCATGATGGGGTTGCCGACAGAAACCGATGCTGATTTGCAGGAGTTGATGGACCTTGCAGCGCAGGTGAAAAAAAGTGGCAAAGGGACTGGTGGTAACGATGTCAACGTCGCTGTTTCAACCTTTGTCCCCAAACCCCATACTCCGTTTCAGTGGGAAGCACAAATTGGCATTGATGAGACTCTGCGGAA
>JAZBPC010000167.1:0-26972 GCA_036351455.1 Desulfuromusa sp.
GCTCTCCTTTGGTTTTTTGTAAACCATAAACAGTAAGGCGATAGCGATTGCCCCAACCACAAATGGATATTGGCTGTAGAAACTTAAAGCATAATTCCCAAAAATATCAAAATTCATGCGTTTTCCTGACGACCAGTGTAATATAACATAGCTAACTATACGTCATTAGCGATTCATCCGTAAGCAAAAATCGTGAACATGAGGTGGGATCTGTTTTGACCTTTGTAACGACAGCATTAGACTTGATTCTCCAGAAGTCTACCGAGCATCGCTGCGGTTGCGGAGTGCCGTCCAGGGTTGAAGGAGGAGTAAATGGAATCTCTGGGAAATGCAGGAAGTTTGATGGGATTACGATACATCAAACCGGTCACAGCAAAAATATCAATCTGGACGATAGTTTTTACGATCCTGTTTTGTCCTGTCGGACTGACTCAGGTTCAAGCTGAATGGCCCAAAAGTGTCCCTTCTAAAGATGGTACGCCAATTTCCTACGAAATTTACGGGAGTGGAGAGCTAACGCTTGTATTTGTGCATGGCTGGAGTTGCGATGCCAGGTACTGGCGTGCGCAGTTGCCATATTTTACGCCAAAATATCGCATAGTCATGATGGATCTTGCAGGTCACGGCCACTCAGGCACGGCACGCTCACAGTATACCATGAAAGCTTTCGGGGAGGATGTTCAGGCTGTTATCGAAGCAACAGACAGCCGTAATGTTATTCTGGTAGGACATTCAATGGGGGGCTCGGTCATTGCGGAGGTTGCCCGGCTCACACCGACGCGTATCAGGGGATTAATCGGTATAGATACCCTTGAAAATGTTGAATATCCGCTGACCCATGAAGAACTGAAGACGATGGTCGAGCCCCTGAAAAATGATTTTGTACAAGGAAGTCGACAATTTGTTGGACAGATGCTTTCACCGCAAACAGACCCACACCTTCGTGATTGGATTCTTTCCGACATGTCTGCCGCCCCGACTGCTGTTGCTATAAGCGCTATGAACGAGATGATGTTACAATATATTACCGGGGAATCTGCTAAGATTTTCGATGAAATACGGTTACCCGTGGTCACTGTTAATGGTGATCTATGGCCTGTTAATTATGAAGCTAACCGACGTCATATGCATTCATTCGATGCCATCGTCTTGAAAGGAGCCGACCACTTTTTAATGATGGATCGTCCCGAAGAATTCAACAAGGCGTTGGAAAAAGCAATAAGCAAAATTTTACAAGTTGAAGTTCAATAAACTTCTGAGTAGGTATTTAACTTTAAGTTGATGGTATTCAATGAATGAACGGGGAAATTCAGAGGTGTCTTTGTGACGCTTTGCATCGCAAAACCCCATAATTTATTAGCCTTTTCAACGAAAAGGAGAAACAAACGTGGAAATAGAACTTCTTTACTGGCATTGGGTCGTATTCGGGATGCTATTGATCCTGGCTGAACTGTTAATACCGTCGTTTACCATTGTCTGGTTTGGTCTTGGGGCGCTTCTGGTTGGACTGCTTTCCTGGATAGGGTTTAGTCCCGCGTTGCAGTGGCAACTTCTCCTTTGGGTTCTGCTTTCGGCAGGTTTCACAGCTGCCTGGTTTCGCTGGGTCAAGCCACTGTCAAAAGATATGACTAAGGCCGGGACAGCGAAGGAAGCTCTGCTCGGTGAACGCTGTCTGTTAATCAAGGCACCAGCAACAGAAGGTGCTCGGGGTGAATGTCGATTCAGTGTGCCGATTCTCGGATCAGACACTTGGTCTTGCCTGGTCGAAGGAAACGCCAAGGCTGGTGATACTGTCATTGTAAAAGATATTTTGGGGAATGCCGTTCTGGTCGTTCCGGCACCAACAACTTCATCCGTTGTGAATTGACGGTCCTTTTTTCGGAGGCATTTATGGCAGGCTTAATTATGGTTGTGGTCTTTGCTCTACTGGTGATTTTTACCATTGCACTAGGGGTACGGATCGTTCCTCAAGGCAGTAAGTATGTTGTCCAACGGCTTGGCAAGTTTCATAAAACCCTTGGGCCTGGACTGAATATTGTTATCCCCTACATCGATAGCGTCGCACATAAAGTCAGCACCAAAGACCAGATTATCGATACGGAAAGGCAGGAAGTTATCTCCATGGACAATGCCGTTCTGCAGGTTAATGCCGTGGCTTTCATCAATGTCGTGAGCCCGGAGAAGTCAGTTTATGGCGTTGAAAACTACCGTCTCGGGATCCAGAATCTGGTACAGACGACATTGCGAAGCATCATCGGCGAGATGAAACTGGACGATGCACTTTCCTCACGCGATCAGATCAAGGCCAAGCTGAAAGCTGGTATTTCCGATGATTTGTCCGACTGGGGTATCACTCTGCGTGGAGTGGAAATTCAGGATATTGCACCATCTGTGACCATGCAGCAGGCCATGGAAGCTCAAGCCGCCGCTGAGCGCCAGCGTCGTGCGACTGTAACCAAGGCAGAAGGGGATAAGGCCGCAGTCGTTCTTGAAGCCGAAGGGCGGTTAGCGGCGGCTGAACGTGATGCAAAGGCCAAGGAAGTTCAGGCCAACGCCTCCAAAAATGCGATTCAATCAGTTCTTGGTGCCGCCGGCGCCGACAAGGCCGATCTGGTTATCGGTTACCTTCTGGGTGAAAGCTATATCAAGTCAATCCAGCAGCAGGCTACGAGTCCGAATGCAAAAACCATCCTGCTTCCGGCAGATTTACAAGGTGCCATACGTGGAATGCTTGGCGGACAAGTGAAATCGTAACTGAATTGAATCAGGCGGGTTAAGCTCCAGGTCGATAGATGGTGGAAAAAAAGGGGATGAAACCAAGAATGAGAGAGTATATTTGAGTGATGTCTAAACTTATAAACGATAAAATCTGCCCTTTTTGTAAAGGAGATAATCATTGTATGGCGAACAGTTCCGAACCCTGCTGGTGCAATGATGTTGTTATCCCGGAACAGCTATTGGAGCTGATTCCGCTAGCAATGAAAGACAAGTCCTGCATCTGCCTTTCGTGTATTAATTTATATAAGAAAGATTCCTCGTTATTCAAATCTGAGCTTCTACGAAAAGGAATTCTCAGCTGATTTGTCTTGCTTTGTTCATTGAAACTATGGTGCGGGCAGATTAGAACTCCTGATACTGCCCGAATACCATGCTGATAATTTCCCTGGCGGTTTCTTCGACTGATTTGTTTGTCGTATCAACAATGTGCCACTGTTTATTTTTCTTGGTCAGATCATAAACCATTTCCATTTCATCAAAAATTCGCCGCAGATCGGTATAAGTGCTCTCAGTTTTATAATGTTTTATTCTGGCCCTGCGGATTTTTTGTAATACTTCTGAATCCATAATCAGGCAGACGATGCGGTTTTGATCGACCTGAAAAACTTCTTTTGGGATAGGGACTTCAGGCATCAGTGGAATGTTGACCACTTTATAGCCCTGCTGGGCCAGAAGATAAGAGGTTGGTGTTTTCGAGGTCCTCGATAATCCCAGAATGATGATATCCGCCTCAAAGACCTTATTAACATCCTGACCATCATCGTACTTCATGGTAAATTCAATGGCATCAATCCGCTCAAAATATTTACTGTCCACTTTGCGCAACAGGTTTGCGCCTTCCATTGGTTTAACCCCCAAATAAGTGGAAAGTTTTTCAATTGGAGGGCCCAGAATATCATGGTGGAGGAGTCCTAACTCCAGACAGGTTTCGTGGACGAGCTTCCGTGTTTCTTGCTTGGCTATAGTAAATGCAACAAAAGCATTGACCTCTTTTGCTTTCTCCAGAATTCCTCTGATCCTGTCTGGGTTGTCTATTCGCGAAAAAACCCGCAGGACAGAAGAGGGGACATTAAATTGGATCAGGCTGGCTTTCAAGACGTTCATGGCACTCTGCCCAATGCCGTCAGAGATGATAAAAACCTTTTTGTGTTCCTGATCGTCCTTTTTATCCATTTTTTTATCCGTTCGATATGTTGGAATGAGGTTTGGTTAGCAATGATTCCAGTTTTCTATTTTTACACCTAAAGCCTGACAATCTGCAACCTCACCATGATGAGAATCATCGAAAAATCTGTATCTATGCCTGTGGATGATATGATTGCCTGGAGCAAGGAAAAGATGGTTTTTTATAAATATTCGCGCATTGTGGAATTTCTAGATACTCTGCCGATGACAACGACCGAGTAAATTTCAAAGAAGGAATTCAAAGCTGATCTGTTGCAGAAAAACGCTTGAATCAGGAAAAAACCGGATCCCTAATCAACTTTTATTCGATGCTACTTTAACGGGGCATTTGGTTTTTTTCTCAGTGCTAAAGCTGTATTGGCCGAAAAGATAAGCACTGCTCCGCACCAGCCTGAAATTGCTAAGGCATGATCAGCGACAAGTATGGGGCCCAGAAGTGCTGCCAACAATATTCTGCTGGAGGAGATAATGGAGCCTTCCACTGCCGTGACATACAGAAATCCGTAGGTGATCAGATATTGTCCGAGGACCCCCGCTGCTGAACAACTGAGCAGAAAAAACAGTTCTTCTGCATTCGGAATAAAAATGGCGTCGTGGAAAAAAATAAACATTAAAACCGTACCTAAACCAAACATGAAAAAAAGAATTGTTTGCGAATCATGGTAGCGTCTACTGACATTGAGGTAGATGATTGCAACTGCGGCAGTGACTCCTGAACACAGTCCCCAGAAATTTCCCCAGTCGGGTTTAATGTTCCCCGGTGCCAGAACCAACCAGACCCCACTAAACGCAATAATAACAATGAACACAGATAATATGTCGCGCTGTGCACGTAAGAAAAACCAGGAGAATACAGCGACGAAGAGGGGATAGGTCATGTTGAGGATATTTGCTTCAGCCACAGAGCCCAATTCAACAGCCTTATAAAAGCAGAAGACTGCAACCGTATTGGCAACGGTACGACCGATGAGGTAGTGATAATTTCGTGGTTTAAGGTGTTTCTTTTGCAAAACCATGGTTAAAGAGACGATGAGGAAGCCAAGCAATAGTCGGGCAAAAACAAAGTATGCCGACGCAATTGTTACATGAGGTTCAGCCCAGCGAATGATAAGGGTGGCCAGATAGAAAAAGAAGGCAGAACCAAATACGGCTAACCAGCCAACAGCTTTTTGTGAGATTTTATTATGAGATTCGGGTGATTGAATGTTCATGTAATATCGTCCATAGGGCAGAGTTGAAAACTGCTTTAAGCAGAAAACTTCTTATACTCTGCATTCATTAACTAAACCAGAAACTTTTCTTCTGCAGTTTAAGATACAGGTCTTCCTTTGAATCTTTATTTGACTTTTGACAGCTAATCGTTAAAATTAGCCTATCGATAATATGAATAGGCAAAAATGATGCTATTTATAAATTCGATATTGAAGTCTCTTTCACAGGAGGACCGACATGGGCGAAAAAGATTTAAAGAAAATTTTAGCAGGATTGGGGATTGCCACTCTGGTGTCTGCTGCAGGGGTATCGCTGCCGCCTCAAGTTCACGCAAGTGGTTGAGGGTCGAAAAACAGCACGGTCAGTGCTGAAAAAGTGCAGAAACCAGTCGGTAGCGGCTGAGGTGGTAAGTCTGAAGGTGCCGTGAGCACTGACGAAGAGAAAAAACCCGCAGGCAGTGGCTGAGGGGCTAAAACTGAAGGTGCCGTGAGCACCGACGAAGAGAAAAAACCCGCAGGCAGTGGCTGAGGTGGTTCTAATTAATTAGTATCGTTGATACTGAAACCGGTTCAGTTTATATTTCACAGTACAATACATTACAATCGGATTGACTTAGAACCACTGGTTTGTCAATCCGATTTTTTTTGGTGAGCTATGTTGACTGATTTGCAGCAGATTTTTTCATACAGTTTTAAACAACTGACTGATGAATTAATTCAGAAAGTTGAAAAATGTCCACCTAAAGCCGAAGATTTTCCTGCTTTTCTAAATTCTTTGCCGAATGGTGGAATACCTGAATACCTTCCTGATCTGGCAGCAATCGAGCTTGCCAGCCATACGCTCATATCATCGCCAGCGCATTTCCCCTCCCAAATAGATTCTTATCAGCTTAATCCCACACTAAAGCTGGTTCAAGTCGGGTGGCAACCACTTTTAGACGTGTTGGCTGGAACAGATTTAGTTCCTGAGGCATCAAGTCAGTTTATATTGCTCTGGCTGAACCCACTTAACCATCAAATTAAACAGGCGGTCGCATCGTCAGGTAACCTGCTGGCGTTAAAAATGATTTCCGAGCAGCTTGATCCGATAACTGTTGCAAAACAGCATAATCGGCCGGTTGGTGTTGTTGATAAGGAGATTGAGAGAGCAATTTTTATGGGGCTGTTACTGGCGCCGCAATCGAAACTGGATCGTCGGCAAAGTGGCTTTTCAATTCCTCCTGAAACACCGGAAGAGTTTCTCCTGGCCGATGCTTTTACCCTGCAATGGCATATCACTCATCGATGTGACTTGAACTGCCTGCACTGTTACGACCGCAGTTTGTTATCTGATGTTGGCCTTGAGCAGGGAGTAGATATTCTGGATCAAATGCGCAATTTTTGCTTGCAGCATCATGTTTATGGTCAAGTCTCGTTTTCTGGTGGCAATCCCTTTTTACATCCCCATTTTTTCTCCCTGTATAAAGCCGCAAAAGAGCGAAATCTGAGTCTGGCCATTCTGGGAAATCCAGTCAGTGCAGAGCAATTGAACCGTCTGTTGGCAATTGAGAAGCCTGTATGTTATCAGGTCAGTCTTGAAGGTTTGCAACAACACAACGACTATATCCGGGGATCGGGAAACTTTGACTCGGTGTTGAATTTTCTGGATCTATTGAAAAGTAAAAATATTTATTCCATGGTAATGTTGACCCTGACTCAGGACAATATGGATCAGGTATTACCCCTGGCTGAACTGTTACGTGAGCGTGTTGATCTGTTTACTTATAACCGTTTGTCAATGGTCGGGGAGGGGGCCAATCTTGAGTCACCGAGAGAGGCCGACTATCACTCTTTTGTCCGCGAGTATCTTAACGCTAGTGCACAAAATCCAATAATGGCCATGAAGGACAATCTGATCAATATTGAACGTGAAAACCAGGCCCGTGGCTTGTTTGGAGGCTGTACCGGATTCGGTTGCGGGGCGGCATTTAATTTTGTTTCTGTGTTGCCCAACGGACAGGTTGACGCCTGTCGAAAATTTCCATCACCTATTGGCGACATCAACAATCAGAATCTGCAAGAAATTTACTATTCAGAACAGGCCAAAGCCTATCGGAAGGGCAGTGCTGCTTGCAACTCATGTCACTTGCGGCCAATATGTGGAGGCTGTTTGGCAGTTACTTATGGGTGCGGACTCGACCCGCTGATTGACATGGACCCTGGCTGCTTTCTTGAAAAATGATTTCGTTGGAGTTACGAAGTGTCTTGTGTCAATGTCAGTTGCTATTGTCACGAACTGAGCATGTATTATCCTTGTCCTGCAGTCGTAATAATTTTTTCCCGATGGTGAACAAAATACCGAGTGGCAAAATAAAATGCGTGGACCACTCCCCATATCTGCTGGCAGAGCGAACAGGGATTGAGCAAAAAGATATTCAAATCTTGGATTTCTTACAGGACATCTGTCAACTATGAACACAACAACGCTCGCGATTCTGATTCCCACCTTTTTTTTCGTTTCGTTGACTCCTGGAATGTGTATGACATTGTCGATGAGTTTGGGGATGACCATTGGATTTCGCCGGACTTTCTGGATGATATATGGTGAATTATTCGGTGTTGGTCTGGTTGCAGCTGCATCAGTTGTGGGGGTTGCAACAGTTGTTCTTCAATATCCGCTGTTTTTTACCCTGGCCAAGCTTTTGGGTGGTCTTTATCTTGGTTATCTCGGTTTTCAACTGTGGCTGTCAAAAGGAAAGATGGCTCTCCATACGGAGCTGAAAAAAAACCACCGAACATCAGCATTGGATCTGTTACTCCAGGGTTTTATCACTGCTGTTGCTAACCCGAAAGGGTGGGCATTCTGTATCGCATTACTTCCTCCCTTTATTGATCAGCAACAGCCTTTTTTAAATCAACTCATGGTTCTTCTTGGAGTCATTTTGTGTATTGAATTTTTCTGCCTCGTTATTTATGCAGGGGGAGGGCGCACTCTCAATCATCTGCTGCAGAGAAACGGAAGTGTCCAGTTGATTAACCGCATTGCCGGGACTGCGATGTTGGGTGTTGGAATTTGGTTGGCTATCGGGTGAATTTTCTGTTTATCGATGTCGTGGCAAATTGATACGACGCTTGGAGCCTTAGCAGGCCTTAACAGAAAGGAAGATATTAAATGCTTTTTGGAAATAAATTTACCAGGACCAGGATTAACACGAGTGGAGCCGAAATCAATTTGATTCATGGTGGATCCGGTCGTCCATTATTACTTCTTCACGGATATCCGCAAACGCATGTTATGTGGCATAAAGTTGCTCCACGGCTAACAGATCATTTTCATGTTGTTTGCCCTGACCTGCGTGGATATGGCGATAGTTCAAAACCCTTGAGCACCTCGGATCACTCACCATACTCCAAACGTGCCATGGCACAGGATATGGTTGAAGTCATGGATTCTTTAGGCTATCAAAAGTTTTGTGTGGCAGGGCATGATCGTGGTGCCCGAGTTGCCCATCGGTTGGCGCTTGATCATCCGGCAAAAGCTGAAAAAGTCTGCGTTATGGATATCGCTCCGACATACCACATGTTTAAAACAACGGACCAAAGTTTTGCCACTGGATATTACCATTGGTTTTTTCTTATTCAACCTAATGGATTGCCAGAACATATGATAGGTTGTGACCCAAGCTATTTTTTAAAAGAGAAATTGGGGCGATGGAGTGGTTCCAAGGCCCTGTTTGCGGATGAGGCCATGTCCGAATATTTACGTTGCTTCAGTAATCCTGAAACGATACATGCTTCTTGTGAAGATTATCGTGCTGCGGCAACTATTGACATGGAGCATGACGAAGCAGATATGGATAAGAAAGTCTCTTGCCCTTTGCTTGCTTTGTGGGGAGTCAAGGGGTTTGTACATCGTTCCTATGATGTCCTCAAGGTCTGGCGTGAGCGTGCGATCGAGGTCGAAGGCAGGGCGTTGGACAGTGGCCATTTTCTCCCGGAAGAAGCCCCCATGGAAGTTTACGAGGAACTTCTTCAGTTTTTTAGCGTGAATAGTTCACAAACCTGACTCAGGCTGAATTTGGAGCGCTTTTATATTTTATCGTATGGGTTTAATGAGGTCGATAAAAAATGCCTCGAACCTTGGAGGGGGGGTAAGGTTCGAGGCAAATAGCAAAAATGATATAATAAACTTTATCAATAAATTGTCCAGCATATTAATATTAGAAATTAAATATATCGGTTTCTGTATCTAATGCGTTTTTTATTATTCACTTTGTATGAATCTATGGCGCCTTTTGAAATTTACGATAAGCACAAGTTTCAGGCAACCAGCTCAGATCGGATACAATTTCCGGTGTTAATTTGATACAGTCATCCTCAACTTCAAGTCGGTGCTGGTAGATTCGGCAAGTGCGATCATGGATATCCAGAAAGCGACAGGGGGTAGAGGTTGTATGGATGTTCCCCTGTCTGTCAAATTTCTTTTCAAAGCAGCAGGCCCCACAACATTTGCAGATTGCCTCCCACTGGACAGGATCCATTAATCAAGCACACTCAGAAAAACCACAAGCATGGCAAACACAGCAACCACCCTCATGCTCGACCGGGCCACCACAATCGGGACAAGCACCACCATTGTTAGTAAATCTTGTCGGGTTCTCATCTTCATTGACCATATGCAGCTGCACGGCTTTAGCAACAGCATCAGCACAAGAAGTAATTCTGTTGTCGCCAAATCCTGCCGGTTTATGACAGGTGATACCGATCAGTTGTTTGACGGTTTGTCGAGCCTGTCCACCACTCCGCCAGGATAAAGAGACCAGGCGGCCAATTGCTTCACATTGGGAAGCGGCACAGCCACCAGCTTTGCCCATGGTAGTAAAGAGTTCGAAGAGGCCGTTTTCATCTTCATTGATGGTGATATAAAGTGGTCCACAGCCGGTTTCCATTTGGTAGGTCGATCCGGTGAGAGCCCGTGGACGTTCCCGCTTGCGAGAGGACTTTCTGCTTTCCATGGGGATGGTTTCATCAGCATGTTTTTCTGTTTCTTCCTTTCCCGCGACTGAGAGAACCTGCATATCACGTGAACCATCACGGTAAATAGTGACCCCTTTACAGCCCTCCTTGTATGCCAGGCGGTAGACGGTTGCAACATCCTCGCGCGTTGCTTCACGGCAGAAGTTAACCGTTTTTGAAACTGCATTATCAGTATGACTTTGAAATGCTGCCTGCATAAGAACATGGTCGCTCGGGGTAATGTCATGCGAGGTGACAAAAATTCTACGGATATCTGCAGGCACCGCTTCAATATCCCGTACAGTCCCTTTTTCAGCGATCTCCTGCATCAATTCTTCAGAATAAAAGCCCCGCTCTTTGGCCATCTTTTCAAACAGAGGATGAACTTCAATCAGCTTGTTGTTATCAAGAACCTGGCGCACATATGAAACTGCAAATAGCGGTTCAACACCACTGGAGCAATTGGCAATGATGGAAATTGTTCCTGTCGGTGCGATTGTGGTGCAAGTCGAATTCCGGATCGGGCTATTTTCGTAGATACTCCCCTTAATGTTCGGGAAAGCACCACGTTCTTTGGCGAGAAGTTTTGATTCTTCATGGGCTTTCTCATTGATAAATTGCATCACTTTTGCACCAAGAGCAATGCCATCCTGACTGTTGTATGGAGTGTCGAGGAGAATCAGCATGTCAGCCCAGCCCATCACCCCAAGGCCAATCTTGCGGTTGGATTTGGTCATTTCATCGATTTCAGGGAGGGGATATTTGTTGGCCTCGATGACATTATCAAGAAAACGCGTTGCCACTTTTACCGTCTGCTCTAGCTTGTCCCAAACGATTTTACCGTCAACAACCATATTCGCCAGATTGATAGATCCAAGGTTACAGGATTCATAGGGAAGTAGTGGTTGCTCACCACAAGGGTTTGTACTTTCATATTCACCAACGTGGGGGGTCGGATTGTCGCGATTGAGGCGATCAAGGAAGACGATTCCGGGTTCACCGTTGGCCCAGGCCATGTCAACAATCTGGGTGAAGACTTTGGATGCGTTCAGTTGTTTGACAACCTTTCCGTCACGCGGATTGATTATATCGTAGTCATCCCCCTTTTCAACAGCATCCATAAATGCTTCTGTTACGCCGACAGAAATATTGAAATTGGTGAGGATTGTCAGGTCACGTTTGGCCATGATAAAGTCCATAATATCAGGATGGTCAACGCGCAGGATTCCCATATTGGCACCACGACGGGTGCCACCTTGTTTGATGGTTTCAGTTGCTGCATCAAAAACACGCATAAAGGATATTGGGCCCGAGGAGACACCACTGGTTGACCGGACCTCATCATTTGCCGGGCGGATGCGTGAGAAGGAGAACCCGGTGCCACCACCGCTTTTATGGATCAAGGCCGTATTTTTAATTGCCTCAAAAATACTCTCCATTGAGTCTCCAACTGGCAAAACAAAACAGGCTGACAATTGTCCCAATTCACGACCTGCATTCATTAATGTTGGAGAGTTGGGTAAAAAATCGAGGTTTGTCATGGTTTGATAGTATTGCTCCTCGAAATTAACCTTGCTTTTATCTTTAGTTGGTTCTGCAGCATTGATTGTCTTTGCAACGCGACGAAACATGTCTTCCGGTGTTTCTGTTGGTTTGCCGTCAATATCACGTTTCAGGTAACGTTTTGCCAGAACCGTAAGGGCATTTTTGGACAGTTTGGGTGGGGCAGAGGACTTATTTTTTGACATTTGTGTTTCCTTTCAATGCTCAAGCGGTTTACCTGGGCTGGTTTCGTCAGATGTAAATCAAGTGATGAAAATATAACCAAAAAAATTAAAATAGCACTATATTTTGTAGTTGCAGAATATAGACCACTACATCTGGTGTGTGTCAAGTGAGAAAAGTCAAATGAGGTTGTTAATAAAAAGCAAATAGTTGGTGTTTGAAATTGCTCAATTTGGTCAAAAAATCGTTATTCGTGAGTAGTTCTTGTCGTCGTCATGTATTTTGAGTATTCTGCCGCATCTTAGGCTTTATGTAGAGGTTTGATGAAAAAATGAAATCAGTATATCTAGACAATGCCGCTACAAGTTTTCCGAAACCAGATTCTGTCTATTCGGCTGTTATGGATGTGTTGCGAACTGGTGGGAGTCCAGGGCGGGGCAATTATCAACAGTCAGCAGATGCTGGACGTCTGGTATTTGAAACACGAGAAGCTCTGGCGGAGATTTTTAACGCCAGTAGCTCTGACCGCTTTATTTTTACTGCAAATGCAACCATGGCAATCAATCAGGCCTTATTTGGCTTGTTGAAATCTGGTGATCGTGTTGTCACCACAATGGTCGAGCATAATGCAGTCACGCGACCGCTACGTGAGTTGCAGAACCGCGGCGTCAGTGTTGTTAAGGTTGCTGCCGACTCGAAGAGTGGCATTGTTTCAGAATCAGCATTACAGCAGGCTTGCCTGAGTGCACCAACGCGGTTACTGGTGGTTAACCACTGTTCCAATGTGATTGGGTCGATTCAGCCAATATCAAGGTTGGGACGCTGGTGCCATGAGCATGATATTCTATTTATGCTTGATGGGGCGCAAAGCGCTGGTATCCTGCCAATTGATTTACAGTCTTTGGATGTTGATCTTTTTGCTGCCCCGGGACATAAAGGTTTACTGGGGCCGCAGGGAACGGGGTTTCTGTATATCAAAGAAGGTCTTGAGTTGATACCTTTGATATTTGGTGGAACTGGAGCTAATTCCCACGCTGATACCCAACCTCAAGCTTTGCCGGAACGGCTTGAGTCCGGTACACTTAACCTTCCGGGCTTAGCGGGACTGTTAGCAGCAATACAATTTTTACTGAAAACAGGTGTCTCTCAGGTTCGTGCCCGGGAAATTGCGCTGATAGATAAAATCATTACCGGTCTTTCAAGTATGGAAAATGTCAAGATTTATGGTCCAGAAGATGCTAGCATAAGAGGCGGCGCAGTTTCATTTAATATCGCGAATCAGGACCCTTCTGAAGTCGGATTCTTTTTGGATCAGCAGGCGCATATTTCGGTCAGGGTTGGATTGCACTGTGCACCTGATGCTCATCGTACGATAGGCACTTATCCGACAGGAACTGTTCGTGTCAGCCCTGGTTATTTTACAACTGATGAAGAGATTGAAGTGCTTCTTAGTGCCATACAAAAATTGAATGATACCACTCTGAGCAGCTCTGGTGCGTGATCTGGTCAAATATTTCTCATAAGGGGAATTTGCTGATGAAAAATTATGTACTCGATACAAATGTTTTATTGCACGATCCACAGGCAATATTCAAGTTTTCAGATAATACCGTCATTTTACCTTTAACCGTAATTGAAGAGATTGACCGGTTTAAAAAAGATCAGAGTGAAACGGGACGAAATGCTCGTCAGATTTCCCGCATGATTGACGATTTTAGGGCTCAGGCCAAGCTGATTGATGGCGTACCTCTGGAAAATGGTGGAATCCTGAAGGTTGCAATCTATCGGCAGGAGTTCTTGTTGAAATTGCCGCCGGAACTGCGTAATGACCAGGGAGATAATCGTATTCTGGCTGTTGCTCAGGATTTGCAGGACAATTTGCCACAGGGAACGGTTTTCTTTGTTACCAAAGATATTAACCTGAGAATCAAAGCCGATACGATTGGCTTGTGGGCCGAGGATTACCAGAGCGATAAAGTTCCAATAGAAGATCTTTATACTGGATCAAGTGAATTGCTTGTGACTCAGGCACAGGTTGACCAGTTTTATGAACAGGGATCTTTGCCCTTGGAAGGTGAGTTTTTTGCCAACCAAGGATTGACCCTGATTGATGAAACCAATTCCTCGCACACAGCAATTGGACGATACGACGCAACAAAAAAGGAAGTTGTCAGTTTAATAAAAGTCTCAAAAGAAGGGATTTGGGGGATATATCCGCGTAACAGGGAACAGCAGTTTGCTTTCGATCTGCTTCTGAATGAAGATATTCAACTTGTTTCACTGGTTGGAAAAGCTGGAACCGGGAAAACTTTGTTGGCGATTGCTGCAGGACTGGTGAAAACAGCTGATGAAAATTCTTATAATCGTTTGCTTGTTTCACGACCCGTTTATCCCATGGGGCGTGATCTTGGTTTCTTACCTGGAGATATTGAAGACAAATTGGCTCCCTGGATGCAGCCCATCTTTGATAATGTCGAGCTGCTACTCTCTTCTTATGATGAGGGGGGAAATCGGAAGCGTGGCTACCGTGAACTCATCGATCTAGGGTTGATGGAAATAGAGCCTCTGACTTATATCCGCGGGCGCTCTATTCCCAAACAATATATGATCGTTGATGAAGCCCAGAACCTGACTCCACACGAAATTAAAACAATCATTACCCGTGCAGGCGAGGGGACAAAAATAGTCCTGACTGGCGACCCGTACCAGATTGATAATCCTTATGTTGATTCAGCCAGTAATGGTTTGTCGTTTTCTGTTGAACGCTTAAAGGGGCAGGATATCACCGGCCATACCACCCTGAGCAAGGGTGAGAGGTCCTTACTGGCTGAGTTGGCTGCTAACCTTCTTTAACTTTTTAGATGATGATTGCATATGTTGTTACTTGCCCTTGAAAGTTCATGTGATGAAACCGCGGCAGCGGTTGTTCGTGATGGTCGCCAGGTCCTCTCCAATATCATTTCTTCTCAGGTGGATCTGCATGCGGTGTATGGTGGAGTTGTGCCGGAATTGGCATCAAGACGTCACCTTGAAGTGATTAATCCCCTGGTTGACGAAGCCTTATCCAAAGCCGGAGTGCAAAAGCAGGATCTGCAGGGGGTTGTGGTTACCCGCGGGCCGGGTCTGGTCGGTGCGCTGCTGGTTGGAGTCTCCTTTGCCAAGGCATATGCTTATGCTCTTGGTCTTCCGCTCCTCGGTGTTCACCATATTGAAGGGCATATTCAGGCGATTCAGCTCGAAAAAGAAGTTGAATATCCATTTCTTGCCCTTGCGGTCTCTGGGGGACACACTCACTTATACCGGGTTGATGGTATTGGGCGCTATACGTTACTTGGTCGGACTGTTGATGATGCTGCTGGCGAAGCTTTCGACAAAGTGGCGAAGATGTTGGGGCTTGGATATCCCGGTGGACCAATCATTGATAAACTTGCCACAGCCAACGATGATGGTGGAATTATTTTCCCCCGGCCGATGCTGAAAAAAGATAATTTTGATTTCAGTTTTTCAGGGATGAAAACAGCGGTGTTAAATTATTTGCACCAGCTCGATTCTACCCCGGATGAAACGGTCATCAGCCAAATTTCCTGTGCTTTTCAAACTGCAGCGGTTGATGTGCTAACGCAAAAAGCTTTGCGTGCTGCCAAGGTTGAGAGTTTGAATCGCATTGTCGTTGCTGGCGGCGTAGCCTGTAACTCTGGCTTGAGAAAAAAATTCACAAAGTTGACCTCTTCCAGTGATATTAAGGTTTTTTTTCCTTCTCCAATTCTCTGTGCAGACAATGCTGCCATGTTAGCGGTTGCTGGTGATTATTACTTGTCTAAAGGGATGTCATCGGAGCTTGATTTAAATGCTGTCTCAAACTGGCCATTGGAACAAGTTCGCGGCGTTTGAAATAGGGGTAGTTATGTGGCGTCGTTGGGGTTTTTTCAGGCAATTTAAATTGAATATGATTCAACTTGCCCGACTTCGCTCAGAGCCTGATGCTATTGGACGTGGAATGGCACTGGGGCTGTTTATCGGATTCTCTCCGACTTTTGGAGTGCAGATATTTCTGGCGATCTTGTTTGCTTTTTTATTGCGTCAAAATAAGATTGCTGCCTTTGTCGGGGTTTGGATCACAAACCCTTTTACTGCTCCTTTGATCTATGGTGTGGAATACGAAATTGGTCGGATGCTGCTGGGTATGCCACCATTAGGCATAGATTATTTCAGTCATGAGTTGAGTTGGTCTTTGGGGGTACAAGTTGGCGCGCCATTGTTTCTTGGTAGTTTAGTCCTTGGTATTCCTGTGGCAATTATTGGCTATTCTCTGACTGTTCGCCTTGTTCCCAGCCTACGCCACTGGAAGATTCCCCGCTGGCCACGTCGGCGAAAAGATTGATTTTACATTCTACAACATCTTAGAGAATCTCTTTTCCAAGCTATAATGATATTTTTATTGCTTCGTTGGGCAAATTTTTCAATTCAAGGAAACTATGAGCTATCAGACAAAAAAACGCTTTGGCCAACATTTTCTGCATGATCGTACTGTTATTGATAAAATTATAACTGCAGCACAGCTTGATTCACAAACACGTGTTGTTGAAATTGGCCCTGGTCTCGGAGTTTTAACCGATGAGATGTTGCCCCGTTCTGCCCATGTTCAAGTTATGGAAATTGACCGTGACCTGATCGAGAGACTTGAAACTCGCCACGACTCGCGCTTAACGGTTCATGCTGGAGATGTTTTGAAACTTCCCTGGCGTGAATTCCTTGATCACCCGCCATATACTTTGGTTGCTAATCTTCCTTATAATATTTCCAGCCAGATAGTTTTTCGCCTCATTGAACATCGAGATCTGTTTCAAAGAGTTGTCCTGATGTTTCAGCGTGAAGTTGGGGAGCGCCTGATCGCGAGCCCTGGTGGTAAAGATTATGGAATCCTTTCGGTTCTTTGCCAGCTCTGGTTCGATATGAGAACAGTGACGTTGGTAAAGCCGGGTGCTTTTAATCCGCCACCTAAAGTTGATTCTATTGTCCTTAGCTTTGAGCCACTGTCGAAACCACGAGTTGAACTGGTTGATGAGGCTCTCTTCAAAAAAGTTGTCAAAGGGGCTTTTACGCAACGCAGAAAAACTTTACGTAACAGCCTCAAGGCGAGTGGGTTCTCTGCTACAGAGATTGATTCCGTCCTCCAGCAGACGCAAATCGCTCCCGGGTGTAGAGGGGAAACACTGTCCTTGCAAAACTTTTCTGATCTCACCAGGTTTTTTTCTGAAAAATAAATTAAAAATTTATAAAACATGCTTGATAACTCATAACTCGTGGTCTATGCTTTTTACTTGTAAGCCATGGATAATTCTGTCCATGGATAAGGTGTATAAGTTTTAACTTTTTAGGGTGAATTGGGGAGACAAACATGAAAGTGACTGTGACCCGTGGAGGTCGAACGTCAGAGGAAAGAGACAAGCTTTTTCAACCTGAAACTATTGAACAAGAGTTGAACAGACAGGGGCAGGGGGCAGATATATCGGTTAATCTGTCTTTGGCCAATATTTTGAGACAGGAAATTCCTGAGAATTATCTATCATCTCTGTCTTTGCCGGATCTGGTGTCCAACCTGCTTCAGGCAAGTAAATTTTTAACTCAGCACAGTAGCGACGAAATTAAAGTTAAGTTACAGGCACAGGAAACAGCTGGGCATTACTATCTTTTCACCAATGCTCCAGATGCCAATCATATATTTTTCTCACTTCAAGAATATTTACATCGCCGTTCATTACACTTTCGGGTTATTTGTCACCCCATTCTTTCTGTTGTGCGTGAAAATGATATTTTACAGAAGGTTTCGGAAGGGGATAACGACCTTCCACAAGAATCATTTGTCTGGATGGAGCTGGAGCGTTTTCCAGCGGGACAAGTTGATGACTTGGAGCAAGCTGTCAAGACGATCATCTCTTCGGCTGTTTTGATTCATCAAAGCCGGCCAGCGATGTTACAAAAAATTGCTGATCTGGGTAAAATCGATGGTTTGAGTCAATATCAGGACCTCTATCATTGGTTGCAACAGGAAAACTTTATTCCTGTCACGACCCGGAGCTATACCTATTCCAAAGGGGCTGACGCCAGTCAACTTGTTGAGGAAACATCTGCATCCCTGGGCTTAGACCATTTTTATGACCGGGCATTTTATAAAGACGCGCAACCGGTCACATTAACTCCTGAAGTTGTTTATTCGCTGATGGGTCATGGGAAGGATGTTGACCTGGAAACAACTGAATTGCGCTGTCCGTTGCACCGTTTTGAGCGCCTGACATATCTTGGTTTCCGTGAAGAATTGAAAGATGGACGTTATCGTGAACATTGTTTCTGGGGGTTTTATACCCAGAAAAGTATCGATGAAAATACTTTTAGCATCCCGGCTTTGCGAAATCGGATCGAATTGGCTCAAAAGCAGCTTAAGATACCACCGGACTGTCATAATTACCTCAAAACCATCCAGATCATTAACAGTTTTCCCAAAATAGAGTTGTTCCTGATGGGGGATGTGGAATTGCGGCGGATGCTGCGTTCATTTACCCAGATGCACCGTCAGGCTGGAGTTAAGGTTGTTGTTGCCCCTAGCGCTTCTGAAGTTGCTCTGACCCTGATGTTGATTATGCCTAACGACTATTATTTGCCGGAGCATATTGAACGGATGGAAGTCTATTTAAGGCGTTACTTCAGGGCGATCTCCGTCGAGTCACGTTTGATACATCTTGCATCCGACTACCTGAGTTTGCATGTCAATCTGCAATTGCAGGACAAAGATGTCAAAATTGATCTTGTTCAATTGGAACAGGGGCTGACTAAAGTGACCATGCCCTGGAAGTTAAAATTCAGAGCTTTGCTGGAGAAAAACTTTACCACCGACTCGATCCAAACCTGGGAACGGTACAGCAAAGCCTTCAACAAAGATTATCGTGCCCGGACTCACCCCAGATTTGCTGTTCGGGATGTCTATAATATCGAAAAGTTATTGCATGATAAAAAAGAGGCCTTTGACCTATGGGGGCCATTTCATGAAGAAGATGATTACTATCGGTTGCAATATTATAGCTTCAGTCGTAGTTATCTGAATGATCTGATGCCATTCCTGCAAAATCTTGACCTTGCTGTGTTACACGAAGTTGATTCTGATCTTCAGGTCGATTCGCATCAGGTTTTCATCAAAAGTTTTGCGATTAAGCCAAATGCTGTAAATAGTTTACCGTTCAAACAAATTAAACCACTGCTGTTGGATAACCTCCTGGCGCTGCAGAATAAAGAAGTAGAAAATGACTATCTGCACCGGCTACTTCCATTGACCGGGCTTTCCTGGCGCGAAATTGATGTTTTCCGTGGATATCGTAATTACTATTTTCAACTGGGCAGCCCTTTCACCAAGAAACGTGTTGCTGATGCGTTAGTGAATAATGCAAATGTTGCACTTCTTCTTTATCGCTATTTTGAAGGCCGTTTTAAGCCATCCAAAGAATTGTCAGATCCAATGACCCGAGAGATTGAAGTTCTCTCGCCCATTCGGCAGGATCTGGTCACGGCTCTTGAGATTGTCAGTGATCCTAATGAGGACAAGATCCTTCGTGCACTGTTCAATTTGATTGATTCAACCATTCGCACTAACTTTTTTGCCCGCTATCAACTGGATGATTATTTCTTCTCCTTTAAAATTAACGCCCTCGGCGTTATTGATATGCCATTGCCACGTCCTCTTTACGAAGTCTATGTCCATTCTGCAACAATGGAAGGTCTCCACCTACGAGGTGGGAAGGTCGCTCGTGGCGGTATTCGCTGGTCGGATCGCCCCGATGATTTCCGCACAGAAATACTTGGCCTGGTCAAGGCACAGATGACCAAAAATGCGGTGATTGTTCCAGAAGGGTCCAAGGGGGGATTCTTTACCAAATTGAGTAGTCCCGATCGGGATGAAATGGGAGAGATTGTCAAACACGCCTATCAAACTCTGATGCGTGGTCTGCTCGACCTGACTGATAATCGCACTGAGACAGATATTGTTCAACCCGAAGGGCTTATCACCTATGACGATCTGGATCCCTATCTGGTTGTTGCAGCTGACAAAGGGACGGCTCATTTGCCTGATACGGCCAATGCGGTCAGTGAATCCTATGGTTTCTGGCTCGGCGATGCTTTCGCCAGTGGTGGCTCCCATGGTTATGATCATAAACAACTCGGCATAACTGCACGTGGTGCCTGGGAAAGTGTCAAGCGCCTGTTCCGTGAATTGGGGCGTGATATTCAAAATCAGACATTTACTGTTGTTGGCATCGGTGACATGAGTGGTGATGTGTTTGGTAACGGTATGTTGTGTTCAAAGGCAACCAAACTGGTGGCGGCATTTGATCACCGCCATGTATTCCTTGACCCAGATCCTGACCCGGCAATTTCTTATGCAGAGCGGCAACGGTTATATGACTTGCCCCGTTCTAATTGGGACGATTATAACAAGGAACTGATTTCAGCAGGTGGCGGGGTGTACTCACGGCAGTTAAAGGAAATCCCTCTTTCTCCACAGGTTGCAGCATTGCTCGGAGTCCGCCCAGGAAGTATCGATGTTTCCGGCCTGATCAAATTATTACTGACTGCAAAGGTTGATCTGCTCTGGAATGGAGGCATCGGTACCTACGTAAAAGCTTCTACGCAAAGTAATGAGGATGCCGGTGATCGCGCTAACGACGCTGTTCGTATTGATGCGACAGAAATTCAGGCCAAGGTTGTCGGGGAAGGTGGTAACCTCGGGCTGACGCAATTAGGGCGGATCGAATATGCCTTGAACGGTGGACGTATCAATACTGATGCCATTGATAACTCTGCCGGGGTTGACACCTCTGACCATGAAGTCAATCTGAAGATCCTGCTGCGACTGTTGCGGCATGAAGGGCACATCAAAGATCTGCAGGATGGGTACTCTCTGCTAGGGGAGATGGAAGAAACTGTTTGTCAGGATGTTCTGGCTAACAATTATACCCAGACCCTTTCTCTCTCTCTTGATGAGATCCGTTGTCGCAATGATGTCGAACCTTACCTGGAGTTGATCGACCGTCTGGAGAGCTCTGGTTTGCTGGACCGCCATGGAGAGTTTCTACCAAGTCGCAAGGAGGTTTCTGCGCGGAAACCGAACCGATTGCTGCGACCAGAGTTTTCGGTGTTGCTCGCCTATAGTAAGATGTATCTGTATAAAGCTTTGCTTGATTCCGATTTGCCGGATAATAAAGTTGTTTCACAGTTGTTGTTTGATTATTTTCCACAACAAGTGATTGATCGTTACCCAGAGTCGTTGAAACGTCACCCGTTGGCGAAAGAAATTTCTGCCACCATCATGACCAATCGAGTTGTCGACCAGGCCGGAAGTGCATTCCTGCAAACCACTAGCAGAATGACAGGATCCCCTCAAATCGAGGTTGCAAATGCCTATATGATTTTCGACAACCTGCTGACCGGTCATGAATTGCGGCAGGCCGTTTTTGCCCTGGATAATAAAATTTCAGCAGATCAACAGTATGGACTGTTGCTGAAACTTGAAAATCTACTCAGCTTCTTCTGTTCCTATGCTTTAAGTAATGGCATGGAAATCCCATCCTCGGAAGAAGATCTGGAACGTATCAGCGGGCAATTGCAGGAGTACGCAAAACTGTTGCCCCAAGTTCTTCCCGATGATACATGGCAGGAGTGCAGGCTGTTTCGTAAGCAGCTTCAGGAGGCTGGTTTAAATAAAGAAGTTGCCTATAAATATGCTGTACTCGACTTCTTGACCGACTTCCTGCCGTTGATCTGCATGGTTGAATCTTCCGGTCAGAACCTTGAACAACTTGCACAGATAAAGGTTCTTGTTGACGAAAAAATCAATAGTAGTGCGATCTACGAGTTATTGGAACAGGTTACAGTGCTGGATAGCTGGGATCGACGAGCACGGGAGTCTTTGGTCAGCTCACTGCACGCGGTCAATGTGAGAATCATTCAACAGGTGGCATCGGAAGCGGCAGATCAACCCTTAAGCTTTTTCTCCAAGAGACGGCAGAAAATGAGGAAGTTTGAAGGGCTGAAGCAGTCACTGCTCAGTGATGTTCCCCGTAATTTCCATCCGTTTACAGTGTTGTTACGGTCTTTGGAAAACCTTTTAAGGGCATAAGATAACTTTTTATTGATAACTTGGGGCGGATATTTTCCGCCCCTTTTTTATTTATATTGTCAAATTTGAATATATCCGCTTAAATCTGGACTGTTTCTGCATAGACAGTTAAAAATAACTGTGTTATATCCTAACCGCTTTATTGTTTTGGCAGTCGACCCGGGACAGGTACCGGAGTCAGCAGATTGTCATCAATCGTGGTTTTTAAAATACCGCTTGGATCTACGGACCGGGACGGAAGGCTATTTAAAAAACAGAGCGGTTTTCCTCTGTGTCTGCCTTTCGTTGTTGCGAAGGGCTTTTTTTATTTCTACTGGAGTAAGTGTTGTGACAAAGCGTAAAACAATTCTTGATATCGGCTTGATGAAACAAAAGCAGGATAAAATATCGGTTCTGACCGCTTATGATTATCCCTTTGCGCAACTTATGGATAATGTTGGCATCGACATCATTCTTGTTGGCGATTCGGTTGGCTCGGTTTTCTCTGGCTATGACAATACCTTGCCGGTTACCCTGGATGAAATGATCTACCATACCAGGGCTGTGGTGCGGGGAAGGCGACAGGCGTTGATCGTGACCGATATGCCTTTCATGTCATATCAGATTGATGAGCGGGATGCCCGCTTGAATGCTGGACGTTTGATTAAAGAAGGTGGTGCTCAGGCGGTCAAGCTTGAAGGTGGCGAGCACATGGCCACAACGATCCGTGCCATTGTTGATATTGATATCCCGGTCTGCGGTCATATCGGCTTAACCCCACAATCAATTCACCGCATGGGCGGCTTTAAGGTTCAAGGTCGTGAAGATGAGCAGGCCCGGAAAATCCTCGCAGATGCCAAGGCTGTGGAGGAAGCTGGTGCTTTTGCCATGGTCCTGGAAGGGGTCCCGCGTGATCTTGCGAAACTGGTCACCGATTCTGTCAGTATTCCTACGATTGGTATCGGCGCAGGAGTTGACTGCGACGGTCAGGTGCTGGTGATTCATGATATCCTCGGCCTCTGTGATAAGTACTCGCCCAAATTTGTCAAACGTTATGCTGATATCTCGGCAACGATCTCTGCGGGGATTGAGCAATACATCAAAGAAGTCAAAGATGGAGATTTTCCAACAGCACAACATTCATTCAAGTAGAAAATATTATGGATATCATCAAAACAGTCAGTGAAATGGGACAGAGGGTTGCTTCTGCACGAGCCGCAGGGGAGACAATTTCCTTTGTGCCAACGATGGGCTTTCTGCATCAGGGGCATTTATCCCTCCTGGAAGAGGGGCGAAAGCGGGGCGAGCTGCTGATTCTTTCTATCTTTGTCAATCCGACGCAGTTTGGTCAGGGTGAGGATTTTGAAGATTATCCTCGTGACCTGCAACAGGACAGTATTTTGGCACAACAGGCCGGTGTTGATATCATTTTTGCTCCCAGTGTAGCAGAGATGTATCCGTCGGGTTACGCAACCTATGTTGATGTCGAAGGGATTACCGAGACACTCTGTGGTGCCAGTCGTCCAGGCCATTTCCGTGGGGTCTGTACGGTTGTCAGTAAGCTGTTCAATATCGTTCAGCCGCAAGTTGCCATCTTTGGTAATAAGGATTTTCAGCAACTGGCGGTGATCAAGCGGATGGTGCTGGATCTGAATATGGCGGTTGAAATCATCGGTATGCCGATTTTCCGCGAAGCTGACGGTTTGGCGATGAGTTCCCGCAATGTTTATCTGAACCCGGATCAACGCCGCCAGGCATTGGTATTGTCGCAATCCCTGACCCAGGCACGGCAGTTGGTTACCGCGGGAGAAACCGATTGTGGTGAGATCATTGCGCAGTTGAAAAAATCCATTCAGCAACAAGCCGACGCCCGCATCGATTATGTGCAGATCTGCCACCAATTGACATTGCAGGAGCAGATCAGCATTGATGCCGATTCGGTATTATTGCTCGCTGTTTACATCGGCAAGACCCGGCTGATTGATAACGGTTTTCTGGTATCAGCCCATGACTGAAACAGCCCTTGCCAATTTACAGAACCTGTATCGTATTTTTACCGTTCCTGAAGCGCCCGATTCTACCCTGGGGGTTGTTGATCAGGCCATCAGTGAGAATGTTGCCGATTTTTTGCAGAAACATATTGTTGCCCTGGAACGGAGTCTGGACGATATCGAAAAAGATTTTTCCGTCTCCCAAATCCCTGAAGAACCTGCATTTGTTTCGGATTATGCAGAATTTGTAAAACAGAAACTGGTTGCCCAATCGGTGCATACCGCCGCTCCGGGATTTGTTGGCCATATGACTTCAGCCTTACCCTATTTTATGTTGCCGTTGTCAAGGATCATGACGGCACTGAATCAGAATCTGGTCAAGGTTGAGACCTCCAAGGCGTTTACGCCGATGGAGCGGCAAGTGTTGGCGATGTTGCATCATCTGATTTATTCCCGCAGTGATGATTATTACGCCCAATATATTCACCAGAGCCAACATGCATTAGGGGCTTTCTGCTCCGGTGGAACCATCGCTAATACCACCGCTCTTTGGGTTGCCAGAAACCAACTCTGTGGTCCCGATAGTAACTTTGCCGGGATAGCTAAGGAAGGGCTCTTCAAAGCGTTGCAGCATCTCAAGTGTGATGGACTTGCAGTTCTGGTATCGCGTCGCGCTCACTATTCGATGGCGAAGGCGATTGACCTGTTGGGTATCGGTAGAGATAACCTGATTCTGGTCGATACCGATGACAACAGTCGCATTGACATGCAGTCCCTTCGGGCTGAGTATCTCAAACTGCAGGAACAGAATATCCGCCCGCTGGCAGTTGTCGGGATTGCCGGAACCACCGAAACCGGTCATGTCGACCCCCTGGAGGATCTGGCTGACTTTGCTGCAGAAATGGGCTGCCATTTTCATGTTGATGCGGCCTGGGGGGGGCCGACCCTGTTTTCTGAAACTCATCGTCATCTGCTCAAAGGGGTTGAGAGGGCTGATTCAGTCACGATTGATGCCCATAAACAACTCTATGTCCCTATGGGGGCTGGCATGGTGTTGTTTAAAGATTCCCAAGCTCTTTCTGCCATTGAACATCATGCCAATTACATTCTGCGCCATGGCTCCAAAGATCTTGGCAGTCATACTCTGGAAGGGTCACGTCCGGGGATGGCGATGCTGGTCCATGCCGGATTGTCTATCATCGGTCGCAAAGGGTATCAGCTGTTGATTGATCTGGGGATCGAAAGGGCGCGGCAATTTGCCGATCTCATCAATCAACATCAGAATTTTGAATTAATCACCGCGCCGGAACTGAATATTCTCACCTACCGCTATAACCCTGCCTGGTTACAGAAAAAAATGGCACGACTAGATCGACAACAATTGCAGCAAGTCAATGATCGGTTAGATCAGATTACCCAGGAAGTGCAGAAGCGGCAGCGTGAAGCGGGTAAAACCTTTGTATCGCGGACACGATTACGTTCGGGGCGTTACCCCGGCGTACAAATTTCGGTCTTCCGCTCGGTATTGGCAAATCCGCTGACGACGGAAGAGATTTTAGCTGCAGTTCTTGAAGAGCAATGTGCTATCGTTAAACAGACCGAGGTACAGAGGCTTATGGATGAAATCAAGCAGATCACCGTATAAAAATTATGAATCGTATTTATACCGCTAAATATCTGGTATCCGCTAGCGCTCCACCTGTTGAGGGTGGGGCGTTACTTGTTCATGCCGGCCGCATCGCAGCCATCGGAACCTGTAAAGAGGTGACTCGCAATCATCCGGATGTTGAAGTGGTTGATTTCTCAGATGCTCTCCTTGTGCCACTGTTGGTCAATGCTCATACCCATCTGGAATTAACCGACTTTCCCCTCTGGATCGCAAACGGAGAGGAGGGGGAGCTACCCGGGAGCTTTGTTGATTGGATCTTGCAACTGATCAGGGTTAAACGGAAACTGAACGAGAAGAAGTATCGCGATTCTCTGCGTCATGGAATAGAACAATCCATCGCTGCAGGGACGGGAGCTGTTGGTGATATCCTTTCGCAACATGGGCTGCGGAGTCTTTATCAGGACAGTCCATTGTCAGGCTATCTGTTTCTGGAGACCTTGGGGCAGGACCCGGCTTTTATCTGTCGCTTGCGAGCAAGCCTCAGTGAGGCGCTGGAAGATAAAGTAGTCGGCAGGGTTGAGTTGGGCGTTTCACCCCATTCTCCCTACACGATCAGCCAGGATTATTTGCAGAGCATCTATCGTCATTGTCAACCGCAGAACATCCGTTGTACAACCCATGTGGCTGAATCTCCTGATGAGGTTGAGTTCGTGGAACGGGGTTATGGTCCTCTGGCCAGCCGCTTTTACCCTCATATTGGTTGGGAGAATTATGTTCCTCAAGGTTCAGGTTTGCGTCCGGTTGAATATTTATACCAGCAAGGTGGTTTGTTCCCGGAAAATTTACTTGTTCACGGGGTGCAGTTAAGTCCCGATGAAATTAAACTATTGGCAGACAAGAGAATGTCTCTGGCACTCTGTCCACGCTCGAATGCCAAACTCAATGTCGGGCGAGCTCCGGCAGCGGAACTTCACAAGGCCGGAGTCACTTTGGCTTTGGGGACCGACAGCTTGGCCAGTTGTGACAGCCTCTCGATCTGGGATGAAATGGCATTTGCCCATCATTGGTTTGCCGGGCAGCTTGATGCTCCGACACTTTTCCATATGGCCACACAGGGTGGGGCCAAGGCACTGGGTATAGAAAGTGAATTCGGCTCTCTGGAAATAGACAAGTCTGCCGGGTTCCAGGTCCTGCGACCGAAATCAACAGTTGCCAGCAACGAAGTTTTTGATTATTTTATTTCCCCGGCCTGTGCACGTGATATCATCCAGGTGTATCATCAGGACCAACCGCAGTTGTCCGGCGTTATTTGCTGATTATTTTTATTGAATCAA
>JAZBPC010000168.1:0-3050 GCA_036351455.1 Desulfuromusa sp.
ATGGCTTTTGGAAACTTGTGGCACATATTGCTGGCCACCGCCACCGCACCTGGGGCTCCCAGAGACATCATCGCAGGAGTGAGAACGAAAGCTCCTCCGGAGCCGATAAACCCAGAAAGCAGACCTCCGATAAGCCCAATAACAAGAAGGGCAATAACCTTCGTGACGGTCATCTCAAAAAACATCAATGAGATGTCTTTGATCACATTTGGTCCAGCATTGGGATCAAGGCTGACCATAACTTTTTTATCAAGAGCTATGTCGTCGATGGTCACATCCGGACCAATATTCAGGATTCTCAGATCATCATGTCCATCAACTTTTATAGTTACAGTTTTGGCCGCTGGATCAAGCTGGGTAAAAATACCTTTCATCACGTTTTTGGGGGGAGGACCTCCTGCATAGGCATTGTGTACGAGCAGGATGCCTATCATTGCAGCCATTAAAATAGTTAGAAATTTCTTCATGAGTTTCCTTTCTCCTACCTTTGCGGTTATAAGTTGAGCTTCGTGTTGCAATCAAGATTTCTTTGGCTCAAGTCCTAAAACGCTGAGAAAATTACTGGCAAAAGCACCGTGCACAAAAGAAAACAAGAAGGCGGTGCCAACAGGAAGCGCAGCGTACCATCCTCCTAACGTAAAAGTATTCGTCACAAGTTTCATATTCGATAATAACAGGGCGTAAGCACCCAGAGACATAGCGCCAAAGAGCACCATTTTACCGACAGGCTTTTTCTTGCGATAAGCAGTTTGGGTCGCTTTCGTTGTGGCAGGAGTTTTACTGACACTACCGGTCGTCGATCTGCTAGTATTTTTCCGCACTGACAACTGAGTTTGATAAGGATCATTTTGTCTCATTTTCATTTCTCCTTTAAGATGAATAGTAAAGTACTTGGTATATTTTTCAGCCAAGAGGCAATTGCGCGGAGGAGATGATGCCGAAGCTTTCTTATGATTTTGCAATCTTGATACCAGTCGCCAATTTCAATTTATACCTTTTATTACAGACACATAGCACACCGTCAATAAAGGTGATTTTTGTTGCAATATGCAACAACAGGTCAGTCAATTATCAGATATATATCTAAATATTATATAGTTAGATGTATATTCGCTGGATTCGTCTATAATGTTGCATAAAGCAACGCGATTTTGTCTTACTGGACCGAATGGGTGGAGAATTCAACATTCTCTCAAAATGGAATAAGAAACACTATCGAATTGTTATTAGGCACTTTCTCACACATAGATCAAAAAAATATTGGCTAGCTGGAAATGATTACAAGCTGGATACCAAGCTTTAGCTGTACGTGACGTTTCATTATGCAACAGCTCGGGCAATCCTCCAAATTCCCAATGGGGCATATTTCTTATTAATTCAGATACATAAAACATATTTTGACAAAATCGGTAACCGCCCACCAAGACAAATTTATCCAATTTTTTTGATATGAATAACATGTACTCCAACCCCCAAGGACATCAACTTTCTCCATTAACGTGTCATCATCGACACTCCTGATAGTGTCCCTGGCTGTTTGCCGAGCAACCACTCTCCTCACAACAAAAGAGTACTTTGGGGTAAAATGTGGTAAAAGTAACCTGCAGAAGAACGCAGCTGTTTTATTCGCAACGATGAGGACACACACCATGTTTTTCAAAAAAAAACCCAGAAACGACGATGTCGTCCCTGAGCAACCGACCCAGGAAGACGCCCCTCTGACCAAACTGCAAAAACAGATTGACGAGGCAAATCTTCCCCAGCATGCCCTTGATGCAGCCAATAAAGAACTGGCAAAACTGGCGACAACCGATTCCGCTGTCGCTGAGTACTCTGTTGGGCTCAATTACATTGAACTGATCAGTTCCCTCCCCTGGAGTGTTTCAACGAAAGGAACTCTCGACATGGATCGGGTTCAATCCATACTTGACGGTCGACATTGCGGACTAGCTCAGGTCAAACAACGTATCCTAGAATTTCTGGCTGCCAAGACATTACGGGGTAGAGTTAAACAAAATATTCTTATTGTAGACGATGAAGAAATCGCCAGGTTCAATATGGCGCATGTCCTAGATAAAGATGGTTACGCATGCCAGACTGCGGAAAATGGCCTTGCTGCTCTGAAAATCCTGGCTACAGGGGATATTGATCTCATTATCAGTGATCTGAAAATGGATCATATGGACGGGCTTGAACTGCTAACCGAAGTCAACCACAGCTACCCGGAAATTCCGGTTATCATGGTGACCGGATTTGCCACTATCAATTCAGCGGTACAGGCGATGAAGAGGGGGGCCGCACATTATCTCGGCAAACCCATTAATTTTGATGAACTGCGAAAAACCGTTCGGGAAGTGCTGGCGCAAAAACTCACCAGCGAGATGGGTAAAGGACCGATCCTCTGTTTTACCGGTCCACCGGGGACCGGGAAAACGTCGGTAGGCAAAGCCATCGCCGAGGCGCTGCAGCTTGAGTTCATCAGAATCTCTCTTGCCGGCCTGCGCGATGAAGCAGAGCTGCGCGGGCATAGACGTACCTACGTCGGCGCCATGCCCGGCCGTATCATTATGGAACTGAAAAGAGCGGCAGTGAACAATCCTGTCTTCATGCTGGACGAGATCGATAAAATAGGTCAGGACTTTCGTGGCGATCCGGCATCGGTTATGCTTGAAGTCCTGGACCCGGAGCAGAATGTGACATTCATGGATTATTATCTGGATATCCCTTTTAATCTGTCACGGATCATGTTCATAGCCACAGCCAATGACGTCTCAAAATTACCGGGCCCCCTGCTCGACCGCATGGAGCTGATAGAGTTCACCGGCTATACCGAGAAGGAAAAATGTCGGATTGCCCGGGATTTTATCATCCCACGCCAACTGAAAGCTGCCGGCTTAAAGAGTGTCGGCATTGACTTTTCACAAGACGCCGTCTCCAGGGTGATCAGTGACTACACCAGGGAATCAGGGCTTCGTAACCTGGAAAGAGAGATAGCCAACGTCTGCCGTAAACTCGCCCTGATCTATCTCGACTCGAAAACGCCGGAGATC
>JAZBPC010000169.1:0-3557 GCA_036351455.1 Desulfuromusa sp.
GACATGGGTCGGAACATGTTTATCCAGTAACTCCCAGGTTTTTTTCTTGGCATCACATGTGGTTTCTCCGTAAACGAAGTCAAGCGCCTGAAAAAATGGGCACATCCTGCTGACCTTGAAACCAAAAGCAGATTTAACCATTGGGCAGATATTGCGAGGCAATGTTTTCTCTGCATCAGGAACAGTTGCTTGAGAACCACCACACAAACCAACGCAAACACCACCAGCGGCATGGATGACTTCTTCCGGGACATAGACGCAGAAGGTACCAATCACTGGATGTCCGGCTTTTTTAGCATCAACCATTTCCTGAATCCGCCCAGTATAGATATTACTGATCATGTCATCAAAATAGGCCATGGTCTCCGGACGATTAGCCTGACTGAGGAAAATATCCTTGTACACTTGTGTCAGCACCCCAGGAACATTTTTAAAACGTTCGACGTCCATATCGAGTTCGGCCCAGAGATCAAGATCAGATTTAACTTGGAATTGTTCAGACATACAGGAATCCTCCAGCAAAAGAGTCATTGTGATAGTAAAAATGGATTAATTTCAGCAGTGATAAGCAATTCGTCAGGACAAGTCAAACGGGTAATTTCAATAAAAAGAATAGAGGTAATCGTTTTTAGCAATATTGTGGTGGAATAGATCTCATTGCATTGTCAGGATATTGAAAAAGATACTGGGACGTTTAATTTATATTTAAAATATCAATTTAACAAATCGTAAATATTAATATACTATCGGCGTTATCTGCTTCAAGAAGGTATAAAAAAAATGGCTAAGACAATAAAAAATGTCGAACGGATTCTGGATCAGGGCTCCGGCCAGCTTAATGAAGATCACCTGGTTTGTAAGAGCAATCTGTTTGGTGTATTTGATGGTGCATCAAGTTTGGTGCCTGATCTTTATCACGGGAAAACCGGCGCCTGGTGGGCTTCTCACCTAGTGAGCTCAACATTTTCAAAAAATGATACGTCGCTTCTTGATTTGGGGAAGCGTGCCAATCAGGCGCTGCATCAGACAATGACTGAGATGGGAGTCGAAACTGGGGACAAGTTGCAGTGCTGGAGTACAAGTGTTGCTGCTTTTCAGGTAGATGATGATTCCGTATCCTGGATCCAAAGTGGAGATAGTCAGGTCTTGGCGATCTATGCTGATGGCGATTTCCAATTGCTGACTCCTTACCATAATCACGATAAAGAAACTCTGAAACTCTTGAAAAACTTGTATCTGCAAGGGGATTCGGATCCAAAAAGTAGCCTCAGACCGCAGGTTGAAAATATTCGTCGACAGATGAATCAGAGTTATGGTGTGCTCAATGGTGAAGCCATTGCCCTTGATTTTTTGCAGCGTGGCTCAACTGCTCTTAAGGACATTACCCATCTTCTGGTTTTTACTGATGGTTTATTTCCCCCCGGCGAAGATCCGGAATATCAACCCGATTTTCGTTGGGTAGCAGATCATTTTCTGCAGGGAGGGCTATCGCAGGTCAAAGAAAAAATTCGTTCTCTGGAAGACAGCGATCCCGATTGCCACCGCTATCCCCGGTTTAAAAAACATGATGACATTGCTGCAATCGCTGTCTCATTTGACGCCTAGTCGATTGTAGATCTTCTCAATTTTCAGGAAAACAGCTTCCCAGGTGTGATTGTTCAATAAGTTTCGAATCTCATCAGGAACACCCGTGGGCTGATGTCGTTTGCGGGTTTGTTCAATCTGTGTCTGCAGTGCTCTAGCTAAAGTTGCAATGAATTTTTCATTTTCACAAGCTTCAGGCTCATCGATTGTGGCCATTCGAGGCAGTTCCGCAAGTTGAATCCAGTTGGATTTTATTCCAGAAAAAAGCTCGACGATCCCGGGAAGCGCGGTGGCAACAATTCGGCAACCGCAGGCTAAGGCTTCGAGAAGAACAAGAGGTAACCCTTCGTAAAACGATGGCAGGACAAAGATGTCCGTCTGCCGCATCAAGTCAGCCAGTTGCTCCTGCTTGATCTTTCCATGGACTTGGATGTTGTTATCAAGTTCACCCGTCAAGTTCAGAATTTCCTGTTTTTCTATACCATCGCTATCTCCGACCAGATGAAAGACGAATTCATCAGCAGGTAATCTATTTAACGCTTTCAACAGCCAGAGAACACCTTTTGCGCGGCTTAGCTTGCCTGCGTAGAGGATTTGAATAGGCTTCTGGTTGAGGGGTTGTTCTGGCAAGTAAAAGCGTGCACTGTCATAGCCAGCACCAACAACTTGAATTCTCTCTGCTACAATGCCATAAAGGTGTTGAATTTCCAGTTTTTGACCCTGATTTAAGGCACAGATCGCATCGATATTCCGACAGCCATTCAATACTGCTGGTTGCAAGTGAGGACAATTTTGGAATTGGCGTAGATCTGAACCATGACAACTGGTCACCAAGGGGATTTCAGGGAAGAGCTGTCGGGTCAGAGAGGTCAAGAGCCACAGGTGATGGGAATGAATCAGATCTGGTTTCCAGCGTTCAACCGACTCAACTAATTTTCGTTTAAAGTGCTCCTGATAAAGAGACAGGTCAGTATCTGAGAGGTCGCAGAAACGGGTACTGGGATAGGGCATGACGTCACTCATCCCGACAACCGGGAAAGGGAGGTCCAGCTCAAAGTAGACAGCATTGTAATCACTGCACAGCAGTTTTTGGATTTTTTTGTGTTTTGGAAAATCTGCAGGAATACCTGCCAGCAGATAGTTCTTAAAGCCCCGCCTTGATGCGTGTTGCAATGATGATTGCAGGTATATTCCGCTTCCCGTTGCTTCAGGAATTTGACTGAGAATGTGCAGTATTTTCATTTTTTACCAGGCCGTTATCGGTGAAATGTTTTTTGGCGACAACTTTGAACTATTCGTCATTCATTGGCAAGGTGATAGAGAAAAATGGTTCAGATTAAACTTTGGACAGATTATTTATTTTTCCCCCTGAATGCTCAAGCTTGAGTCTTTGACCAATATTACAATTTGGTAAGGTTATATAATTGGGCTTGAATTTTCCGGGGTTTGGGATATCTTTTGGGTAAATAGGATCTTTCACGAATATTTCCCTGATGTTATGGCAATACAAAGAAAGAAAGGTGAATGATGAATGTTTCTGAATGTATGAGGACGCAGCTGGTTTTGGCGAAACCCGATTGTGATTATAAAAGTCTGTTGTGCAAAATCGCTGATTCCGTTCCGAGGTTGGCCTATATTGTCGATGATAACTATAAGCTGCTAGGAGTCGTTTCAGCCGTAGATCTGCTCAAAGAGATTGTTCCTTCATATATGAATGTTGATCTCGCAGGATCAATGACTGATGGTACCGAATTTTTGCAAAAACAGGTTGAGAAAGTTAAAAATAAATGTGCCCGGGATATCATGGTGACAAAATTTTCGTTTCTTCTTCCTCACCATCAGCTTCTCAAGGCTGATGCCATGATTGCTGAAAAGGGTTTTAACACCCTCCCTGTTGTTGATAAGCAAGGTAAGCTCCTTGGAGAGGTTACTCGTCTGGATATTATGTTGCATTTGGTTAATAACTGTTCAGA
>JAZBPC010000170.1:0-3668 GCA_036351455.1 Desulfuromusa sp.
CTAGCTGTTTCCCGCTACCACCGTCTCGGCGGCTATGATATCGATCAAGCCATATTCTACGAAGTTCTGCTTCCACAGATCCTTGAACAGAACGATCTCTCCCCTTTTGATCTCGATTATGAATGCAAAAAGTCCATTCTTGAGCCAGCCTTTATAAGCGTCGCGGAACAACTCAAGATCAAGGTCTGTGAAAAACTCAAACGAGCCGAGAATCTTTCCGTGAAGGTCCAACAAATCTTGCCTGAGGAGATTGAGTGCCTGCTGGCTGACGGTCGGCGGCTGATTCTTGAAAATCCATCGTTGACATCCGAGCAGCTAAATACAGTTCTGAAACCATTTCTTGACCCCTATGCCCTTTTTTCCCGTGAAACAGAATACCGGCAAACACTATCTATCTTTGCTCCTATCATAGACGCCCTGGAACGCTGCGAACTGAAGCAAGAAGATATTATCGGCTGTTTACTGGTTGGCGGAAGTTGTCTGAATCCTTACATTCAGGCGGCTATCGATGACTGGTTCACAGAATCGGTTGTATTTGCCTTTGATTCAGCAGATGAGATGCAACTTGCTGTAGCTGAGGGAGCCGCTATCAACGCCCTCTCTTGGGCTTTGACGGGAACCCCCGTCGTTCAGCCTGTCTGCTCCGAGACCATCGCCCTTGTGACACAGGATGGTGTTCTGGAACTTGTCCCGCGTGGTGCAAAATTACCTTGGTCCGACACGGACGGATTCGACAAAGCGATCGAACTTCAGATCCCAGAGGGGGCCGGCACCACTGACAACGTTCCGGTTCGTGTGGAAGTCGTCGCTCGGGACAAAGGCGAAAATCGAAAACTTATGAGCGAGGTATGGGAAGTCCCTGCTCTCCATCGCGGGTCCGAGAAAGTCTCACTGGAATACAGTTACGACCAGAACCAGGTCCTTCAGTTGCGGCTGACACATTTGCCCCGTGATGATGTACTACCCTTTGTGGGTTTACGGGAGCATCCGTTGACTCACGTTGTAAATCCGCAGCGAGTAAAGCTCAGAATTGATGCAACGGAAGAAAAGCTTCGGACCGGAGAGATCCCCGCCTGGCAGCGTCGCGATGCGATACTACAACTCGCCGAGGATTGCTCCGAATTACGTCAATATGAAAAAGCGCTGGCCCGACTTGCTGAATACCAGAGAGTCCGTAACGAACCTGATGCCTTTATGCTCAACCGGATGGGAATGTATGCCGGATATCTGGGTGACCGAGAAAATGAGGAGAAATTTTACCGCCTGTGCATTGAACAGGACTCAGAATGGAGCGCCCCCTGGTTCAACCTGGCGTTGATGAAACAGAAAGAAAAGGACTACGACGAGGCCATGGCTGCGGTCAAACAGGCTATCGAGAAAGATCCAAGCAGTGCTCCTTACCCAGTTCTTAAAGCAGAAATTCTGCACGAAACAGGCAAAGAATTCGCGTCACAAGAATTTCTCAAGGTCGCTGCCAAGAAGTTTTCTACCCTGGAAGAGCAGTCTACTTGGGAATTGCATTGGTATGGTGTTCTGGCACGACTGCTGGGAGACAAAGATCTTCAAGAAAAAATCGGCGTAGCTCGTAAAGGGAAAACTATTCAGCAAGACCCCGTCCACTTGCCGGCCCAAGCAGTTTTCCCTGTGTTTTCTAAAGCTGATTGCGGTGCGTGAGTCGTCGGTAAGTATGGTGAAATGGAAACCGGATAAGATTGTGTCAGGAGGGCAGACAGGCGTTGACCGTGCGGGTCTTGATGCAGCCTTTGATGCCGGTATTACATCGGGAGGGTACTGCCCAAAAGGACGACGAGCCGAGGATGGGGTGATCCCTGAGCGGTATCCATTGATTGAGACCGAGGAGAAAAATTACAAAATCAGAACCGAGCGCAATGTTATCGAAAGCGACGGAACGCTCATCCTCAATCAGGGATCACTAACGGGAGGAACCTTGCTGACCTTGCAATATGCGAGGAAACACCAAAAACCGGTCTGCGTTATCCAGCTAGAAAATACAGATATCAGCGCGGTCCATCAGTGGGGATCTCAGTATGGCGTTAAGATCCTCAATATCGCGGGTCCGAGAGAAAGTAAATTTCCTGATGGGATTTATGAGTCAGCCATGAAGTTCTTGCAATCGTTATTTGTAGAGGATCGATCGTGATACCCGAACGCCTGATCGCTATCGGAGATATCCACGGGGAGGACGATAAACTCAGGCGACTGCTCAATATGGTTTCTCCAGAGCCTTCTGACCAACTGGTTTTTCTTGGAGATTATATTGACAGGGGAAACAAGAGTCGCGACGTCATTAATCGTTTGCTGGAGCTTCAGCAGGAATTTCCGCAAACGGTATTCCTTAGAGGCAACCATGAACAGCTGCTTCTGGATGTTCTGGTGGAAGTTGGGGTTCGGTCAGGACCACAGTTACGCAATCTCTCGGAGTATTTCAAAAGCCGGGCAAGCGATTCCGCCTTAGATCAGTTTCTCGGGAATGGTGGTAATGAGACACTACGTAGCTACCGCGTAAGAAATCTGTCCGATGGACTCCCGCAGGATCATATCAACTTTATTGAATCGACCCAAATGTGGTGGGTCTACGAAAACTATATATTCGTGCATGCGGGGCTTTCACCAGGGGTCCCCTTGGAGGAGCAGGATCCTGGAGTGCTTCTTTGGGAACGACTGTCTCCTGCCGGAAAAGAAGGTGAAATCCATATTGTTGGACATCATCCAATGGTTGACGGCGAGCCTTATTTTGAGTCTGGACGGTACTATCTGGATACCGGAGCAGCATACGGGCAGCCTTTAACTGCGTGTGATGTTTTAACCAAAACAATCTGGCAGGCAAAATAATGCCGAATAGACGGGGGGAATATGGCCATTTTGATTGAGGGACTTTCTGTTGTCATCAAGGCGCAAGCAGTTATTGCTAAATTTCCGGGTGGGTGGCCTGCATTTGAAGCATCCTCCCCGAATGAAACTCTTTGTGCGGACAATGAGCTCGTACGTGTTGGGTTTATGACTCCGGATGATGTGAAACTGTTTGTCGATACCCTGTCGGATCACGGCATCCAATACTTGTCCCAAGGGAAATCAGACGATTTAGTTATTGTCGATCAACAGAAAGGATTCTGTGCCCCGTGCGATTGGGCGGAATTCGGTCAAGTCGACCTTGCTGGTCACCCGGAAAAGAAAATTTCCGCCTGCCGCTTGATCGGAAGCAATCAGCCACAGATTGTTCTCCCCGATGGGTGGCTTTATGAATCATCCCTCAGCGCGAACTACAAATTCGTAGAGTCCGACCAGGTCGCAGAGGAAATGGAATTTATCCGCCACGACAATGGTGTTGATGTCTATCGGGACCGAAGTTCCGGCAAAGAAAAATATGTTGGCAGAGTCACCAACCAAGTAAAAGTTTCAGCTTTGTCAGTCGAAATCCCGCAAGGGACGGACCCCCTTAAGCTTGAAGCATGTCGGAGTTTTGCTCGCATGATGAACACACTTGACGTGTCGCATCTTATCCCATGGTTAGCTGATGACATGACCTATTCCTCTCAGTGGGTTTTTGAAAGTATTCAAGGGAAAGAGGCCTACGTGGACTACATCACAGCTAAATTGGAGACAGTGCGAAAATCCAATTCTCAGGTCTGGGCCGAAATTGCTCATAC
>JAZBPC010000171.1:0-25598 GCA_036351455.1 Desulfuromusa sp.
CATCAGATAAAACACGTAAAACGGAAATACCCTGTTGGTGCGCTTGGATGATATCCCTTTCGGTCACCAGGCGGCGACTGAAGCGGACCATGTTTTGCTTTTCTGCTGCAAATCTTTGCAGTCCATATCCTCGGAGGATTTCCTCGTAGGATGCATACAACTGATAGAGGGATTCCGGAGCACTCTTTTCGTATCGCAGGTATTCAAATTCAAAGACCTCAACAACTTTCCCGGCAAGCAACAGATCCAAGGCTTTTTTCAGCAGTGGTCCTGTTGCTCTCCCCTGGGCCAGATCCGCCATTTGACTGCAGGATAATAATGGGATAATTGTCCGTACAGGAGCAAGACCGTCATTCTCCTTACTCCAGAAAACAGCCTTGTCACCCTGATCCAATTGCCGCAACACCGGGGCAACTGTAGTATCATCCTCACGAGCCAGGATCAGCACCTTGCGGTTGTTCGTCGGCCCTTGAAGCCGCCTTATAACTTCCTCAACGATTGTCTGCACTAAATCATCAATGGCCATCGGCAAGTTCTTTCTTTAGTGCCCATCCATAGTTTCCGGATGAACCCTAGCTGTGATCGGGAAGCAACTGGCCGGTCATCCCCGAAACCCAGCCACAGGCATTTCCCTCATCAAAATCGATGTGCATGGCAAGTCGATAATTTTCATTAACCCGCACCAGAACGTTTTCATAAACCACTGACCTGAGATCGCCGACACGAATACGCACCAGATCCTTGTCCTTGACCCCCAGCCTGACAGCGTCGTCCGGATGCATATGCAGATGACGCGCAGCTATGATCAACCCCTCGTCAATCGTCAGCGTATCGATGTCAGTGACAATTTGCAGCCCTGCAGACCCTTGGGTATCCCCTGACTGCCGAATCGGCGGAGCAAGGCCAAGAACCCGCGCATCAGTGGCAGAGATTTCGACCTGAGTAGACCCTCTAGCAGGACCGAGGACAGCAATATTGTCCATTGTTCCGGCAGGTCCGACAAGCCGAACCCTCTCCTGACACAGATACTGTCCAGGCTGAGACAATTCACGAACCGGAGTCAGTTCTTTACCAAACAGTTTTTGCACCGCAGCAGCGCTCAAGTGGACATGGCGTGCTGAAAGCTCAACGGGAATCCCCTCCTCCACCGTTTTAAATTGAGCCATAACCCTGGCAACAATATCATCAACAACCTGATTATCCATACCATCTCCAGATGGGTCTGTTTTCTGTGCTATTTGCAGCATCAGCACGTAGATAACACTACTCATGCGGTTTAAAGCCTGAATAATATCAGACCGTCCAATTTCACCCGCTGCAGAAAAAGCAGCCACAGCTGAGAGTTCAGCCCCCCTCACAAGAGTTCTGAGGTGGTTCAGGGAAAGAACAGAAGCATCCATCTGTGCCGTAACTTCAAGATGTTGCAAGCCAAAATATTTTTGCGGATGGTGTGATCTATCCCTGATTTCTGCTTCACTCAAACCGAGAAAACCACAAGGGTCCAAAGGATCACCAACGACTTCGGCCCGGAGAATTGCACGAGCCCGTTCAAGCAATTCTCCCAAGGTCTGTCCCAGATGAATATCACCGCGCTGAACGGCTTGTTTCTGCAGCAGAAGGATTTCTGCCTGTAAGCGGTCCAGCCAGCCTCTAAAGACAATCAGAGGATGATCTTTGGGGACCAACTGATTCCCGCTTAACTGGGTCAGATGCTCAGGTTTTTCCACATAGGTGGTTCCATCAGCAACAGCGACATACCGCTGCACAGCAACCCCGTCTTCAGCAGCCGCTTTCCCAGTGACAACTTTTATCTTCCTGTCGCTGAGAAATTGAGCCCCTGCAGGGGTCAGAATCTGATCCTCACTGAGGCAAAATGTTTCAGGAATCTCCTTTAAAAAACTTTTCCTTAAAAAAGATTCCGTTATCACCTTTTCGATCACTTATCCCCTTTTCCGGGAAGGATCAACTCAATTTCATCATGGGGACGTGGAATAACGTGAACACTGACAACTTCACCAACTTTCTCTGCTGCCGCGGCTCCGGCATCAGTTGCAGCCTTGACAGCGCCAACATCGCCACGAACAAGAATGGCAACCAAACCACTACCAACCTGGGTTTTGCCAATCAGAGTCACATTGGCTGCTTTGACCATGGCATCTGCTGCTTCCAATGCTGCAACAAAGCCCCTGGTTTCTACCATTCCGAGTGCACTTAATACGGCCATAATAATTCTCCTTTAATTTGTTTTGTTGTTATCTGCCAGCCTGGTGCAGAGAACCCTCTAAAACTTCGCGAGTATTGCTCCACTTTCAAAAATATCATCTGGCTAAGCAATAAGCGCCAAATGCAAGGCACGCAATTGTCAATCAATAAGGCGTACTTATGCACGCCGAAGCAGGAAAGCAATTGCAGCAACGCCGCAGTTGGTGAGTTATTGCGACGCCTTTACCCTTTCAATTTTGGCAACAGAAGTTCCACCTCATCATGGGGACGTGGAATGACATGGACACTGACGACTTCGCCAACTTTCGCTGCAGCTGCAGCTCCTGCGTCAGTCGCTGCTTTAACAGCACCAACATCTCCACGTACCAGAATTGCGACCAATCCGGTACCCACCTGGGTCTTACCAATCAGGGTGACATTTGCAGCTTTAACCATGGCATCTGCAGCCTCAACTGCGGCGACAAAGCCTCTTGTTTCAACCATTCCTATTGCACTTGATGTTGCCATTGTTGACTCCTTCAGCAATTAAGCAGATTAAAAAATAACTTCCGATAAACCTATATTCAAACATTCTCTGGAACATAGTTCATTTTCTTGAGCTGTTCATAGACCATTTGGGTAATAGCTTCAATATCAACTTCATTATTATCAGACTTTTGTGCCACAGGAGTGTCCAGTCCCCGGGCCACATAGCGTATATTAAAGAGGTGTTGGCCGCCAACATTATCCGATGTTGAACTCCCCCCCACAAAGCCACATCCCAGAGTCAGAGAGGGATCGAGATTGGTAGTGACTCCAACAGCACCAAGACTTGAAGGGGTATTCACCAATAGCCTTGATACAGGCTGGGAAAGAGCAAAATGGCGAATGATGTCTTCATTTTTTGAATGGATAGCCATAGAGTGACCAAGTCCGCCATTTTGGAGTAACCGTGTACAGAGTTCATCCGCTGACTGCCAATCGGGCACGGTATAAAATCCAAGCAAACAGGTCAGTTTTTCATAAGAGAAAGGGTAACCGGGACCGATGCCCTGCTCTTCATAAACCAGAAGCCTGGTCCCAGCAGGAATTTCGATGCCTGCCATCTGCGCCAATGCACTCGCAGGTTGTCCAACGATAGCTGGATTCATGCTTCCACGGGGACCTGTCATCAGACCTTTAACTTTGTCGGCAGCTGCTCCCTCAAGAAAATAGCAACCTTCAATAAGCATGAACTTTTTGACCTCTGCGACAATAGACTCCTCAGTAACAAGGGCCTGTTCGGAAGAACATACGGTTCCATAATCGAAGGTTTTACCAGCCATGATACGTTTGACCGCAGCCTGAACATCTGCACTCTTTTCGATAAAGACCGGGACATTTCCAGGACCAACACCCAGAGCAGGCGTTCCTGAACTATAGGCGGCTTTAACCATTCCTGGACCACCTGTAGCGAGGATCAGATCGGCCTGACGCATCAGCTCACCGGTCCCGTCAAGAGTCGGCATGGTCGTCATACTGACCAGATCTTCTGAAATATTCAGTTCTTTAAGAATCTGATGAATTATTACAACCGTCTTCCCGATACATTTTATCGCTGTCGGATGAGGACTGAAGACGATCCCGTTACCAGCCTTGAGTGCTATCATTGCCTTGTAGATAGTTGTTGAAGTGGGATTGGTCGAAGGAATGAGAGCCGCGACAACCCCAGCTGGGATAGCAATTTTATCGATTTTCTGTTCTCGGTCTTCTGCAATCACTCCCACCGTTTTTTCAGCGTGGATGCGCTGATAAAGTTTCTCAGATGCGAGTAAATTTTTCTGTTTTTTATCTTCCCAATTACCGTATCCAGTCTCCTCTACCGCCAATTTGGCAAGATCTTCAGCCATAGCAGTCATAACTTTGGCGATAGCCTGGACAACCTGATCAACCTTCTCCTGACTCAATCTGGCAAAATCACATTGAGCCAAGCGAGCTTTTCGAACAAGATCCCTGGCTTCCTGGATCGAGGCTAAATCCTTATCTGCCATTGTATTTACTCCTTATCTTTCTGGTAACAGCTGATAATTGCGTCAATCAATTCATCTTTACGTGCCGACCTGATGATACTTCGATCAAGTGTTATTCCTGGAATTTGTCGGGATAACTCTCTCAACTTGACGACGTTCAGCTTGGTCAACTCTTCTAAGCTTAATTCAGTAACACTCTTCTTTGAGATTCTCTTCCTCACGCGTTGCGATTTTACGCTCTGCCGTTTCGATGTTTCTTTTACCGGAGCAGTTTTGCTCTGTTTTTGTTTTGCATCATCAACGACAAACCCCAGCCCTTCAGCAGTTCTTGCGATAACAGTTTGCGACTCTACTGAACCTACTTGAGCGGCAGCAAAACAGCCAGAGTCAACAGCAACCTTAACCGAACTGACATCCCCAGAAAGCAACACGGAAACCAAACCAGAGCCAACATAGCGACAACCAAGAAGCTCAACGTCAGCAGATTTAAGTGCAGCATCCGCCCCAGTCACAGCCGGAACAAAGCCGATAGTTTCAAAAATACCTAAAGCTTTATTATTCATTTCAGTACGCCTTTGGATTATCTGCAACCGATTGAACCGCTTCAGCAAACGCTTCACATGCAGCCATGCAGGAGGCCTGGCTACCACTCAAAAGGCCTCCGCCAAAGTTGGTTTCTGAAGGCGGTGCAAAAAATTCCGCCATATCAACATCTGCCGCTTTTAGAGCCGCATCTAAAGCAAAAATAGCTTCAATCGGCGGTGCAATCAAATAAGCCAATGACGTCCCCTCTTCGACACCAGCTATTTTGGAAAGATAAGATCCTGATCGCGACACACAGTGAGCATAGTAGGCTATAGAATCATCTTCATTGGCGCTGATAAAAGCGGCGTCATTTTCAATAAAACTGACTGCGGCATTCAGACCACTATGGACTTCCGCCGGGGATGGCCCGGCAAGAATACCAATAAATTCCCCAGCCAATTTGGTATTGGCATTGGCAGCTCCAGCATAGAATGATTTAGCAAAAGCTACCTCAACCTGCGCCTTCTTCGTAGCTTCATCCAGAGCGGTGTAACCAACATCATCACAATCAACCGTCAACAAACCAAGACTGTACAGACCCTTATCCAGCTCGAATTGCGCAGCCATTGATGGTGTCACCTTGGAGATTATCCTGATACTCAAAACTGTGGCGCGCAGGGCATCACCCTTCATCGTCAATATCCTCTCGGGTTATTTTTTCAGATCCAGACCACTGGTCTTCTGATCGAGCATTTTCTTCACCACATCAGCGATATGGGCTCCGGCTTCAACCCCGGGAATACCACCCCGATGGATATTGGAGATAACCGTCCGGTTGGCTTCAGGCATACCCACAGACGCGTTATAAGCCATATAACAACTCATGCTTTCAGCTGTCGCCAATCCTGGTCTCTCACCAATCAAAACGACGGTCACTTCTGGCTGCAATATTTCAGACACAGCATCCATCGCAGGGACTCGCCCATAGCGAAGAAAAAATGGCTTCCCGACCTTGATACCGTACCCTTCCAACCCTTGAGCCAGTGCCAAAAAAGTATCTTTGGCATTCTTTTCTACAGCAGTCGAGCTTAACCCATCAGATATATATACCTGCACCCTTGCCCTCTCTGAACAGTATTTATTGAGCGCTTCAGCATTCTTATCATCCAGTTGTCGACCCAAATCGGGGCGTGTCAAAAATTGATCCTTGTCAGAACATTTAGTCTTCACTTCAAGAAGACCCCATTCTTTAACAAATTCTTCAGGAACATCATTAAAGACGGCATCCTGAGCGATTGCGTGATCAGCACGGAAACGCAATGAGGGTTTGGTCAGATATCGGGATCCGGTACGCCAGATGCCAATACGCGATGCTGTTGCCCCCTTGAATTTCAAATAAGCTTCTCGGTTAGAAGGATCGGGAACCAGCAACTGTTTTCTTAAGTTCTCTGTTGTCAGATCAACCAGGGGTTCTTCTGCAGTGGAACTCAGGGGTACAGTTTCCAAAGAAGGAGGCACAGTTTGCCCCATCTCTCTGAGAACATCCGCTATGATTTGTTTAATATTAACTTCCATATCTGCCACGATTCCTTCCCCAATTTTATCCTTTGAAAAACAATGATGCATCACCGGCTATTTGGCTCAGTCGTCCATTTTCATAGATGCCCATCTTTTCCAGCCAGCACTCAAATGCTGGAATCGGTCTTTTAGTGAGAAGTTCCCTTAAAGCTGCTGCTTCATGATAGCCGAGGGATTGATAATTGAGCATGATATCGTCGCCCTGCGGAACAGTGATCAAATAATTACATCCAGCCGTTCCCAACAGAACCGCCAAGTTTTCAATATCATTCTGATCTGCTTTCATGTGATTGGTATAGCAGGCATCAACACCCATTGAAATTCCGGTCAATTTCCCCATAAAAAGATCTTCAAGGCCGGCACGGATGACCTGTTTACTATCATAAAGGTACTCAGGACCAATAAATCCAACCACAGTATTCACCAGGAAAGGATCAAAATGTTTGGCAAATCCATAACACCGAGCTTCCATTGTCACCTGATCAACACCGTGGTGGGCATCAGATGAAAGTTCAGCACCCTGCCCGGTTTCAAAATACATCACATTTGGGCCAGTCGCAGTCCCCTGCTTGAGCATCAGGTCTTTGGCTTCTGAGAGCAAGGTGGCATTAAGGCCAAAAGCAGTGTTACCCTTCTCGCTCCCGGCGATACTCTGGAAGATCATATCGGCGGGTGCACCTTTTTTAACCGCCTCCATTTGCGTGGTGACATGCCCCAACACGCAATTCTGTGTCGGAATCTGATAGGTCTCTTTGATCTCCTGAAACATGTGCAAGATGTTGGACAACGACTCCACTGTATCGTTGACAGGGTTCAAACCGATCAGAGCATCACCCGCACCGTAACTTAACCCTTCAAACGTGGAAATCCTGATACCATCGAGATCATCAGTGGTGTGATTTGGCTGCAGCCGGAACGCAAGCACCCCAGGACCCCCTATAGTGGTATTACAATGTGCATAAATATTGATCTTGCTCGCCGCATAGATCAGATCCAGATTGGTCATCAGTTTGGCCACGGCAGCCACCATTTCAGAGGTCAGCCCCCTGGAAATTCTGATAATGTCTTCACCGTAAGTCTTGTGACTCAGCAACCATTCCCTGAACTCGGCAACGGTAAAAGTTTTGATTTCTGCATAGATCTTTTCATTGACGGCGTCCTGATCGAGACGGGTCACTTCATCAATTTCATAAGCAACAGTCGGATTATTTCTCAAGTCCGCTAAGGTTAAATCGGAAAGCACCTCTTTGGCAGCAACCATCTCCGCAACAGTAGCAGCAGCAAGACCAGCCAAACGATCGCCAGACTTCTCCTCATTGGCTTTCGCCAGTACCTCTTTAAGGTCCTTGAATTCGTACACGATTCCGGACAGTACCGCTTTCAATTTCATCAACGATCCCTCACCTCTTTGTTAAGAATTGAAAACCAGCGTTTTAACAATGACAGGAACAACGTTCCCATCCACAAGTTCCCGACCAATATCAATATAGTCGCCGTTTTCAACTTTTATCGTATCGATACAGATAACATCTTTTTTAAAACCCAATTGACTTCGCAAGGTTTGCCCCATCACTTTAGCTAGATCTTTCTCTATGATCACGACCAGTGGACAGGTTTTACAGAGTACTCCCTGCATTCCCTTAATGACTTCATTTGCCAAATCAGTGACCTCAGAAAATCCGAGGTTCTCAGGCCCTTTGAATGCAAGCGCCAGATTTTGTTTTTCCCCCTGAAGATTGAACCATTGAACTTTGCGGAGTATCGCTTCACCCCATTGCTCCAAAGGTAAAGCTTCATCTTCCGTCGATAGTTTCAGAACCGGAATGTTCTGCATCGGCAAAACTCCAGGAGAAACAGAAATGGTACTGCCACTAATACCAGTCGTATGTGACCCTGCCCCAACAACCGTTGCCCGAATCGTCTCAACAGCAGGCAGAATTTTAAACTGCTGAGGAATTTTTGAACGGGCAATCGCACGGCCGAGAGCAATTCCGATATCACCATAGCGAAAATCTTCACCACTGTATGAGCTCTGAATACAATCAGCAACTCCTCCCGAAAACGACACATAATCAATTTGATAATCACGTCTCAGATCATGATCAGTCAGCATTGTTGCTAATTGCGGAGTAACTGGAACAAGTCCGAGAATCTCCTCCAGAACACCTGCCATGCGCATAGTGATATTTTCAATTGCCCCCAGATTCAAAACCTGATTTTCTATAACTGACAGATTCATAGAGCGGCTTAGACTACGAATTTTGTCGGCAATATAGCTGACCTTACCCCGTTCATCCTGAAACCGGATCAAGCGGCCGCCTATATCCAAACAAGCTGTATCTATGACCTCTCCATTTCTGAATACCGCTATATTAGTCGTTCCCCCACCGATATCCAGATTAACTATTGTTGCGCCCCGTTGCTTTGATTCTTGGCCAGCACCGGCCCCTTTACCGGCGATGATTCCTTCCAATGTTGGCCCCGCCGTAGCAACAACAAATTCTCCAGCTAGTCCACTCAATGCTCGTAAAACAGATTCTGCATTTTGTTTCCTGGCCGCTTCACCAGTAATAATAACCGCCCCGGTTTGTACTTGCTCAGGTCTGATCCCAGCTGAACGATATTCCTGCTCAATCAGTTGCCGGATTTTGGTTTCATCTATCTCTTGCTGTGATTTTAATGGGGTAAAGTGGATTGCACTTCTAAACACCACTTCTTTAGCAATAATTTCTATACGCGGTACTGATATCAAGGAGGCAGTATTCTCCAGAGTCAGACGGCTAAACACCAACTGCGTCGTTGTCGTCCCAATATCTATTCCAACACTGAGAATTTGCTCTTTCACTGCGGCCCTATCATAAACCTGATTCAGGATAAAAAAAGCCTGACAATGCAATCATCAAGAATGCAAACTCAGGCTTCGACGCCGTACTCGCACACGCCGTTGTGCACGAAATATTACTTATTTACTCAGAGGCTTCTATTCAAAAATGAACAGCTCAAGAAATCAATCAGTCAGATCGCTTCAACTCCTGGCTGGTTTAAAGGGAAATCAAATAGCACCTTGGTCCCCTTCTGACTGGATTCAGTTGATAAACTCCCTTTCAGCTTCTCCGTTACAATCCTTCGAACAATCTGTAAGCCAAGTTTTTCTGAAGAATCTTTGTCGAAATCAAAACCAATCCCATCATCAATAATGGAGATATTGGAATACATTGCCCCTTTACATATTTCAATATCTATCACCCCGGTATCTCGACCAATAAATGCATATTTCAAACAGTTCTGGGTGATTTCATTGACAACCAACGCGATAGAAGTAGCCGTATCAGAATCGCATAAAAAGGTATCCCCTTTAAGATTTATAGCGATTTCCTTGCTGGCTAGAAAGCCATGTTGCACCGTATTTATTTTGATCTTCTGCAGCATGGTCATGATATCAACATCATCCTTACAATCTTCTGCCAAGATTTCATGGGTTGCAGCAATACTCAAAACTTGACTTATGCTTTCGTTAAATGCAGATTTTGCAGAAACATCATCTATCCTGCGGCATTGAAGTTTTAAGAGACTTGCTATCGTCTGCAAATTATTTTTAACTCGGTGGTGGATTTCACTGATGGCAACGGTCTTTAAGACAAGCTCTTTTTCTTTATTTTTTACATCAGTTACATCATTAATAAGCATGACAACACCAGCAAAGTTGTCATGCTTATTTTTCACATAAGTATATTTGATATGAAAGATGTAGTTACCAACCTCCAAGTCATTAAGAGTAACCTGCTTCTTTGCAAGGATATTATCAAATTCGACCCCATGAAAGGTCATATTTGTAAAACTAAGTCCCTGGAGTCGTTCAATATAACCGAGATCACGATAAATCTTCTCAGCAACGGGATTTGCATAAGTGCAAATTCCGGAATGGCTGAATGTCACAATTCCATCAGTCACATGGTATGGAAGACTATTATCTCCGCTCCCTGAGGCTCTTCGCTCAATCAACTGTTCTGTGGTCTGGGTCAAGACAGATAGCTTCTTTTCTGCCCTGACTGTTTCTGTCACATCTTTTTCAGCAATCAATGCACCGATAACGACTCCAGACAAATTTTTGATCGGTGATACACTTTGGCGAACACTTTTATCTTCCTGGGTCACGCCGCTCATGTCCATTGTCGGCATGCCGATTTCCAAAGTTCTGAGAACAGCAGGTTCTTTACTTCGGTGAGCAAATTTGCCAACAACCGAACCAACATAAAGAGATCTGACTGAAGACGGCCGGGCCTGAGCCACCACAACAGCCATATCGGGATCTCTTGTACAACAATCAATAAAAATATCCGCACCCATTAGTTCAGCTATACCATGCAGACATTCTGCATTTTTTTTTATTTGCTGAATGTCCGCTTCACTCAAGTCTGAATGTTGCTGGCAAAGGGCTACAAGCATAAGTTCCTCAGATACTATTCAACAGAATAGCCTTAGCGATATCCTTCATCGGCCTACCTTTATCCATACTGATTTTGCGGATTTTTTTATAAGCATCATTTTCACTGAGCTTGTCCTGAGCCATTATAATTCCTTTGGCCCGTTCTATCAATTTTCTTCCCTCCAGCTCATCCTGAGCTTTACGGATATCCTCTCTCATCCGATTCATCTCCATCCCCTTAGCAATGGCAACTTCTACCATAGGAAGTAGAGAATCTTCTGATACGGGCTTAACCAAGTAACCTTCAACACCTGCATCCTTAGCTTGGTCGACAAATTCTTTGCCACTGTATGCCGTCAGCAACAGAGTGCTGCCTGCCAGTTTCTCATCTTTGATCAGCTTCGCCGCCTTCAATCCGTCAATCAGCGGCATTTTGATATCTAAAACTGCCAGATCAGGATGATGTTCTCGACAGAGATCCAGAGCATCAAACCCATCTCCGGCCTCTCCAACAACATCATATCCAGCCCCCACCAAAATCTCATACATGTTGAGGCGTGTTATAGGTTCATCATCAGCAATGACGATTTTAAATGACATCCATATTCACCTGAGCGAGAGATTTTCTTAATAACTGCAATCCAGTCTTATCGATTGCACTTGTCATGATTATTTCTTCAGCTCCAGCACGCCTGAGAAACTTTTCAGCTCTTTCAGGATTACTTGAGTCCTTATCCACCTTGGTCACTATGCCAATGATCCTCTTCTTGAACATAGATGAAAAATTGGGAGGATAAGCGCTGTTTATCACTGTTGCATCTTGCACCAAAGCAACAATATTGCAACCAACTGATGTGGTCAGTAGTGCCGGGTAGAGGCGTCTATTCTCTAAAAACTCCCCAGGAGAGTCGATAAACATCCCAGTAAATGTGATCGCCTGGGTTTTTTTGTAAATGATCTTTTGCTCCTGAAAACTCTGAATCAATGTTGTTTTACCACATCCAGTCTTGCCAACAAGCAACACTTTATTCATCAAGATCTCTCTAAGATCGGGTTATTTCTGTTATAGCAAAATGCAATACCGTTTCAAAAACATCTAGCACACTAATAATTGAGGATTCAACACTGGCAACATCACCAACAATCACAACCGCACCACCAAATCTATCCAGAAAACCTATTTCAACATCTGCCGCTTTCGTCGCAACATCAGCAGCAATAATGGCAGCCTCTCCAGGAGTAATCGTCAGAATGCCAATAGCACCAGCAACCTCTTCATCCAGACCAAGACTCTGACAAATTGATTTCTGTGGATTCGCAATCAGATGTGCCAGAGTCAATTGCTTACCTGGCACATACTCTTGTATCATGCGCTGCTTGTCTTCGGACACCATGAACTCCACAAAAAAATGCCTGCAAAAATTATAATAATTCTATGCAAGCATTCACCGCCTGTGATCATACTCCATTGCATGACCGTCTTCTTTTTCTATAACGCTATTTTACCAATTTAGCAAGATTTTAAAAAGGTTCCTGAATGGATTCCAGTTAAAATCTAGTGTTTTATAGCTTTCGCCCCTGCATAGTTATATACAGAGGCGAAAGCATTGACGCTTAGCTGTAACGATAAGGAACACCGGCTTTGTGCATCACATTTGAATACTCTTTAAAGATATTCACAACCTTGGCAGCTCTTGGACTGATCGAAGCCATATCATCCCAGAAATCTTCAGCATCCTTGACAACCTGATCCCACTCTTCTGCTGGGATAGTCGTCAATTCCATTTTCTTACCACCAACACGCAGCTTGGCTTCTCCACCCCAATACCATACTTGGCGGTAATAGTGAGAACTATCCATGGAAAGTTTAAATAACTCTTGTAGATGTGGAGGTACTTTCTTCCAGCTCTTACTATTAGCAAAGTATGAACCAAACCATGCACCAGTTACGTTATTTAATAAAGCATAGTTACAAACATCAGCCCAACCAACTTCGTACGCCTCTGTAAAACCACACCATGCTACACCATCAAGCTCGCCAGTTTGGATAGCAACTTCAATATCATCCCAAGGCAATGTAACTGGGACTAACCCATAACGAGACAGGAATTTTCCTGCGGTAGGAACACCAAAAACACGTTTACCTTTCATATCAGCAAGACTATTAATCGGTTTTTTTGTAAAAATGTGCAACGGATCCCAAGCTCCAGCACCCAGCCATTCTACATTCCGGACTTCATCATAAGCTTCTTGCCATATCTCATTGAGACCATAGTATTTGAATAAAACAGGAACATCTAAACTATAACGTGTTGCAAAAGGGAAATAACCACCAAAAACATTGATATCGACTGGTGATGCCATTGTGGCATCATCGCTCTGTACAGCATCAATCATACCATTTTGCATAGCACGGAAAAGCTCACCGGTTGCAACTAACTGATCAGCAAAATAAAGTTCAATCTCCATTTGTCCATGAGCAGCACGATTAAATGCTTCAATCTGCGGCTGGATAACGTGAGCCCCCAGCGCCGCACCTGAATAACTCTGTAGTCGCCATTTAATTGGGTTAGAAGCCGAATAGACATAAGGAGCACTGAAGACTGTCGAGGCGGCAACGGCTCCTGTCGTAGCAATACCAGCCTTCTTGATAAAATCTCGACGGCCATTTTTCTGATCTTGAGGTTGGGGCTTAGTTACGATTTTTTCTTCTTTCATCGCTTAACTCCTCTGATTAATGTTAGAGACAACTGCCATGGGTTGAACCCTCAATTACAAAGCTTGATACTTATTTTGAATATATATAGTCAGGCAACCACAGAGTAATCTGTGGGAATATCATTATTAATACCAAGGCAAAAACCATAATCAATACAAACGGAATAATAGAGCGGTAGATATCCGGCAATGTGATTTCCGGAGGGGCCATGGCACGCATTAAAAACAAATTGTAGCCAAAGGGAGGGGTCATATAAGCGATCTGACAGGTAATTGTGTACAAAACCCCATACCAGATCGGGTTAAATCCAAGAGAAATAATCAATGGCACATAAAGTGGAGCAACAATAACCAGCATGGCCGTATCGTCCAGAAACATTCCCATAACGATATAGGATAGCTGCATCATGACCAGAACCTGCCACGGGCTCAAGTGCCACTTTGTAATAAATAAAGCCTCAATAGCCTTGACCGCACCGATACCATCAAAAACAGCTCCAAAAGAAAGTGCAGCAAGAATGACCCACATAAACATACAAGAGATACCAAGGGTTTTTCTGACAGACTCTTCAATCACCTTGCGATTAAAAGCTCCCTTGGCGATTGCAGCAATTGTTGCAGCAGTTGCACCAACAGCTGAACTTTCCACCAGGCTAGTAATTCCCATGAGAAACAATCCGGTCATAAAAAAGAAAATCAAAAATGGAATAATACCAGCTTTTAATAGCTTTAGTTTTTCTCTAAACGGAATGTCCAGTTCTTCTTCACTGACTGTGGGAGCGAGGTGAGGCTGGAGTTTACATCTGATAACAATATAAATAGCAAAAAAAGCAGCCATCATTAAGCCAGGAAAAACCCCAGCCAGCCAGAGTCTGCCTACAGGCTGACGAGCAATCATGCCATAGAGAACCAGAACCACGCTGGGAGGGACCAATATTCCTAAAGAACTTCCTGCCTGAACAACTCCAGTAATCATGGTCTTATCATAACCACGTCGTAACATTTCGGGTAACGCGATCGTAGCCCCAATTGCCATACCAGCAACGCTGAGTCCATTCATAGCTGATATAACGACCATCAAACCAATCGTACCGACAGCTAAACCGCCATTTATCCTACCGAACCAGACATGGAACATCGTGTAAAGATCATCAGCTATACCCGATTCTGAAAGGACATACCCCATGTAAACAAACAAAGGTAGAGTCAACATCGGGTACCAGTTAAACAGCTTAAACGCAGCATTAAATGGCATTTCAATAGCACCATTGCCATATAGCAAAAGGGCTGCAGCAGCTGAGACAAAACCTATCGCAGCGAAGACCCGCTGGCCTGTCAACATTAAAACCAGCATCCCCCCAAACATTGTCAGGGCGATTAGTTCATAACTCATGAGATTTTGATTCCTTTAGCTATAGCAAGATCTTTAAAGAAAACAGCCACAGACTCCAATATCATTAAGAAAATCCCTGCAACCATGATAATTTTTATGGGTATCATTGAAGGGTTCCATTGAGAGAAGTTCCGCTGTCCATACTCAATCGCGTAAATGGTACTTGAAATTGAGCCAAACAGCAGAATAGCAAGATAGAAGACAAGGAAGAACGTGGTCACAACATCAATTTTAGCTCGATTTTTTTCAGAAAAACGTTCATAGATCAAATCCATCCGCACATGCTCTCTCAAAATCATCGAGTATGCACCACCGGCAATGTAATATGCCGTGATAATAAATTGAGCCATTTCAACGGTCCAAGATAGAGGCATATGCAAAACATTTCGAGTCAGAGCGCCAAGAAGCAAAACTCCTATCATAGCAAATATCAAATACATGACAGCTCTACCAATTATGATAGAAATGGCGTCAACATACTTGATATAAAGAATTATAAATTTTGGCATTTGTCCTCCCGAAGTTCCCAAAAGTTACAGCACCAGAACATCGAAGCCAGTGCAAAAAAAAATGCTTGCAAGAGAAATAACTATTTCTCCTCACAAGCATCATCGCCCCATCACCCGCCGTTGAGTGATATATTACCTATATTTATTTTGCGGTATAACACAGTTCTGTTTTTGTTTGCAAGTCCCATTTCACCCTGACGCTATCTATCATTAAGGTTCAAAAATAGCTAACCCATCAACTAAAGAGAGTAAATCTCTGCACACATGTATTGTCCTGGCAATCAGGAGTTTGTATAAATTTATGCAGTGTTCAAGCAAGTTAAAGGATTTAAAAAAAATAAAAACACAAAATCAGACACATCAGGAAAATGAATAGAAATAGAACATCGACATAATTACACATTATTTTAGACTGAACAAGCATTTTTTTTGACTGATCATTCATTGCACAACTATCCCTCAGCCAAACGACTATTCATTGACAACCGCACAGCAAGTTATTATCTTGGCAAAATATATAGAATACAGTGCCCTAAATATTCATTCACCTGATTGGTGAAACGATTTTTGTTTTCAAGCGATTATTTAAGATCAATAGGAATAACTTCATGACCCCAGCAGCCCGACAAGCTGAAATTATTAACCTAGTTAGACAACAAGACCACGTCACCGTTAATAATCTCGCTAAACTTCTTAATACCTCGAAAGAAACAATTCGACGAGACCTCACCGAGCTTGCACGAACAGGTCAAATTCAAAAAAATCATGGCGGAGCTTCGCTTCCTATTGTTGCTGGAGAAGGACCTTTCCGTGACAGAATGAGCAAAAATGCAGCAGCAAAAATTAAGATTGCTGAAGCGGCAACAAAACTCGTTTCGCCAGGAGAGACGATCCTTATTGATACTGGGTCAACGACTTTATATTTTGCAGAAAAACTTTTTTCCACTGCCAACTTAACTGTTGTAACTAACTCGACCCAAATTGCTCAGACCATATGTTCAGAACCTTCTTCATCCAGATGCTTCTTACTAGGTGGAGAATTTCACTGTGACAATCGACAAACTGTTGGCAGTCTGGCCATTACACAACTTCAATCCTTTCGAGCTCACCATGCTATTTTGACAGTCGGCGCACTTGATACGCGGACTGGTGCCATGGATTACAGCATTGAGGAGGCCCAGTTGGCTCGTGCGATGGTCGACCAAGCTGAATTTTTAACAATATTGGTTGACAGTTCAAAGTTTAATAAACTCGCTTCATTTGAAGTCTGTAGCCTGTCTAAAATAACAAACATTGTCTGCGACGTTGCCCCCTCGCCAGAACTACAATCCGCATTCCTTAAAGCGAAAATCAATATTATTGTTGCAAACAAATAATTAGCATCACCCTCAATAATTCCATAACAACCAATACGTCACCTGACATTAGTAAACAAATCTTTTCATCTTGACTGTTCGGTCACATTAAGATACTTTTCAGTCATGAATACTCATCAACAACAAATCAATAAACATGGTTCCGCTCAAATAATTGCCAGAGGCGATGTTGCCATTATAGGAGGGGGAGTCGTCGGCTGCGCGGTTGCTCGTAAACTCGCCCTTGAAGGGGCGTCTACTGTCTTGATTGAGAAAGGAACGGATATCCTTTCAGGTGCAAGCAAAGGAAACAGCGCTATCCTCCACACTGGATTTGATGCTCCGATTGGTTCATTGGAATGGGAGTGTGTGCAAAACGGCTACAAAGAATATCTACAGATCTACAAGAGCCTCAACCTGCCATTGGTAAAAACAGGGGCATTGATCGCAGCCTGGACCGAAGAACAAGAAGAAAAGTTCCCCAATATACTAAAAAAAGGTCAGGATAATGACGTCCAAGATTTGCGCCTCCTGAGTCGCAAAGAAATTATTGAAATTGAACCTCATCTTGGCGAGAACATACGTTCAGCGATAGCTGTTCCTTGTGAGTACATTATCGACCCATGGTCAACTCCCCTTGCATATTTGCAACAGTCAATCGAAAATGGGGGTAAAGCTCTCTTTAATGCTGAAGTCACAAGCGGTGAATTCGATGGCACAGGCTGGCTGCTCAATACTTCACGTGGGCAGATTAAAGCGACTTATGTCATTAATTGTGCCGGACTCTATGGCGACATTGTAAACCACAATGTCCTGGGTGACTGCGACTTCACTATCAAACCACGCAAAGGTCAATTCGTCCTCTTTGACAAAGCTGCAAGAAAGCTGCTGAACTCTATTATTTTGCCCGTTCCAACGGCACGAACAAAAGGGATAGTTCTGTTTCCAACAATTTTTGGAAACGTTGCTGTTGGCCCTACCGCTGAAGATCAGGATGGTAGAGATGACGCTTCTGTCGACAAAGAAAACCTTCAAACTCTTCACAACCAAGCTATCGAAAAAATCCCGGCACTTGCCGACATCCCTGTAACTGCAACTTTTGCGGGAATTAGACCTGCAACTGAAAAAAGTGAATATCAGGTCAGCCAAGAGCCTGAACGCAACTGGATCACCCTGGGAGGAATCCGATCAACAGGGCTAACCTCTTCACTTGGCCTCGCCCAGCATGTGCATCATTTACTATTGCAACAAGGGGTTGAGTTTAAGTCATTGTCAAATCCAAGAGTCCCTTCGGTCCCCAATCTAGCAGAGAACTCTCCCCGCGATTTCGAAACGCCGGGGTACGGGGAAATTGTCTGCCACTGCGAAATGGTGACTGATCGTGAGATCAATGCTGCGCTGGAAGGGCCACTACCTGCTGGAAGCATTGCAGGATTGAAACGGCGCACTCGTGTCACCATGGGACGCTGTCAAGGGTTCTACTGTACAGCGCGCCTTGCTGAACTGACCAAAGGCAAATTCGCAACCTCAATTGACGTGGGAGACGAAAATGCCTGATCTCCAAAACAGCAACGATTATGATGTTGTCATCATTGGGGCTGGACCAGCCGGTCTAGCTGCAGCGTTAACTCTCAAAAGTGCCGGGATTGAATCGCTTTTGGTGGTCGATCGTGAATCAGAGGCCGGTGGGATACCGCGGCATTGTGGTCATCCGCCATTTGGAATCCGCGAGTATAAGCGGGCCATGACTGGCCCCTCTTATGCAAAAAAGCTGGTTCAATCTGCTCATGAAAACGGTATCAATATCGCATTAAAAACAACTGTGACATTACTGGAACCCGCGGGTATTATTACAGTCAATTCCCCTGAAGGAACTCGAAAAATAACGGCAAAGCGTGTTCTCATTGCGACAGGTATCCGTGAAACTCCACGATCCTCTCGTTTGGTTTCAGGGGACAGACCACTTGGAATCTGCACCACAGGTACCCTGCAATCGATGTACTACCTGAAGAAGTTGATACCGTTTCGGCAACCCGTTATTGTCGGGACTGAAATAGTCAGTTTTTCTGCTCTTTCAACCTGCAAAAATGCAGGAATAAAACCTGTTGCAATGGTTGAAGAAAATCAACGCCCTACTCTGCGCTGGCCTCTTTACCATGTGACACGACTCTTTGGTGTTCCGCTTTTATTACAAACCCGAGTTGTCAAAATCATTGGCAACACACGCGTGACTGCCGTTAAAATTACGGACAAAAGTGGCAACACACGGGAAATTTCCTGTGATGGAGTTCTATTTACCGGCAAATTCACACCGGAATCAACCCTTGCAAGAATGAGCCATCTGAAACTTGATACGGTTACCAACAGCCCTGTTGTTGATCAATTTGGCCGTTGTACAGACCCCGTATATTATGTCGCAGGAAATGTTCTGCAGCGACCTAGTGGGAGCAAAGCTCCAATCTATTATGCCCCCAATAACCTTCCACAACCTGTTGATGTTGCCGGGAAGTGCTGGCATGAAGGTCATGCAACGGCCCAGTGGATAGTCAAGGATTTAGCCGGAAATCTTCCTTAAAAAACTGCAACGACAACTGATTGTTTTGCAGAATTCTTTGACTTATATGTTGAAAACGTGGCAATAAAATTCCATCCCTAAATAGATTAAAACCCAATTTATATAGGACCATGTGATGTCAATACTCGCAATTGACCAAGGAACAACCGGTACCCATGCATTATTAGTCGACAGTTCTGGCAGACAGAAGACGGTCAAGGCTCTTGAACACAAACAATTCTACCCAAATTCTGGTTGGGTTGAGCACGACTCTGAAGAATTGATTCAAAATATTCAACGCTGCATAGACAGCAGTGATGATATCCGTGCCATTGGCATTGCCAATCAAGGAGAAAGCTGCCTGGCCTGGGATGCCGATTCAAAACGTGCGATATCTCCAGTGATCGTCTGGCAAGACAATCGTACCCATCTGACAATAGATAAGCTCAAACCTAAACACCAACAGCAAGTCCTTGACCGATCAGGTTTACCTCTGGATACCTATTTTTCTGCTTCTAAACTTGCGTGGATTGTCGACAACGTTCCCTTAGCCAAAGAGTTACTTCATCGTGGGAAACTGAGGTTGGGGACCACCGATGCCTTTTTTCTTGATCGTCTCACCGGCCGTTTTGTAACCGATATAAGTACAGCATCAAGAACATCTTTAATGGATTTGCGCACAGGTCAGTGGGATGAAGAGTTATGTCAACTTTTTCGAGTACCGCTTGAAGCTTTACCTGAAATTATAACCACCACCGGCGACTTTGGTTCTGTCGAATCCAAGGGCCGACAGATTCCAATCACTGCGAGTATCGTTGATCAACAGGCGGCACTTTATGGACATGGCTGCAGAATAAAAGGGGATGCCAAAATAACTTTTGGCACCGGGGCATTCGCACTAGTCCTCACGGGAGACACGCCTCAGCAAGCGACAGATCATGGTCTCTTGCCAACTGTAGCCTGGCAATTAGAGGGGAAAAAGCCCGTATATGCTCTTGACGGTGGAATTTTTTCCGCAGGATCTGCAATTAATTGGGCGCGTTCGCTAGGTTTATTCACGAATTATAAACAAATCCAACAGTTCAGTAAAAGCAGTGCTATTGAAAGAGATCTTGCTTTCGTACCCGCATTATCCGGCTTGGGTTGTCCATACTGGGACAGAACTGCTGCTGGCCTGTGGATCGGATTATCACTTGATACCCAGCCAACAGATTTAATTCAATCGATTTTGGAAGGGATTGCTTTCAGAGCTGCAGAAGTCATCAGCTCAATGAATGAATTTGTCTCCATCAAAGGTGAAATTTCAATCGATGGTGGCTTGGCCGAAAATACATATCTATGTCAGTTTCTCGCGGATGTTCTCAATCGACAGGTGATCGTACAACCTTCAACTGAATTAACTGCATATGGAACAGCATGCCTTGCTGCAGGAGAACAGTTTATGCAATCACCGACTACAGCAATCACCAGAAAATATTCACCTCAAACCAATAGACAACAGCACATGATTAAATTCAAAGATGCCATAGATAAAAGTACAGAATGGCGGAATTGATTCGATATTCCATGAATTCCTGATCGTCAACCTTATTGTCTTCATTACGACAACTCACTATACTCCTTAAATGGATTCCTACCTGCCACCCATCTATCTACGCAATGGTCATTTGCAGACCATCTACCCCACCCTGTTTCGTCATCTTGAACGTCCTCCCTTCAGACGAGAACGGATCAGTACTCCAGACAATGATTTTCTTGACCTTGATTGGTCCGTAGTAAAAAGTCGTACACTGGCTATCCTTTCTCATGGGTTGGAAGGCAATTCAACACGTGATTATATGTGTGGTATGGTCAAAACATTGAATGACGCTGGAATTGATGCCTTGGCGTGGAATTACCGGGGGTGCAGTGGTGAGACCAACCGACAGCTTATTATGTATCATAACGGTGCCACCTATGATCTTGATACAGTGCTTCGGCATGCTACTGGAAAAGGCTGTTATGAGCAGATTTTTCTCATCGGTTTTTCTATGGGTGGCAATTTGACTTTACTCTATTCAGGTGAACAAGGTGATGCAATTAACCCCTTGGTAAAGGGAGTCATCACATTTTCTGTACCCTGCAATCTCAGTCACAGTAGCGAAGCACTAAACCACCCTGCCTGCTCTATTTATATGAAGCGCTTCTTGCTGAAACTGCACACGAAAATTAAAGCAAAAATGGATCGCTATCCAGACCAAATCAACGATGAAGGCTTTGGTAGAATCAAAAACTTTAAACAATTTGATGATCGTTATACTGCACCATTGCACGGATTCACCTCTGCTGAAGATTATTGGGAAAAATGCAGTTGTAACCGCCTTCTCCATCACATAACCATCCCATCTCTAATCGTTAACTCCCTAGACGACCCCTTCTTGAAAAAGGAGTGCTACCCCTACAATTATGCAAAGAGAAACTCTAATATTGTTCTTGAAACTCCTCGTCATGGTGGACATGTCGGCTTTATGCTCAAAGGAAAGACCTATTGGTCAGAACAACGTGCCATAGATTTCATCCAAAACAATAAGAGATTATAAATCTGCCCCCTCATATTTCCAGAGTTCAACACGTACCGATTATAATTGCGAAACACTAAATTTATTGTTATAATGAATAAATTAAATTCCCTCAATTACTCGCAACTTACAATTTACTAAAAGAACCATTTTAACTCTTTTTTTGCTTGGGTACAGAGGCTAGACGATTATAAGAAAAATTTACGAATCAGACAATTTGTGCAACGTCCATTTCTTGAATAACAGACTTCAAGCATAATCATACTGGTCAGGAGAAACAAAATGGCTATTGCCGAAAAACAAGAAATCCTTCTGGAAAGTGGAACTAACGAGCTTGAAATCATTGAATTCTATGTTGGGTCACAGCCATTAGGAATCAATGTCCAGAAATTGAAGGAAATCATCCCTTTTGATGAATCGGTTTTGACCGCTATCCCAGGAAGTCAACCTGCAATGCTGGGCACCTTGCTGCTTCGGGGAGCTATCATCCCATTAATTGACCTAAAAACTCATTTAAACCAACGCGCTCAAGAACAAATGGATAATAATTCTCGGCCGGTCGTTATGGTCTGTGAATTCAATCATCGAACCAATGGGTTTAAAATTGATGGTGTCAACCAGATTCATCGGGTTTCCTGGAATGATGTTGAACCCATTGCTCCTATTATTAACCAATACAAGCCACGTTTTACCGGAACTATCCATATTGACAACAGAGAGATCCTGATCCTTGATCTGGAACATATTGTTGGTGAGTTTGATCCGGATTCAGTCATTGGAGAATTTGATGAACCCAATATTGCGGGAACGGGCGAGAGTTCATTATCTTTCAGGAAGCAGGCTAAAATTTTAATGGCTGAAGATTCAACAATCATCCGCACGGGGATTGAAAAAGTTCTCCTCGAAGCGGGGTTTGAAGGATTAGAAGTGTTTGTTGATGGTGAAGCATGTTATCAACGTATTCTGCAACTGAAAAAACATGCTGAAGAATCAGGGGACGATATCCGCAAGCATCTCAGTCTAGTGATCAGTGATATCGAAATGCCAAGAATGGATGGACTCACCCTATGCCGAAAAGTAAAAGAAGGGCTCGGGTACAAACACGTTCCGGTATTGCTGTTCTCCTCACTTATTAATCCACCGATGGAAGTTAAGTGTGATTCAGTTGAAGCTGACGGTTACGCCGCTAAACCCGAAATCGCAAAGTTAATTGCAATGATGGACCAATTTATTGAGCAAGGAGTTAAGGAAACTAATCCCAATTAATCAAAATCATCCGGGAGTGGTCCAGCTGCCTAGCAGCGATCTACTAAAATTTATTTCAATTGCTATGAAGATCAGAATTTGCGCATAGCTAGTTCTAGTCAGGAGAGTCTAAACGCTTTCTGGTTATAACGCCTCCAATTCTTTATCAAATACCGCCCACACCTTTTCACTCAATTCAGCCATAAATTCGGGGTTGGTAATATTCGGGAGGTTGATATGGGGGTTTGGATTTTCATGAATTTCAGCCGGCAAGCTGAATTCTTCCTTGGTATAGCCTTGACGAAATTCAAGAGACATCGCCAGCATAAATGACCGACGCACGGCTTCTTTTATTTTGATCGGCTCGATCTCCAGATTAAAATCACTCTTCAGGCAGTCAACCACCATCTGCGTCCCGATCCCCTGAGTTATATCGAAAAATTTACACAACCCGATCAGATCAAAACCGACAATATGAAGTTTATCTTCAGTGATGGCCTTAACCCAGGAATCAACATCAGACTTACCTTCGCGGATCAACATCCCGTAAGTTCCCATAGACATGTGACCGCCAGCAATCGCCCAACAATAACCAGGATTTGTTTCCGGTTGATAGGCTGCCAACTCCAAACCTTTGACATGATATGCATAGCTTGTTTCACCGGTACTGTGTGACAGGCGCATGGAACCTTTGCCGATTTCTGGGGCTTGACCTTCACCCGCCATGATAATCAGCTCGCGAATTTTTTCATAGTCGCCAAAACTGGCACCATTGAGTAGCGGCTTTTCGGGATGGCGTTGATTATACGAAAGAACATAGGAGATGGTGACGCCAAGTGAAATTGCATCCATACCATAATTATCACAGAGTTGAATCAAACGTCCCCCCTGCCCGGCTTCATGAATGCCGATGTTGGTACTCAGCAGGTTGAGCGGTTCGTAATCAAACTTAGCGATGAACTCACCCTTGCTGCCATCGTTATTTTTCTCAGAAATATAATTATGGCAGGTAATACCACAGCGGTAACAGGCCGCAGATTCGATGTCATAATGCTTTTCAACGTTCTCACGAAAAACCTTTTCTGGAAGGTCATTACCTTGCGGACGGTAATTATTTACTGGCACAGCATGGAAGGGTTGCATGACATCATAAGCGGCCCAGGTCCCTCCACCTCCGCCCCGTTTGATTGGTTGCAGGCGCGCAGAGCCACCACCTTTGATGACATTGCGGTTAACTTGTTTGACAGCATCAGTCAGCGGTTTGTTTTTATCACGACTCTGTGCAACCAGGGCAATAATGTTCTTGTAGCCCATGATGCTACCCATTCCACCACGCCCAGCAAAACGCATTTTGTCTTCGCCAGATTTAAGCTGGTTTTCGGTGGAAAGTGCAACCGACCCCATATAGACATTCTGCCAATTCTCCCCAGCTTGGCCGATGGCAGCGAAATGAGCGTCGTCATACTCTTTTTGCAATGCCATAATCTTTTCGTGAGTCCCGAGGCCAAGAAGCTGCTCTGCTGGTTTCAGTTCTACCCGGGGACCGTCATCAGTTTCGGTGATCAATACGTAAACAGGTTTGTCGGAGCGATTCTCAAAAATAAGCTCATCAAGCCCGGTCCATTTAAATTTGGCACCAAACTTACCACTTCCGGTCGACCACATCGCTGCCGGTAGGCCGACTAAAGACCCCTTAATTGGGCTATAGCTGGAGAAATAAGTACGCAGGCCAGTCATGGCACTGCTACCAGTCAAAAGACCGGTATTGACGATCAAAGGGTTTTCCTCACAGTAAGCGGTGTTTATCTTACGCTGCGCAAGAAGCTGAAACGAGCGGCCAAATCCACCCAGAACATCTTCGAGGTTTTGGCAAGGGACTTCAGTAAAACTCTGCTCGCCAGTTGCAAGGTCAATAATACAGCGACGGTAAAATACCAACTCGGGATGAGTGACCGGATCTGTGGTCTCAAATCTCATAAAGAGGCTCCTGTGTAGAAATAACTTTTAGTACTTATTCCAGAATCTGCGTATGAATCAAGCAACCTCAACCAATGATTTTTCCAGAATATCCAAACCTTCTTCCAGTTGTTCATCTGGAATCGTCAAGGGAGCAAGGAGGCGAACCGTATTGCCATAGATTCAACAGAATAGCAGGATTAACCCATGCTGCAAAGCCTTGGCTGTTAACTGTTTAACTTTTTCCGCATCAGGACTATGTCCACCACGTTCTTTAACCAGCTCAAAAGCTACCATAGCTCCAACACACGAATATTACCGATTACGTTTGTAGTTAGCAGAAATCAAGAAGAATCAAGCTTATGTTTTTCTTCGATTCGGCGGAGATCAGATAAATTAAGCAGCTTTACCCTCAAGCCCAAGAACATGGACACGCGTTACGTGACCACACAACAGACCTTTCTGTAAAAAGAGAGGTTCCGTCGAGAAGCTGTAACTAAAACGGTTATTACACTGCAAGGTTGAAGTCTTTTGGCGGGCAGAAAAACGTTCAAGATGTGAATTTTCAGG
>JAZBPC010000172.1:0-2487 GCA_036351455.1 Desulfuromusa sp.
ACTTCTGATTAGCAAGCGTGATCCCCATGACCGTCACTGCCAACAGCCCCGCCTCATCCTGAACAACGTTGGCTGCTGTAAAGGAGGCGAACATCAACATCAGCGACACGGGATTATGCAAGGCGTCGGGCAGCCAGAATCTTCGCAGCATCACGATCAGCACAGCGGCAGCAATAAAACCGAATGACACGCCAACGGCGAAGGTAATCCAAAAATCAAAGAGTGCCTCTGCTAGACCGTCACGAAGTCTGCTATGCCTCACGACGGTGAAGACCAAGACCGCCAGGGTTGCGCCCAAGGGATCAACGACAATCCCCTCCCATTTAAGAAGTGAACTAACTCGACCGCGCAGCCGAAGATGCCGTAACATAGGACCGATAACTGTCGGCCCGGTCACAACGAGGATTGCCGCCAGCAAGGTAGCTACCGGCCAAGGGAAGCCGATAATATAATGCGCCGCAACTGTGCCGAGCACTAAGGAGATCAATACGGCAAGGGTCAATATCTGCAACAACACGCCACGGATTTTTTGTTTGTGCAGCTCCCGAAAGCGCAAATTCATACCACCTTCGTATAAAATCACCGCAACAGCAAGGGAGACCATAGGGAACAGCAGTTCTCCAAAGAGCTGGTCAGGATGGAGCAGGCCAAGACCAGGCCCAACGATCAGGCCAGCGATCAGCAGGAACAGGATAGACGGCAAGTGCAACTTCCATGCTGTCCACTGGGAAATAATCCCCAGAATAAAAATTCCGGTAAGTTGCAGTAAGATATCGTGCGACAAAATTGACCTCAGATTTTACCAAATTTCTGGAAGATCCGCCTCTCCCTCTGGCATCAATACGATACCAAACATACTTTACGAAATCAGACGATTTGAAAAATCCGTTTTCGCTTTACTCAAGCGGACCTACAGCTTGTTGCGGCGTAGCAACGTCTTCATTCTCAGCAGGCTCTTTTTTTTCTATACCCTCTTGCTCCTCACTAACTTTTTCATTTTCAGTAGGCGCATTCTGTTCTATAACCTCCTGCTCTGCTGTAACTTCTTCTCTTTCAGCAGGTTCGTTCTGCTCTACAGCTTCTTGTGTCGCACTAACCTCTTCATTCCCGGCAGGCTCATTTGGTTCTATAACCTCTTGCTCCACAGTAACTGCTTCATTCACCGCAGGTCCTTTCTGCTCAGGATCTTTCTCTTTAGCTCGTTTCATTTTGCGATACAGGCTAAACTGGCCATAAGCAAAGTCATAGAGTTCTGATTTATCTTCAAGATAGTTAAATCCTTTTTCAGCAATCTCCCCACTTTTCTTCCAATCACCCTGGGCGTAGTAGAAGTCACTGGCGATCAGGTATCTATGGAAGTACGCATCAACTGATGCGTAACAGATAGATATAAGTGCTACCGCTAAGAATACTTTCTTGTTTTTGCTGCCTTTGGGGGACTTTATAAAAAGAAAGAAAAAGAGAGGGACAAAGAGAAAAAACTGCAACAGGAAGACTATCAAATGAATTATAGACATTTCTTCTTACCTTGAAATATTAAAATGTTATCTAGCAGTTTAGCCGATAATTATGCATTATTTTGCAACAACGTCTTCTCTTGGCGTTGCTGTTCGCAATAACCATATCCTCAACTCACGCTTTCTTAACAAACTCTGACTTGAGTTTCATCGCGCCGATCCCTTTAATCTTGCAATCAATATTATGATCACCGTCTACCAGACGAATATTCTTAACCTTAGTCCCAACTTTCACGACAGAGGATGAACCTTTAACTTTGAGGTCTTTTATCACCACAATCGCATCACCATCGCTCAAAGGGGCACCATTGGCATCCTTTACTGCTGCTTCGCTTTTTCCTGCACTTTCGTCGGAGTTGACCAACCATTCGTGAGCGCATTCCGGGCATACCAACATTAGGCCATCTTCATAAGTATATTTGGAGTTGCACTTGGGACAAGCTGGGAGTTTACTCATAGGTATATCTCTTTTTATTGTTCAACAAGTAGGATGGAACCTTCATCCCGATTTGAATTGAAATCAACATATTTTACGCTTCAATCGGCCTGATGTACATTTGAATCAGTCCGATTTACATTTAAATTGCCCTGATTGAAGCGTGAATCAGACTGATTGAAACTTTAATTGGCCTGATTTGCATTTAAATCGGCTTGATTGAAGTTTAAATTGACCCGATTTACATTTAAAATGGATTGATTTAAATTGGAATCGTGTTGATTGAAGTGTGAATCGTGTTAATTCAAATTGACTTTGGAGTGATGTAAGCGGCAAAATCTTGCCTGCAACGGGATACACATAATCTCCGCCGGGTGGTATCCGTTTGAGCCAGACGACCTTATTATTGATTTGGAGTTTCATGACAATCTATAATAACGAATCAATTCAGCTAAGGAACGAGAATTAAATAACTACGGAATTTAAAGCCGCCCTGACGGAACAGCGACATAATTCCATTTCGGCAGAAACTCG
>JAZBPC010000173.1:0-6336 GCA_036351455.1 Desulfuromusa sp.
CCCGGGCAAAACTTGAAGTGACTCGCCGGATGGTCATTCAGACCCAGGAAACACTGCGGATTGAGCAACTCAAATACGAAGTAGGCAAAGGCGCCATAACCAGCGTTCTGGACTCCGAGGCCGACTTTTTAAAAACGCAAAGCCTCGTGACGGAAGCGAAAGCAGCCGTCACTATCGCTCGGCTGGCACTCTCGCTTGCGCGAGGAAGTATAGCAATAAACTCTGAAAATATGGGCTTGAAGTAAGGATGTTGTCGATGATTTCAGCTGCTAAGCACAATGAAAATAAAGGAAATGAATTGATGGGTGTGAAAGTATTCTGGCAAAAAACCACCTTCTGGCGAAACCTGATTCAGTGGAGCTTTTTCATCTGGATCGGCTATTTGGGGATTCGCTTCGGTCAGTTTGTGCAGCACTTTACCAGTCAGGGAGCAACTCCCTTCGTTACACGCCCCACCGGCGTCGACGGATTTCTTCCCATCGGTGGTCTGGCCAGCCTGAAACTGTTAGTGACGACCGGCCAGTTTGATACTCTTCACCCGGCGTCGCTGGTTCTTCTGCTGACTTTTCTTGCTATGAGCCTGGTGACTAAAAAATCATTCTGTTCCTGGCTTTGTCCCGTCGGCACGTTGTCGGAAGGAGCGTGGAAGCTGGGTCGGCGGTCGTTTGGGCGCACCCTGACGGTTTGGCGCTGGCTGGATATTGTGTTGCGGGGTATGAAATACCTGCTGCTTGCCTTCTTCATCAAGATTATCCTGATCGATATGCCCGCAGCGGCTCTGGCTGCTTTTTTAAAAACCCCATACTGGGCTGTAAGTGATGTGAAAATGTTAAATTTTTTTACTCAGATGTCACTGACAACCATGATTGTTCTGACCGTCGTGACGCTGCTGTCTTTCTTCGTCAAAAATGCCTGGTGCCGCTACCTCTGCCCCTATGGAGCTCTGCTGGGGCTGGTTAGTCTGATCAGCCCGTTTAAAATCCGACGCGATACGACAACCTGTACCGATTGCCGGGAGTGCACCCGTACCTGTCCAGCGCGGATCAGTGTCCATAGCCGGATCAGCGTTATGAATGCCGAGTGTACCGGCTGTCTGAGTTGCGTCGAGGCCTGTCCGCACGGTTCACTGGCCATGTCGGTGTGTGGTTTGCGCAAGCCGCTGCCGCGGTGGGTGTTTCCGGTTGTTTTGCTGACGTTTTACGCTGCCGGCGTCGGTCTCGGCATGGTGAGCGGTCACTGGGAGAGTGCCCTTGGTTATCAGGATTATCAGCGCCTGATCCCACTGATAGACCATTTAAGTCATTAATTACATGTAGTTTTCCTTGAAAAATATTGTGAAAATCTTTTTCTCAAAATGGAAATAAACTTGTAAAAATATATTTGTTAAGTATATATATTCGTATGAATGTGAATTTTGATTCACCAGACATTAAATGTTTATCACAACGGTTGGCCACCGAGATTAGACGCGAGCAGATTGCTGCCGCCGCACTGAAGGTCATCAGTGAAAAAGGACCTGCCGCACTGAATATAGCGGACATAGCCGATCAGGTCGGGCTCGTGCCATCCGCCATCTATCGCCATTTCCCGGGGAAAAAAGAAATTCTACTGGCCGTTAATGGGCTTATAAAGGATCGTTTGCTGGCAAATATCCATAAGGCCTGTCAGGGAACCGATGATCCACTGACTCAGTTGCATCGCTTGTTGTTTCTGCATGTTGAGACTGCACTTAAGACTGATGGTATTGCTCGTTATGTGTTTACAACGGGAACTTTGGCTAAAGGGTCAAAACGGAAACAGAAACTGTTTGAGGGGGTTCGACTCTATCTCGATCGTGTAGCGGAGATTTTCGCTTCCGGCCAGCAGAAGGGGCAGATTCAAAAAGAATTAAACCCTGATACATTGTCATTTATGTTTCTGGGGTTGATTCAGCCGGCTATTTTTCTCCACCAGCTTGGGGATGCTCACTACGATATAGAAAGCCAGGTAGAAAACGCTTGGCAAGTGTTTTTAACAGGAATCTCTATCGTTAAATAGAACACTTAAGCAAGTTGGTAAGTTTTTTTGCTTAACAGGTGAATATAGATTCACATTAAGGTCCGCCGCCGAATAAGAATTTCGGCAATTATTAACATTTTAAGAGGAGGTTGAAATGAGGAGAGTTTTGTTGAGCTGTTTGACAGGTTTAATCACCCTGTTAATGACAGCAGGTGTTGCTCTGGCCGGAGATGTCTGTATTGACTGCCACAGCAATATTTCTCCCGGTCAAGTAAAGGACTGGGAAGCCAGCAAGCATGCTGGAGTCGGTGTGACTTGCGAAACCTGCCACGGTGATGCACACCAAAATGCTGCTGACTACAAAAAAGCCGTATTGCCGGATGAAAAAGTTTGTGCCCAATGCCATGAAGAACAGTTTACATCCTTTTCACATGGCAAGCATAATTTTGGCTGGACTGTGCTCAATGCCATCCCCGCGACCCATTACGCCCCGGATGAGCTAATTGAAGGTGGTCGTGGTTGTGGTGGTTGCCATAACATGGGTATCAAAACCGAAGAGCAAAAAGCTGATCAGCTAGCCAAAGGTTATCGTTACCAGAACAATTCCTGTGACGAGTGCCATACTCGCCACACATTTTCAAAAAAAGAAGCGAATAATCCAAAAGCCTGTCAGCAGTGCCACATGGGCTATGACCATCCACAATGGGAGATGTGGTCCAGCTCCAAACATGGTGCCCGTTACTTTGCCAAAAAAGACGGCGACCTGCCGGAAGGAGCTGCAGCGCCGACCTGTCAGACTTGCCATCTTCCGGATGGCACTCACGAAAATCATACCGCCTGGGGTTTCTTGGGTGTTCGCCTGCCACTGCCCGAAGATCCTCAAGCCGCCGCCGATCGTGTGACTATCTTAAAGGCCCTTGGGGTTCTCCATCCTGAGACCGGTGAACCGACGGCAATTCTCGACGCCGTCAAGGCAGTCGACATGGCACGGCTCGATCAGGCTTCCTGGGAAAAAGAGCGGAATAAAATGCTCGATATCTGCACCCAGTGTCACTCCTATAAATATGCTAAAGAGCAGCTTGATATGGGGGATGCCATGCTGACCAAGGCCGATCGCTTGATGGCCGATGCGATCGAAACTGTCGCGGCACTTTACAAAGAAGGGATCATCAAAAAGCCTGAAGGCTATCCGTTCAATTATCCTTTTATCCTAGCGCTGATGCATACCAATGGAGCCAACTGGGATGAAAAACTTGATGATCTGTCTTACATCGATCAAGTTCTGCTGCAGATGTATTTCAAGCACCGGATGCGTGCTTATCAGGCATTTTTCCACGTCAACCCGGATTACGCCTACTGGTATGGCTGGAATATGATGACCCAGGATCTGGGTGAAATCAAACACCTTGCTAAAGCTATGCGAGCTGATCACAAAAAGTAGGTATGGAATATGCTCAGGCCACTCCATAACGGGGTGGCCTTCTTACCTGCTTATGCAACCTCTATAACCATCTTTACAGCCGGATTTATGTTGGAAGCTAAAGAATCACGTATAAGAGAGTGAGATGAAGCCTCGCAGAATAAAAGACAATATCCATTGGATGGGCTATGTCGATTGGGATGCGCGTCTGTTTGATCAGCTTATTCCGTTGCCCGATGGCACCAGCTACAATGGGTCTCTGATTGAAGAGAGGGAAGGGACGATGTTGATCGATACCGTTAAGCCTGAGTTCTTCGGTGAATTGGAGGAACAGCTAGAAAATGTTTCCAAGGTTAACCAAGGTAAAAGACAACCAGGTAATGAGAAATGGGCTGCGTGAAATTTTGAAATGTAATTTTTCTAGATAATTTTCAGAAAAAATTGTTTTCATTAGATCGTAGAAAAATAAATTCAAACGTGCAAATCCTTGCCAAAGGGATATAATTATCAAAAGACATCTATCAAAAAATTTCCTGGAAAGGAGGTTGTCAAGACTTTTTGCTCACACATTAGAGCTTTATTAAAAATTGAGAAGAAAGGAGGTGAAATGAATGAAGCGATGGATGAAGGCTGCATTGCTCGTTATTGTTGGTGTTCTCCTCGGTGTGCCGTTGATGAGTATGGGGTATTACACTATGGTGCGAACTTCTACTCCACAGTTCTGTGCCCTTTGTCACGAAATTCAACCGGCCTATAATGACTGGAAAACATCCAGTCATGGTTTCAATGAGTATGGTGTTGTTGCTGATTGTATGGACTGCCACCTTCCTGCCCCCCACAATACAATCGACTTTTTCTATTCCAAAGCCTATCACGGTCTCAAAGATGTCGTCGCGCATATCTTTCTGGAAGAATATGATCGCGCAAAAAATCGCGAACATGCCTATGCGGATATCGACAACGATCATTGCATGAAGTGTCATCGCAATATTCTTTATATGCCCGAAAAAAGGGGAGCGATGCTGGCTCATCGGACGGTGGTCTATGCCCGTGACGGTTATGAAAAGAAATGTACCGACTGCCACCGGTATCTTGTTCATAAACCAAAGACACAATACGCCTATGCACGAGAGTTTTAAAATAGCTATGAAGAGGTGAGTTTTAATATCAGGATTTCATATCTACTAAATGAGAGGAGTGGAGGAATGAGAAGGTATCTTATTTTGCTCATCAGCGTGTTACTGAGTATGTTTTTTGCTGGTACTTTGCTTGCTGCCAATCAGGTCAAGCTTAAGGATTTCCGCCTGGAACGCAGTATGTCCAAAGAAGCGCAGGCTTGCCTTGAATGTCACAAACAGGAACATCCGGGGATTTTTTCAGACTGGGCTGAAAGTCGTCATGCCAATGCCAATATTACCTGTATCGATTGTCATCTTGCCGATGAAACGGACAAAGATATCAGTCAGTCCCATTTTAAACAGTATCAACGCAGTGATACCGAGTGGGGACGCTCTGAATACCGGGTACCCATCAGTGAAGTTGTAACACCTAAGGATTGTTCGCGTTGTCACCCCGATGAAGTCACCGAATACAGCCGGAGTAAACACGCTAATACTATTGAGATTATGTGGAAAATCGATCCCTGGTTGAACAAGGGGATGAACTCTGAAATCGAGCGTCAGTCCGGCTGTTACTACTGTCATGGTACGGTTTTAGAAATGGATGAAAACGGGCGTTTATCTTCCGATACCTGGCCAAACGTTGGTGTTGGACGGATCAATCTGGACGGCAGCAAGGGGAGCTGTACCAGTTGTCATACCCGGCATCGTTTCTCGGTTGCTGAAGCCCGCAAGCCGGAAGCCTGTGGTCAATGTCATTTAGGTCCGGATCATCCACAGATCGAGATATTCACTGAATCAAAGCATGGCGATATTTATGCTGCTTTTGGTGATGAGTATAACTGGGATGCTGCACCAGGAACATGGACGGCTGGAATTGATTACCGTGCTCCGACCTGTGCCTCTTGTCACATGAGCGGTGCCGGCGACCAAATGACTACCCACGATGTCACCGAACGCCTCAGTTGGGAATTGCAGGCTCCTTTAACCGTTCGTCCTGAGGATTTCAAACCACTTCCGTCACAGAGTAACTGGGAAGTCGAGCGAAACAAGATGAAAAATGTCTGTAAGGAATGCCACGGCAAAAATTGGGTGGATGACCATTACACCAAGCTCGATAAAGTCGTACAGGAATATAATGATATTTATTATAAGCCGGCGAAATCAATGCTTGATAACCTTTACAGCAAGGGCTTGTTAGATAATACGAAATTTTTTGACGAGCGACTTGAGGTAGAATTTTATGAACTCTGGCACCATGAAGGGCGACGTGCGCGCATGGGTACCGCGATGATGGCACCCGACTATGCCTGGTGGCATGGATTCTACGAGTGTAAACATCGCTATAATGGCTTTATGGAAGAATCAAACCATCTGTTAGATACTGGAGAGAAAGCCTATATCTATAAGGACTTTCCCAGCGCAACAGGTGATACCACAAGACCGCCTGTGATTTTTGGTCAATAGGTAGAGAAGAACATTGCTATTGAACTCCCCTGCAGCAGTAGCGGGGGAGTTCAGTCGTGAATATTTATGAAGGGAACGGATAGAAATTTTTGTTTTCGTGTGGATTGAGACAGGGAATGTCCTTTGTCTTAAAGTCTGTACAGACAATTAAATGTCACTTTTTTTGTTATAAATTGATTTACGTCAATTTTTTCTGTTTCCGTCTGTGAGATATCTCTGGGCACAAGATTGAAATGGTAGCGAAAAACGTTAAATTGTGTAGACACCTCTATTGTCAAGAAAAGGAGAACACTAAATGAGTATGTTTTGTTTTCAATGTCAGGAAACAGCAAA
>JAZBPC010000174.1:0-8169 GCA_036351455.1 Desulfuromusa sp.
AGCCTCTCGTGGGTACTCATCGTTGGTTACGTGCTGACAAATGCGGTGTATGCTTTCACCTTCGGTCAGTACCTCGGATATGTCGTGGGGCTCGGGTCATGGTTTCCCCGTTTTGCCGGTGTAGCCATCATGGGCTTGTTTATTGGGTTAAACTTGTGGGGAGTTGGAGAGGCTGGTGGCATCGAAGTTTTTCTCGTGTGGTTCAAGCTGGTCGCGCTTGTGGGATTGGCAGGCTGGGGCTGGCTCAGTGGGATCTGTCGATGCTATCGCAGGGTGTGTCGGACGCCGGGATTAGTGCAGCGGTGCTCGCCGCTCTGTTCGGACGCCCGGTACTGCTTCGCCACGTAAAAACGGAAGGTTGACATCGCTGAGCGGAGAAATAGCTTATCGTTGCTTGACAGGGTATCAAAACCATCAAGGCGGACGAAAATAAGCGAGGGGACTCCCGTAAAGGTTTTTACTAACGTGTTGCGGCACATCGTCGCTGCTTATTTCAATCCGTTCAAAAACCCCAAAATCACATTTTAAAAGAGATTTCAGCCTCCATTACGCGTTTTGCAAATATAGGGGGATTGTTTTGAAGCAAGTTCGTCATCAGTGGTCAGGCAGATTTCTCACAACTGGTCAGTTTTGAATTCATAGGGGTAGAGGGTTCAACAAGAACAGCCCTTATAATGTCTGTCGGACCGAACCGTGACTGCTCCACTCCAAATACGACCTAATCACCCACTCTTTTTTACAAATTCTGATTTCAGTTTCATGGCGCCAATGCCATCAATTTTACAGTCAATATCATGATCGCCGTCAACCAGGCGGATATTTTTCACTTTTGTTCCAACTTTGACCACCAAAGAAGATCCTTTGACCTTGAGGTCTTTGATCACGGTGACGCTGTCACCATCTTGTAGTGGATTACCGTTGGCATCTTTTATTGATGTCTCTTCAACGGCATCATGATCTGCTTGCTGTAACCATTCGTGTGCACATTCCGGACACACATACATGTTTCTGTCTTCGTAAGTGTATTCAGATCCACATTCCGGACAATTCGGTAGCTCACTCATATTCAATTCCTGTTTTTGTTAAAAATTTATTCCAGATCCAATAAGTCGCCAAAGCCTTCGAGAACTTCTGGCGGCATGATTTTCATTCTTTTGACCGCTTTTGCGGTGAAAACAGCGAAAGTACCTCGGGATTGCGCACAAAGAAGATCATCGTCTTTGTAAATTTTCCCCTCAACAATCACTTCCCTTTCACTGATTTGTTCAATTACCCGCCCTTCAACTCTCAGGGCATCAGCAGTGAAAACGGGCTTGAAGAAATCAACCGTCATGGTTTTGGTCATGACAACACGGTGGAGGTTGTAAATGGCGCTCCAACTCATGATTTCATCCAGTATGGTTGAAAGGACCCCACCGTGGACGATTCCATCCCAGCCACATAGATGGTCGGGTACTTTGGGCCAGGAATAGATCGTGGTATCGTCGACATAAAAACGCATCTTCAACCCGTGGGGGTTTTTTTGACTGCAGCCAAAGCAATGTGCGTCGCGGCTGATCACTTCTTTTAAATTTTCTTTTTTCATAGGATTCTCTACTGGAGTTATTGGTTTACGCACAAATTCTGGTGGCGAAAGTTTGTATTTTCCTCTGACGTTTTTCAGCTTGGATCTTCATGTTCTGCCACATCGTAACAGATGAATCCATTATGGTGTTATACTTGAAACTAACCTTGTCGTGACGATCTGTCTATTCTAAAAATTGGAGGCCTGTCTTATGCTGAAAATTATCCCAACATTTATTTTGCTTTTTTTCGTCGTCAGCTGTGCAGGCAGTCTAACAAAATTACCGTTATCTGAAAGAACCATTCACGCGTCCAAAGAGCTTCCGGGGCAGACACAGCAACAGCTCCTTGATGCGACTAAATCCTGGATAGAAAAATATTTTACTGCCTATGAGGAGCCCATTAGCTTCGAAGATCGACAAGAGGGAACAATTTCCGGTAACGGCTTGATTGCCTATCCCTGCTCCTGGCTGGAGTGTCTCACCAAGGGGGACTTGAAAGTTACTTTTACCATGCGAGTCGATGCACAGGATGGATTACTTCGCACCAGGTTTTTGAATATTCAGCTTTCCACCCCAGCTTCGGGTATGGACCCTGTTTATCGCGGTGGGACCAATGCTCCACTCTGGTCAAAGCGGGATATGGACATTGTAAGACCGAAACTACTTGAATTGAACGATAAACTGATCACTTTTTTGCTGAGAAATGGAGATAAATAAGGGTCATTGAGCAGGAAAATTTGTTCAATTTCTCAGCTCACCAGGGCTCTAACGAGAATTACTGATAATCAGATAAAAGAGTGCAACCAAATCGTGGATACTCATAATGAAAATTATAATTTATTTTAAAACGCTACTTTTGATCGGGGTTCTTTTGTGTGGCTCTGTTGTCTCCGCTTCGGCCATAGATTTACATGAATTGATTCGGACAGTTGAACAACAGTATACCGGTCAGTCATCAATCTCTGAAGTGGAAATGACGGTGGTGACAGGTCACTGGGAACGACACCTGAAAATGGAATCCTGGTCGCTCGGACGTGAGCGCTTTATGGTGCGGATTCTTGCCCCGGTTAAAGAGAAGGGGGTGGCAACCCTGAAGGTGGAGAACGAAGTTTGGAATTTTTTGCCGAAAGTTGACCGGGTGATCAGGATTCCTCCGTCAATGATGGGTGGTGCCTGGATGGGAAGTCATATTACCAATGATGATCTGGTCAAGGCGAACCATATCGATCAGGACTACGATTTCACCTTGTTAGAAGAAACCAGTGAAAGTTGGCAGATCGAGGGGATACCAAAACCCGATGCTCCAGTCATTTGGGGTAAAATTATCTACCAGATTCGCAAAGATCCACTGGTTCCGGTGCAGATTGATTACTATGACGAAGAAGGGGTTCTGGTGCGGCAGATATTGTTTGATGACATTCAGACTGTAAGCGGACGAACTGTCCCCTTGAAAATGACAGTTTTACCTCTGGAAGATCCAAAAGAGAAGACGGTCATGTATTACCGTAAATTGCAATTTGACGTCGATTTGCAGGAAAATTTCTTTTCTCTTGGCCAGCTAAAAGGGCGACGGTAATGCTATATCAGCTGGCTCTACGCAATATCTGGCGGAATCGGAGACGCACGCTTCTCACCCTTTCAGCGATGGTTGTTTCTTCTGCTCTCCTGATTCTGGCTCTGGGAATTTTTTCCGGGATGTTACGAGATATGCTGGCATCGGCAACTGAGCAATATTACGGACATTTGATCATCAGTGCCAAAGGTTATCAGGATGATAGGGATATGTTCCGGAATTTTCCAATGGATAAAGCGACGGGAAAGGTGCTGGATCAGGATGAAATTCTCGGTTCTTCACCACGATTGCGCAGTTTCGGTCTGCTGTCTCATTTGCAGAACAGCTCCCCGGCTGAGATATTGGGGGTTTTACCGTCCCGAGAGCAAACCGTGACCAGCCTTCAGGATTCGCTGATTGATGGAAGCTATCTGGCTGCTGAGGATTTGAACGGAGCTGTTTTAGGTTCCGGTCTGGCACAACGGCTTGAAGTTGCTCCGGGGGATCAATTGGTTTTTGTCACTCAGGCTGCAGATGGGTCAATTGGCAATGATTTGCTTCAGGTTAAAGGGGTTTTTTCTACCGGAGACGTTGGCCATGATAATACCCTGATCATTGTGCCGTTGGTTTGGTTACAGCAGGTGCTGGTTTTACCTGGACAGCTTCATGAAATTGCGGTGCGGACAGATGACCCTTTGAACGCCGCTGCCCTGGTAGAAAGGTACCGCCCAGATCTTCCTGAAACTCTGGAAATTCTTGATTGGGGTGAGCTGCTGCCGGAAATGCGGGAAGTTGTTGCCAGTTACGATGTCTCACGGATGATCATTGTTATCATCCTCTACATTGCCACGGGACTGGGAATTCTCAACACGTTCTTTATGGCCGTTATGGAGCGGACTCGAGAACTTGGAGTGCTGATGGCCCTCGGCATGCGGCCGGGTCAAATCCGTATCATGATTCTGCTGGAGACCATTATTATGGCGAGCCTGGGGCTGCTATGCGGGGTCGTCCTGGGTATCGCTATGAGTTTGTATATGGCTTTTGTGGGGGTGGACCTTTCCGGAACTCTGTCCCCGATAACTTATGCCGGAGGGACCATTCTCCCCCGGTTGCATGCGGTGATTGAACCTGGCAATATTTTGATTCCTTCGTTGTGTTTGTTGATTGTCAGTCTGCTGGCAGGTTTTTTCCCGGCAAACCGTGCTGCCAAAATGCAACCTGTGGTCGCGATTCGCGAGGAGTAATATGGATCTGCTTAAACTGGCATGGAAAAATCTCTGGCGTAGTCGGCGGCGCACCCTGATAACTCTGGCAGCACTGAGTTTCAGTTTGATGCTGATCCAGGCCTTTCATAATTTATCCTATGGGGTTTATGCGGATATGATCGAAAGCGGAGTGCGTGCCGGAACCGGGCACCTGGTGGTTTACCGTCAGGGTTATGCGGATAGCCGAGATGAAAAACTTTCATTCAATCCTCAAGATCTGGTAGAGGAAATATCGCAAATTGATGGTGTAGAAGCTGTTTTGCCGCGTCTTTATCTTCCGGGGCTTGCCCAGTCAAGTCGTGAAAGTCGCGGTATTCTTTTGAACGGTGTGGTTCCCGCAGCAGAGAAAAAAGTTAACCCTTTTTTGCGTAATCTGCCAGACGATCAATGGTTAACATCTCAGAAGGGGCGGGAAGCGATTCTCGGCAGCCGACTGATGAAAGAACTGCAGTTGCAGCCGGGTAATAAGTTTGTTGTCACCATGCAACATCAATCCGGAGAGCTTGTCAGTGAAATGTTTCGGGTCCGTGGGGTGATAACAACCGGGATCAAAAGCGTCGATAAATCAATGCTGATGGTTGGCCGCCATCGGGCTGCTACAATGGTTGGAAGCTCAGGGAATATCCATGAACTTGCAATTGTTCTGGAAAATCAGGATGTTGATCGTTTTGTGTTGCCGAAGATAAAAGAATTGTTGAGGCTTCATCCCGATCTGGAAGTGCTGTCATGGGCACAGGCAATGCCGAATCTTTATAATGCGATCCGACTTGACTATGCCAGCCAGAAATTTATTTTTGTTATCATGTTGCTGATCGTCACAATTGGTGTGATCAATACCCTGCTGATGTCGGTTATGGAGAGGTTTCGGGAGTTCGGGATCATTCTGGCCGTTGGAGCCAGCATTACGAGGTTGCGCACCCTGGTTTTTCTTGAGGCCTTGCTACTGGGGCTGGTATCAATGGTGCTGGGAAGTATACTTGGTTCGTTAGCGACCTGGTATCTGCAAGCCGTTGGTATTGATATGCGCAACTTTATCAGCGAAACCCTGGAGTTCGGGGGTGTGGTGTTCGATCCCATCCTGCGGGCAGGTTGGGATGTCGTCTGGATGGCAAAAATTGCTGCCTATCTGTTGTTATTGTCACTGTTGGCGGCGGTTTACCCCTCCATCAAGGCGGGTCGGATAAGTCCGGCAGCTGCAATCCGACACCATTAAGGTTTGAACCTATGGACCAAAAAACAAAGGCTGATTGCCACCAAGGCACCAAGGACACCAAGAAGATAAAAACTCTCTTAACGGAGAAGCGGAGATGAGCAGAGGTGGAGAGAAAAACAGACTTTATAGATTTAAAATCATAATCTTGAAATTATTTTTCTGTTTTCTCTCCTTCTCAGCGTCTCTCCGTTAAAGAGGTTCTCTTGGTGGCTAAGGCTCTAATATTTTGAGATTTTGTTGGAGGGAAAGAACCGTTGAAATCTAAGGATTCAAGCCGGGAGTCTTAAACAATATGGCGTTGATTGAATTGAAATCAGTTACAAAAATATATCCACTAGGCAACCAAGAGGTTGTTGCTGTTGACGATTTCTCTATGTCGATTGAAGCTGGTGAGTTCAGTGTTTTGGCAGGTCCTTCCGGGAGTGGTAAGACCACGTTGCTTAATTTGATTGGCTGCCTTGATCAGCCAACCCGTGGGGAAATCTGGCTGGATGGCCAGAACATCAGTAGCGCCAACCAAAAGACACTGTCAGAGTTGCGCTTGCGAAAAATTGGTTTTATCTTTCAGTCCTATAATCTGATTCCGGTGTTGACTGCTGCTGAGAATGCCGAATTCACCTTGATGTTGCAGCGCGTTGGCAAGAAAGAACGTCGCGAACGGGTTTTGCAGCTTTTTTCAGAACTGGGGTTAGATGGGTTGCAAGATCGGAGACCTTCCGATCTTTCCGGTGGTCAGCAACAGCGGGTCGCCATTGCACGAGCGATGGCTTCCGATCCGGCCGTGATTCTGGCCGATGAGCCAACAGCGAGTCTTGATTCTCATGCCAGTGGCGAATTACTGACATTGATGCAACGACTCAACGAAGAGCAGGGGGCCACTTTTGTTTTCAGCTCTCACGATCCGCTGGTGATTTCCCATGCCAAGCGAGTGGTCCAATTACAGGATGGTCGTTTGGAGTCAGACCGGTGAAAGCACTTTGTCTGTTGATCATTGCGGCTGCATTTTTTTTAATTCCAGAGGTCTCCACGGCAAAGACTTTTGAGAATCTTTCTCTTGATGGCTCGCTTAAATCCTTCAATCTTTATACGGACAACTTTTCTGCTGCCGGTCATGAGGTGGTTTTATTGTCTGACCGCATCCGCTTTGATCTGACCGGCTCCTTGACTCAGCAGCTTGATTTTGAATTTTCGCTGGATCAACAACTGCTCTGGGCCAGTCGCGCTGGAGTTGCCATCCTGGCAAAAGATTCCGTCAATCGACGTCTTGATCTGCAGAAAAACTGGAATGAAAATGGTCGATTCAGTGGGCAGACGCAGGTTGATCGGCTCATTATCCGTGGGGAATCCGGTGGCTTTGACTGGTCTTTTGGCCGTCAGGCGATCGGCTTCGGCCGTATCAGTCTGTTTTCACCCCTCGACATTATTGCTCCTTTTCCCCCTGATGCGATTGATATTGATGTTCGTCCGGGAGTCGATGCGATCCGGACGTCTCGCTATTTTGGGATGGCGGGGCAACTCGGCGGAATCGCTGTTTTCGGAGCTGAAAAAAAATACAATAGCTATTTATTGACTCTGGGAGAGAACTTCAACGGGGTCGACTTTTTGGCTCTTGGTGGGCGCTTACGCGGACGTTCAATGCTGGGGGTAGGGGTGGCCGGAGAGCTTGGTAAATTAGGTGTCAAGACCGAGTTAAGCTGGTACCAGGGGCAAAATGTAGATCAACCCCAGGGAGATCTCTATGCTGATTTTGTAATCGCTGCTCTGGAGGGTTGGTACCGCTTTGACAATGGTCTGGTATTGCTCGGTGAATATCTGTTCAATGGTGTGGGTAGCGACAATCCTCAAGAATATCCTTTGGTTGCCACATCAGCACCAATAGCAGAAGGGCTCAGTTTTTTGCTGGCACGCCACTATCTGCTGCTGGGTCCGTCCTATCAATTGCATCCGTTGGTGACAATCAACGGGTTGCTGATTTATAACATTGAGGACCACTCCAGTCTGATTCGGCCCCAATTCGTCATATCGCTGGCAGATAACCTGCAGCTTGATCTGTTCTGGGCGGTAACCACCGGTCAGAAAACACAAATCCATCCCCGCACACGGTTGCCCGTGATACGGAGTGAATTTGGTTCGACGGGCAATAGTGGAGGTCTACTATTGCGCTGGTATTTTTGAGTCCAACGCAATCCCGCAAAAATTCATAGACTAGAGAATTTCGACCAGTTCAATATCGTAGGTCAACTCTTCTCCCGCAAGGGGATGATTTGTGTCAAGGCTGATTTCATCGTCGGTCACTTTAATAATCGTCACCATATAAATTTCATCATCCTCGCCGGTCACTTCCAGTCCCAAACCAACTTCGGGGGTGATGTCATCGGCAAATTCACTCCGCTTTATCGTGAAAACATTTTCCGGATTGTAATCACCAAAAGCGTCATCTGGAGAGATAACGACGCTCTTTTTTTCGCCCACTTGCATTCCGATGAGAGCGGCTTCAACCGGAAGGTAAAAATCTCCCTCGCCTATGGTCAGTTCCATCGGACCATGTTCGTGGCAGCAATCGTCGTCGTTGCA
>JAZBPC010000175.1:0-12981 GCA_036351455.1 Desulfuromusa sp.
ACCCCTGCGGGTTGGCATCTTGAAAACAGAGGAAGCTTTTGTTGATCTGAATCTCCTTACTTCAACCCGAATATCGCGCTACCCAGGCTATCAGGAGATGATTACCGATTTACTCTCTGGTGATATCGATTGTTATATTGCGAATGACGTCAATATGAATTTTACTGTCCATAGTGTGCTTCTTCTCAAGCTTAACTACCCAGACAAACCTTTTTATCAATATAAGGTCAGAGCGGGGGCATTGCCTGCCAACCAACATTTACTGACGCAATTTAATAGAGGCATGGATGCCGTCACTATGGCTGAGCGAGATTCAATTAAATCCAAATGGGGCCCTCACACCATCGGCTACAAACTTTCATGGCCGCTGATAGGAATATCAATCACAATCGCTTTGTTATCGATGTTGTCTCTCATCGTCTGGCTCATGAATCTCAAATTAAAGGCAAAAGTTTTGAGTGCTACCCAGTCTTTGATTCAAGAGAAAGACGCATTGAGACAGGCACAGAATGATGCTCTCGAACAACAGACAAATATCAAAGCCTTGTTGGATAATATAAATATTTGTATTTTTGCCCTTAACGATGAAGGAATAATTACCCACCTCAATCGACATGCGGAAAAGTGGACCAACAACAATTGTTATTCGGACAAGCGCACACTCACGGATTGCTTTCCCTTTCTCACCGAATTTGAGTTGGAATTGAAGGACGCATTGCAGCAGAGAGAAGCTGTTAGTTTTTACCGTCAAAAAATATGTATTGCAGAAGATAAACCGATTATTGCTAACATCCGACTGAAGCCGATTGTTATCGAAGGTGATTCCAAAGCTCTGGTTCTGATCGAAGATGTCACAGAAGCATCCATCAAAGAGGATCTCCTGGTACAATCTCAAAAACTTGATGTTATTCACCTTCTTGCGGGGGGAATGGCTCACGATTTCAACAATATTCTGGCTGTCATCAGTGGGTCAGCAAGCCTGTTGGATTTACAGGCCAACAAAACAGATACTGTCCAATCTGAAAAAGTCAAAAAATATGTAGCCAATATCTTTAAAGCGACAGAAAAAGGGGTCGCAACAACAAAAAGCCTGGCGACTTTAAGTGGCCGAGTTTCTGTTGATATTTCTGAATTTAGCATCAATTCTGTGATCACTAATGTTATCGATATTTGTAAATCAACAATGGATCAGTCTGTCACTGTTAAATACCAGCAGCCAACTGAAGAATACTCCATTCGAGGGAATCAAGGCCTGATAGAGCAAGCGTTTCTGAATGTTATGATCAATGCCTATCATGCAATGACTATTATGAAAAAGTCGGTTCTCCTGTACGGAGGAGAACTGTCAATTTCTCTCCACCTGATAGCAACTGTCGATATTTTGCGTACAATTCCCACGCTACAACGTGATTCAGCCGATCATTACATTAAAATTTGCATTAAGGATGACGGGGTTGGTTTTTCTGGGGAGCAACTGGAAAAGGCATTTACCCCATTCTATACGACAAAAGAAAAAAATGTGGCAACTGGACTGGGACTGCCTACGGTGCAGAATACAATTGTTCAGCATCAGGGAGAGATTCATATAGAATCGCAAGAAAATAACGGAACCGAGGTGTTTATTTATCTTCCCTGCTCTAAAATTACTCAAAAAGCTCCCACACATAAGAAAATAACTTCGTCAATAACACTACCTGCATCTGGAGAAAATGCCCCACAACGGATTCTCCTTGCAGATGATAATCCTATCATTATTGAGACACTCTCAGCCGGCCTTGAAGATTATGGTTACGAAGTCTCCATTGCAACGAATGGCTCTGAGCTACTCGCAACCTACAGAAACAATCCTGATGCTATAGACGTTATCATTACCGACCTGGAAATGCCTGTTATGAACGGAGATGATGCTTTTTATGAAATTAGAAAAATAAATCCAGAGGCAAAAGTTATCATGACATCAGGGTTTCTGGAGGATGAAAGGGTACAGAAGGTTTTGCTGGCAGGGGCGAATGGTTTCGTGCAGAAACCCTGTAACCTTGAAAAGCTGGTCAGAAAAATTAATCAAGTGTTTACAGCTTGATGGATGAATCTCAAAGAACTTTCAATAGGACCTGGAAGAGTAGGGAAAAATAAAATCTGTGTTTAGTGTCTGCCGATGGACAATTCAGGCCTTGATCGCTGCCCAGGCATTTTCAATAAAATCGTCGGCTGACTCCGCCAATGGTGTTGGTAATACGCATTCCAGTTCCAGCTGCGCTGGACGAAGAATAGATCCGGTATAAGAAACAGCACAAACGAAATAGTCTCCCGGTTTGATGTCACCACATGCTATCCCATCCTTAATAATTTCTCGAACAACCTTGAAAGGCTCAGTCATACAAACCGGCGTAATATCATCAATAAAATCGGTATGGCGCATGAACAGCATGAAATCAATTCCAGCGGGATCTTTTTCGGTCTGTTCATAGATCAGCTCGGCAAAGGCCCGCAGCTTTTCGTAGGTTGTATGACAATCCTGAAGGCGGTTATGGAAAGATAACATGAAGTTATCTGTCAGCCTTTGATGCAACGTGCGGGCAATATTTTCTTTACTGCCAAACAGGTTGTAGATGGCGCCAGTACTGACTCCTGAGGCCTCAACAATAGATGGCATTGAAACGCGGTGATAACCTTTTTCAACAAACAGGTGATGGGCAAAGCTCAGGATACTTTCTCGCTTTGATTCCGGGTCGATGCTGCGAATTTTTTTGCTGGGCAAGGTTGCTGTTATCATAATGACCACCGTTTCCTGAATTTTTTTTATATACGTCAATCATCTATATTTGAACTTTATTTGTTAGGGATCATATGCGTTTAGTCATAAAATTACAAATAGCATAGATCTCTACCTTAAATATCAACGTTGCTGAAAACAAACGGATGTCATTTTAAATGAAATATCAAAATATTTAAAATGCCCCCATCCGATGTAAAGGATGGGGGCGAATGCGTGAATAGCAACGTTTATTTCATTATTTTTCGTTCTTCCTTACTTTAGCCTCAATCTCCGTTGTTGCTTGAACTTCATCAACAATAGTTCCATCATCGAGTTTAATCTGTGCAGTCCACTCGACGGTTGATGTTTTAGACAAATCAGCGGTCCATTTGAATTTGGATTTCACTTTTTTCCCAGCGGCAAGATCGACAAACTCTTCTCTAAATTCACTGCCATCGCTACCTGTTATCACGAGTGTTCCAGTTGCGGCCTCTTCAGCCTGTTTGTCATTCATAAGAACCACTGACAAGGCCGTAGATTTACCGTCCGTTATCGTTTCGAGAACAGTGAATTCAGTGATATTGACATCGAAGAAAAACAGTGGATCTGCTGGAATAGCTAAACTCTCAGAAAATTTAGTTACGTCCATGCCAGTTCCATCATACTCATCAACATATGTCACTTTGACCGTTGTTCCTGCATCGACATTACTGAATTCTTCCGGCAGAGTAGCGGCAAATACACCGCGGTTTTCACCCAGTTCAAGCAGAGTCAATGTTTCTGACAAGCCCGAATCAGTTGAAATATCAACAACAACCTGATCAATAGCTAGCGGATCAAGATTGAGGTCTGCATCACCAACCCGTGCTGTCAGCAGGCTACCGACGGTAAAGTTTTCTTTTGGTTCGAGAAGAACTTGCGCATCCGAACTGGTGAACAACAAATGTGGCGTAGGTGTTTCATCAACATAGCCAGGTGCAGGCTTTTGAGGGGTTTGAGCAGTTGGGGTGATACGGATGGTGAAGGTGTCGCTTGAAAAATCTGGAAAATTATTCACATCACCCACTGTAACCACATAGTTGAGTCCCACATTAACCAAATCGTCAATCTCCCCCATTGTGTAGGAGAGATTCTCCCCCATTTCTAATATTTCTTCGTCACTGATAGCCCCAAAGCCATCCTGTGAGCCACCCATCCAGCCAAAAACTTGATCAGTGGGGTTATAGCCGTACCAAGCCAGTAGTTCGGCATCAGTTTCAGGATTGCCGTCGTCGTCAAAGAAAATTCCGTAAGGTAGCATTGTGTTCGGAAGCCAAGCACCGAATTGGTTTTCAACTTCTGCGGCACCGGCTGGAACATCTGCATAGTCACTGCCCAAAGTCGTTGTTGCAGTCAAGGTATCAGTGAGTTCCTGCACACCTTCGACATATTGATCAATGTAGAATCCCGCTCGTGTTGCTGGATCAAAAAATCCGATGCTCCCGGTGTGTTTGTCGAGGGGGCCAAACAGACCAGCAGAGAAGTTGGCCAACTGGTTGGCACTCCAGATGTCTGCAGGAACAGAAATATTCAGATCATCAAGCACAACACCGGATTGCTCAACCGACTGAAAGGATTCCCCGATGCCAAACCCGACCTGAATGGTAAAGCCTTGAAGGCGCTTACCAGTCCAGTTGTTAATCTTCTGAAACACCTGATACTCACGAGAGCCAGCTTCGGGTTCGACATTGAACACAAGGTCAACACTCTCCGAACCTTCGCCGTCAACGGTAGCAGGCAACATCGCCAATTTGTAGCGCTTGTGACTCTGGAAAGGACTGCTACAGATCACCTGCTCCGGGTCATCAGAATCAAGAAAATGTTCCGCACGGTATGATGTCGCAATGATACAGTTGCTTGGTTTCGGATCCTTGACTCCAGAATCATCATTGATGATTTTAATTCCTGCCGGTTCACCGACCGGCCAGTCTTTGGCCAGCGCGTAACCCATCAGGACACCGTTGCCGCTAACGTTATCTTCAACGTGCCCAGCATAAGTAAAATCAGAATCGGACGAAAAGAAATATGCACCCGTCGTTTCATTGTAAGTACTGCCGGTTCCATTCAAGGTGATTTCAACATTGCCCAGATTCCAGCCACCAAATCCAGCGGCTCCGGTCGCCGGAGTGACCTCTGAGGTGATCTTGCCCGCCTGAGCAGAAACCGCCAAAAAGACTGTGGCAATCAGGATGATTGTCATTTTAAATTTCATCATTAAAACTCCTCCCAAAAGTAAAGATATTGGTAAAATTGCCCAACTCGGTGCTTATTGTTACCTGGCAAACAAATTGAGCTCGATAAACTTTCGGGGTTACTAGCAAAGGTGGTGCCACTTTTTTAAAGTTAATTATTCCAGTAACTTACTGAATTAAAACGATAATTGTCAGATTATTTGTAAAGATAATCGACAGAATGATCGTTCTATGAGGAAATGATTCCATCCTTTGTGTAATGGGTGTTTAGAAAGACTGTTGCTTACAGCAAAACTTAAAGTATTAGATTTTGTGTAAAGTTTTCCGACACTTCTTTCAGAAGTGTGTCTTTCAAATCAGCAGCAGAATGCCCGATTTTCCGAGTGATGGTCATTCTGAGTTGCTTCTTGTATAAAATACGGACAGTTATATTTTACTTGTCGACTCGGTTTCAAGATTTGGTAGAAAATGAAGGTAATTTCTTGACAAGTAGAAACGAATAAATGATAATTCGCGCCTCTTGAAGATATAAATATCGGGATGTGGCGCAGTTTGGTAGCGCACTTGACTGGGGGTCAAGGGGCCGGAGGTTCAAATCCTCTCATCCCGACCATTTTTTAAAAAAAGCCGACACGGATAAATCTGGAGTCGGCTTTTTTGTTGTTGGTAAACTATCAGGTTGCAGATAATGTCATCAGTTGCAGACTTGGTTTATCACCTCAAGTCATATACGATCCTGTCCTGTCAATTTTCCGAAAGGTAAACCATGACCAGTCTCGATGATGCCATAAAACTTGGATTTGAAGACCCCACGAAACAACACTTATTTTATGATCTCTTCCTTAACTCAATTTTCTATGTTCCGGTGATTGAAGAAGAACAGGCTCCTAGCGAGGAGGGTGTTCTGCCATTGCTGGTTGAAGCTAACGACAAGACCTACCTGATGTTGTTTGACACCATAGAAAAATTAACCGATTGGGCAGATAAATCTGCCAGATATATTCCTGTCTATGGTCACTCCATAACTGAACTTTCAACGTCAAAAATCTACTGGGCCCTGAATTACGGCACAGAATTGCAAAAATTTTTTGATCCTGATGAAATTAGCTGGCTCAAGGGGATCGTTGAAAAAATCAATGAGAAACAAGAGTCACAAGCTGATCAAGAACCACAACAGAACGAAGACAAATAAACTGGCAATAACGTAGAAAAAAGCTATCTTTCTTGTCCCTGATGCTTTTGTGGTAGGTGAAAACTCTAAGGCTAATAGCTGAAGCCACAAGATCGCGGGGTTGCGGTCCCGCTCTCCGCCATATTCTTTTGTACACCACAAAAGAGTATGCAGAAAAAGGTGCCCGAACTCCTTGCCCTGAGGGTTTTCCTCCATGACGCTACGAGTTGTAGCTCCATTCCGGCTGCGTCACACGGGGAGGAACATAATGAGGAACATAGCCATTCAGTGTTTTCAGTGTCTTCCGTGGATAAAAAAATAACCCTATTTCCCCATTCGCCGTTTGGTATATCGAGTCGGCAGGGCATTCCACGGGTCATCCGGCCAGGGATGTTTCGGGTAACGGCCTCTCATCTCTTTTTTGATCTCGGGATAGACTTCATCCCAAAACGTTCTTAAGTCCTGGGTTACCTGTAGCGGCCGACCGGCAGGGGAGAGCAGGTGGAGTTGAACCAAGATTCTTCCACCGCCGATTTTTGGCGTGTCAGCCTCGCCAAACATCTCCTGTAACTTGACGGCAAGAATCGGCTGGCTATCCAGACTATATTGAATTCTGATGTTGGATCCACTGGCCACTTTGAGCCGTTCTGGGATCAGTTTATCGAGCCGTTGCTGCTGCTGCCAGTCAAGGAGTGATTGCAGGGCAACCAGTAGATCAATCTTTTTCAGATCGGCTCTACTTTTCGCCTTATCGATATATGGTAGAAGCCAGTTATCCATATTAATCAGTAGGTTATCATAAGAAAGTTCGGGCCATTTCTCATCTGGATAGGCCTCTCTGATCAGGGCAACTCGGGCGCGAAAAGTCTCCACTGCCGGCGTCCAGTTGAGCAATTCCAGCCCTTTTGTCCGCAGGGTGTCCAGAACAACTTTTGTTGATTCTTCCACAGAAGCGGATGCCGGTTTCTCCACCAGAATCAGTTTACCAAACCGCTGTACTGCGTGGGCAATAACGCGACCCTCCCGGTCATCCCAGAAAACCTCTTTCTGCCATGGACAGTCGGGATAGAGGGTGAGAATATCGTCCAACTCCAATGCAGTTGCCTGAACAATTTGCCCTTCTTGTCCTTGTTGACCGGTGAGTTCCGTTGCCACCAGAAATTTTTTACCCGTCAGGGGTGAAGTTTTTGGCAACTGGCCGCCGCGACCAGAGGTCAACAGATAGCGGTTGTTTTCACCGTTGCGCAGTCGTCCAATGCGATCTGGAAAGGCACAGGCCAGAAGTTGCCCGATCAGGGCCGAATTATTGTCGGGGAGTTTATTCATGGGCTGCAGTTTATATCGCTTGTGCCAGTAGGCGGACGCGCGTTCAATATTGCGAACTTCATCCAGTCGGCCCTGCTGGCGATATTTCCAGAAGGCTTCCAGTCGAGATTGCAAATCCTGATGCTGGCGGTGCACCGATTCAGATAACAGCGCCACCAAGTCGCAAGCCAACGGCAGGCAATCAAGTTGCTCTGCAGCAAGCAGCAGTCGACCTAGGCGTGGGTGAATTGGAAGTTTAGCCAGTTTTTTCCCGAGGGGGGTTATCTGATGAGAGCTGTTGAGAGCACCAAGCAGTTGCAATAATTGTCGTCCGGCTTCTAATCCCCCGGTTGGTGGCGGATCGAGCCAGGTCAACTGCAACGGATTGTTACAGCCCCAGTTGCTCAGTTCCTGCACCAGTGGCGCCAGATCTGCATTGCGGATTTCCGGCGGGGTGAACGGAAGCAGGCTGCCGTGGGCTCCATGAGTCCAAAGCCGGTAGCAGATCCCGGCAGCGACCCGTCCTGCGCGTCCCGTGCGTTGTTCAGCGCTGGCCTGAGAGATGCGGACCTTTTCCAGGCGCGTCAGCCCGCTGACAGGATCAAAGCGAGGTTGGCGTGCATAGCCACTATCGATCACAACGCGGACACCTTCAATCGTCAAACTGGTTTCGGCGATATTGGTGGCCAGAACCACCTTTCTGCAGGTTCCAGATTTGATCGCCTTTTCCTGATCGGGGTAGGGGAGTGCGCTGTACAATGGGCAGATCTCGACAGTGTCGAGATCCTTGAGCAACTGCCAACAGCGGTTGATTTCACCAGCCCCCGGAAGAAATACCAGAATATCCCCCTCGGTCTCACGCAAAGCGCGGTGGATGGCTGCAGTTGTTCCTGCAACCAGGTTGTTGTTTTCCTGGTCAGCATGGTGGATGGTGACCGGGTAGCTCCGCCCGGCACTGGTGAGCAGGGGAGCATCCAGCAATTTCGCCAGAGGAGTGCCATCCAGAGTCGCCGACATGATGAGAATTTTCAGGTCTTCGCGCAGACCCTGCTGGGCGTCATGACAGAGTGCCAGGGCCAGATCACTGTTGAGGTTGCGTTCATGGAATTCATCGAAAATGATCAGTCCGACCCCTTCCAACCCAGGGTTTGACTGCAGTCGCCGCGTCAGAATCCCTTCCGTCACCACTTCAATCCGGGTTTGTTTCGAAACCTGCCGCTGATAGCGGATCGTATAGCCAATGGTTGTGCCCATCGACTCTCTGTGCAGTGTGGACATATAGCGGGCGGCATTGGTCGCCGCCAGCCGTCGCGGTTCCAGCATCATGATTTTTTGTCCCTGCAACCAATCTTCATCCAGCAATGCCAGAGGAACCTGAGTTGTTTTTCCCGCGCCCGGTGGAGCTTGCAGAATCACGGTCTGGTGAGCTGCAAGAGAGATCTTTAGCTGAGGCAAAATGTCGTGAATAGGTAGGTTCATGGGTTCATGATTAAGATAGAAATTGTGGGAAAAGGCCGTTTCCGGACGAAAACTAACTATGGGTCACTCTTAGTTGCTATGTCAATTTCTATTACACAGTTGGTTTTAATCCCCCCTGCGAAGTAGGGGGGAACTAAAGGGGGGTCGTCTTTGAAATATAATTGCTTCTCCTGCCAGATTCTAATATTAAAATTGGAGCGACCTTGATGCTTTTTTTTCAAAGATGATATATTATTGAAACGTACTACAACTAAAAAAGTAGTTCACCCGTGCAAAGGAGGTCGCTTATCGAAACAGACGCCGATTCTTCGAGTAGTTCGCACAACCCACTGACGGTCAAAGGCCGTCAGACTAGCCCATGATGAGGGCGCAAATCACTAAATAATAAGAGAAGGCCCGCAGCAACAAATGCGGGCCTTTCATTTTTTAAACATGAGTTCTTTTATCGTTTAGGGTGGAGAACCCCTGTCCAAAGAACCTGTTTCTACCGCACACTAAAGTTTGACAAAAGAGTACCCGGCAGAGATACTTGATGTCAGAATCTTTAAACCTTCAACAGAAATGAGCCTATGAATCTCAGCGATCCTTTCGGACGAATGCAGCGCAAACACCAGCGGAATTACGAATCAATGTGCCTCATGTTACACAAAGCCGACATCACTAACCAGGAGGACGCTCAAATTCTTCTAGGCAAAATACGTGTGCGTGGTCTCTGGTGGCTTGCGTCCACAATACTGCTAACTCTGTTGCTTGTGCTGGTTCTTCCGGAAATGCGTATGTTTGTTCTGGCCGTTGGAGTTTTGCTTAGTTTCTGGTTGACTAAAACCAGCTTGAATAGCCAGAAGTATCTCAATCGGTATATTCGTGAAGAATTGACCGGACAAGACGATTCTACTTCCTCCTAACGCGGGTCTTGATTGTCAGAACAGAAAAGAAAATCGGGAGACTCAGCAGATCCGCGGGGCGGAGTGCGCTGGATCATGTCTAAAAAAAGCGCCATATTGGAAATAGACCCCCCTTTAATTCCCCCCTACTTTGCAGGGGGGATTCAAACCAAATCCTTATCTTTCATTCGTTCTGGCAAGATGGGAAACAACGGCGGCCACAATGGGAACCGCTTAGTGCTTCTGCTTTTTGTCAGGATAATTAATATCTGGCTGACCTGGGATGCTTCTGCTAGATTGCTGAGGAGCTCAGTGAAGAAGACACTGAATAACTTGAAGGGTATTTTTTTTAATGCAGATCATAGCTTCTATAGCAATCCCGGCCGCACTGTATTTGTTGGGTGTTTTTAGCTTCACATTTCCGCTTGTGTGGCTTCAGAAACGTAAGCAGAACGGGAAGAAATCACCTTTAAACGGTCATTTGTTGCGCAGTCCAGGGACATCTTTACAGCGCCGGATCGAAGATCTGAATCTGGACATCATGGCTTATACAGCAATTTTTCCAACATTGCCGCTGCTGGGTTACTCCCTTTATCTTCCCTTGAAACATGCTCAAAAAGACACAACCTTAAATGTTTCATTGATCATTATTGTCATATTCGCGGTGTTGCTCTGGTTTAGCTTTAAAGTCTTTCGATTGGTGACTGAGAGAAATACCTGTCGTCTGGAACTCGATGCAGAAAAAGCGGTAGGGCAGGAACTGAATCAGCTGATGGCCGACGGTTGTCGTGTGTATCATGATTTCCCTGCTGAAGATTTCAACATTGACCATATCGTGGTTGGTCCGACTGGGGTTTTTACTGTTGAGACGAAAGGGCGGATAAGGGCGGAGAAACGAAATGGTAAAATCGATGCAACTGTGAACTATGATGGAAATTCGCTGCAATTCCCCGGTTGGTATGAAACCGAACCGTTACTGCAGGCGCAAAGCCAAGCCGACTGGCTTAACACATGGCTCACCAGTGCCGTTGGCGAAGCGGTTTATGTGCAGCCGGTTTTGGCTCTGCCCGGATGGTATGTCGTGCGTAAAGCTGATCGGCCTATAAAACTGATCAGCGGTAAAGAGGCTTATTCTCTGGCAAAACCCAGCGGTGTTAATCTGAGTGCCGAGATGATTGAACGAATTGCGCAGCAGGTGGAACAGCGTTGCCGGGAAGTTGAGCCGATAGTGTAACAGCTAGTCCCTAAAGATAACCTCTTAACCACGGAACACACGAACGGCACGGAAATCTTTTTAATAGGGAGAGCCCCTAAGCGTTTGAAGATTGGATTGCTCCATAACTTTCGTGATTTCCGTGTCTTTCGTGGAAAATTGTTTTTAGCCCTTAGAATTCTTTCAGATTATCCCGTTACCAATAAAAACCTATAAACCACGAAACTTGCTTTCACCACTTCATAAGATTAAACTTTCAACTATATCATCTCAACTTCAATAAGGAGTCCTTCTATGCCTGGCCTGTTTCTGAGATGGCTCATCCTTACCGCTGCTATTATGGTTTCTGCCTACCTCTTTCCCGGTATCGAGGTCAGTGGTTTCGGTAGCGCGCTGTTTGCTGCCGTCGTTCTGAGCATTCTCAATGCCTTTTTCCGACCGATCCTGATTATTCTCACTTTACCAATCAACATCCTTACTCTTGGCCTCTTCACTTTTGTCATCAACGCCTTTCTGCTGATGATGACCTCCGGGGTGATCGGAGGCCTGCACGTGGCCGGATTCAGCTCTGCACTACTTGGCTCACTGATCATCAGTCTGGTGAGTTGGGGATTAAGCTCGTTCATCAGTGATCGCGGGCGGGTGGAATCCGTGGACATTGAACTGCGTCGTAAGCGTGGGAATCGCTGGGAGTGATGCCCCGAGCCCTCGATTCTTCGCAAGCGAGCTAGGCGAGTAGGGGGGCGTTTAAACTCAAGGATTTTCCTCAGATAAGAACCAATTAACCCCGCACTCTGAACGGATCGCACTCATTGAGTCAATTGACAGTTTGCACACCTCCCCCGAAAAAGTATCAACCCAAAGGTCTTACGATTCTCCACGAAGATAAAGACATTCTCGTCATCGATAAACCTTCTGGGCTCCTCACTGTCGGTAGCGACCACAATAAATCGCTGACAACAGCGCATTACCTGCTTAATAATTACGTACGTAAGGGCAATCCGAAATCGCATCAGCGGGTGTATGTTGTTCATCGCCTCGATCAGGCGACTTCAGGGCTGCTTGTTTTTGCTAAAAGTGAATCTGCAAAAACGTTTCTTCAGGAAAATTGGGATCAAACGGATAAACATTATTTCGCCGTCATTCATGGGCAGATGCTCAAAAAACAGGGGACGATAACGTCCTTTTTTATGGAAAATAAAGCGAATCATGTTTATTCGACCGTTGATGCCAATGCGGGTAAGCTTGCAGAAACCGGTTATATTGTCCTCCAGGAAAAAAACGCTTTTAGTTTGCTCGACATTCACCTGTTGACAGGAAGAAAACACCAGATCAGAGTTCATTTTGCCGAATGTGGTCATGCCGTTGTCGGTGATCAAAAATACGGCAACGAATACCGTAATGCCAAAAGACTGGCCTTGCACGCAAAATCGTTGACCTTTACTCATCCTTTTAACAAAAGAAAAATGAGGTTTATCTCTGCAATGCCAGAAGATTTTAACCGCCTGCTGGGCAATAGATGAGGAGAAGGGGTATTGATTTTAACAATCTATAAAGATACCTTCCTCTGCGTAAAACTGATTTTGCTTTGTCCGGAGTTTTGTAATGACGAACAGTAAAAACAGAATGATATCCCGATTCGCAATCTTAGCCTTGATCACGGTGACCCTTGGGTTTTGTCCCGCAGCTATTGTCAGTGGTCAGATGTACCGTTGGGTTGACGACAACGGGCAACTCCATTTTTCCAACTCACCGCAAAATGTTCCGAATAGAGTTCGTAACAAAAACAGTGAGTACACACCAGATAGTTCAAGTATAACTATAGATAATAGCTCCGCTGGTTCTGCCTCCACAACGACCCAAAGCAGCACTCCTGCAACAACTCAAAATGCTCATTCAATCTCCATCCCATATACCGCCAGGGAGGGATACGCAAACCGGGT
>JAZBPC010000176.1:0-2233 GCA_036351455.1 Desulfuromusa sp.
ACAGGTCAAACAAACCACACGAAAAGGGACCCCTGCAGGATAATCAGGAAACCTGCTTTCTTAAAATGAAGCCCTGAGCGCCAGCTGAAAAAATGCCGACGAAACCCTGTTTTCTGTACCTGACAACTGGTAGCTAACGGATCCTTGCGCAGCAAGATATTTGTTTATCTTTTTTTGTACAACGGCGGTTAAATAGTCTGATCGCATTAAGCCCGCTCCCCCCTCGTCCTCAATTTGCTTGCTGAACTGGTGTAGCATTTGAAGAGAGACACGCCAGGTGTCTCTCGGATTCCAATTGCCGCCATAGCCGAGTCGCCAGACCTTATCCGCGCCTTGACCTTGAGTTCCCGGACGAAAACGACTGCCGCCGAAACAATACAACGATGTTTTATCGGTCGCCTGCCACAAACCTCGCAAATTAAAATATAGGGATTGTGCCGATCCTGATTTGTTGTAAAAGGCAGCCATCCATCCAAGAGCTCCAGAAAAGGATGTTTTGCTCGAATAGCGCCAACTCGCACCCAAACTGGCGCGTGCTGTATTCCCGACCTCCTCTTGGCTTTTCTGACGCTGAACCGCAAAATCTCCGTTGATTCCTGTTCGTTCACTATATTTGTAGTTCACCCTGGCAACGCCCATTTGCATCAAACGTGATTCACTGATGCCGGAGAAATCCTCTTTTGTATAAGAAGCACTATACTGTGGAATCAGACTGGTTTTCCCGCTGAGCGGCAGTCGATAGCTTACATTTCCGGACGCAGTAAGGGTTGTGACGGGATCATCACGTAAATATTCAGACGGTTCCTGTCCGGCTTCCGGATCGTAATAAGTCTGCGAAGAAAGAGAGCGACTTACAGAGGCAGAAGAGCCTAGTTGAAAACGCGAGACCGCGGTCTGGATCGATGTCTGCAAACTATAGCGCTGATCGAGTTCCTGCTCAAATAACTGCTGGTAACGCTGATAGAAACGCCCGGAAAGATTCAGACCTAAAACGGCATCCGGATTACTGAACCGAAAAAAACCACCAGCTTCAGAGTATAACGCTTCTCGTGTATCGGTCTGCTGGTCGCGGTATCCCATCAGAACTTCTCCCCCCAAGCCCGTAAATTCAATGGGAACGGATGCTCCGGATAAAACAACCACACTCCAGATCAGCACAACAAACAAGCTGCACATGGGAGTCAAATTTCTCATTAAAAAATCCGTTCAGGAATATATACAACATCCCCCGCAAACAACTCCAAATCCGCATCGGACTGCCCCAGTTTTCCGATGTCGCGAAAATCAATTACACACTGTATTTTGTTACCGTTTTCAAGCAAACGGGAGACATGGACCGCATCCTGCCGTGCACTGGGAGCAAATCCACCGGCTTTCTGAATCACTTCACTTAAACGCATACTGGATGCCGAAAGTGCCACACTGCCCGGATTCCTTATGTTCCCGAGGATAGTAACCGTGCCCCACGCTTCCTGATCTCCCCCACCATCCAGAGTCATAATGATCAACGGTTCTGAAACATAAAATCGACTGTACGCGTTTTTTAGAGTCTGCCGTGCATCAGACGGGGTCCGTCCGGCCATTTGCAGGTCGCCAGCCAAAGGGACTGTAATAAATCCAGCGTGATTAATTGTTGCACGGCAATTGGAAACTTCTGTTTCTCCGGCGATTTCAACCGAAAAAAACAAGGTGCTTCCGGTCTTCAACGTTCTCTCTTGAATCACCTCTGGCCGAAACTCTGCGAATCGCTCTGGAGAGACTTTCATTGTATTTAAGCCGGCGCATCCTGTCAGAACCAAAAGAAAAAGTGAATAAGCAAAAATCCGGTTCATTGAGCATCCTTAAAAATAAACTTCCTGCATATGCATGCAGACAACCTGCGTTAACAAAACCTCCTAAAAAGAATTTGAGCCTATCGCTCAACGATCAAGCAAGTCCATGTTTTTTTATTAAATTCGAATTTCCGCGCTCAAGAACCAAGCGTCTGCAAGCCTGAATCAAATGGTTCATCATCCAGCACTGGATGCGTTTCGCACAATACTGACATGCGATCTAGAAAGTAATCCGTTGTTTTTTAAACTTTAGAAAACTCAAGACCAACAACCCTATGATCGGTTCGCATATCCCTGGGCTCCAATCCTGTTACCGATCACTTCCTTAGCTCTGAATCCTTTAATGTGATACTCGATGGGGCAAGTCATAACAGATTCCAAAAGATAACTGAAATCTCCGA
>JAZBPC010000177.1:0-11256 GCA_036351455.1 Desulfuromusa sp.
CGGCGGTCAACAGGTCTTCGTTCATCAGTTAGCTCTCTCTCCATTGCTGAGCTAGTTTGCGTGCTCCTCTGAGGTTGGCTGTAAAACCATCGGCTCCAATAGTTTTCCATAGTTCTGCATTGTCATTAAACACCCGCCCACCCACCATAACTTTAATCTCTTTCAGGGCCTGATCCTGACGAATTTGAGAGATGATGCTCTGTATCTTCTCTACATTGAAAGGGAGGGTTGCTGACAGAGCTAAAAAGGTGGGCTGAAAATCTCGCAAGTGCTGTAGGAGATCCTCCTGAGGAACATTCGCACCTAAATAATCAATATCCCAACCATCATGTTCCAGAACGTCTGAAATCATAGCGGCACCAATTTCGTGAAATTCATTCGGTGACGCTGCGACAACAGCTCGACCTGAAAAAATGCTTGCCTGCTCAGCTATCAGATTGGCAGAGACCATAACACGACTAACAATCGCTGAGGCCAGGTGTTCCTGGGCCACTGAGATTTCCCCTTTCTCCCATAGGATCCCGACTTCATAAAGAACTGGCTGCAGGATATTGAGGTAGAAATGTTCAATGTCATTTGCTGTATGCACTATTGAAGTTGCCATTTTCAGGCAAGCTTTATGATCACTTCTCAATACTGCTGAACGGAATTCATTTTTTTTATCAACCCAGTCAATATCAAGCTCTATTCCTGATAAAATTTCTTTTTGAGATAGTCGTATGATCTTTTCATGGCTGGAAATCATCCATTGATAAACAGCCTGGATGGCAGAAATATCCTCTTTTTTCAGGGTTGTTTCCAACGTGTCGAGCCATGTTTTCAATTCGATTGGAAAGTAATCGTAGGAAAAATTATGGGCATGATAAGCTCGGTAGACCCAAGGCAGAGTTTTCGCCAAAAGGGAATAATTTCCTATCGCAAACACTGTAGCCATAAAAGCACCGTGATGACGGTGGTTGTCATACATGACTTGAAGAGGGTTTTGACCGATGAGTTCATGAATGTCAGGTCTGGAACTCATGATTTCGTCGACAGCAGAGGACATCTCTTTCAGATGTTCCTGATAAGCTGTAGAAGCCAGCAGGGAAACAGGGGGAAGATCGTTCGTTTCAGCAATGAACTGGCTGAGGTTATCCATGGAGGTGTCCTCTAGATGCAACCCCTCCCAAATTATCTTATTATTCTAGCACAAATAATAAAAATAAAAACCTCTAATGTTCTCAAATGATCCCTTTCAGCTCAGCCATAAACTCGGACTGTGAAGCAGGGTTGTCAATTTCCGACTGCATGATTTCAGCAAGCTGGCCAAGACGTGTTTCCGTGGGTTCTCCCTGTTCCAGCCATTGTTGCACCGAGGTTTTTAAGGCTTTGTTGGCAACAGGTCCGATATGTTTTGCCAATGCCCTTTTCATCAGGGCGAACTTTTCAGCTAGCGGTCCGTTGAGGACCGAATCCAGGTCTGCAGGTGGTTGTGGAGTTGCAACTTGCTCTGGAGGTGTCGGGGCATTCTCACAATCATCAATAAGATCGAGAAGATCAGTCGCTAACATACTGATCGACATATTGACCAGATGAACCTTTGCGTCTGGTTCACAGAGAATAATCAAAGATGAGGTGTCGCAGAGTTTTCTGATCAGTAGTAGCGCTTCATCATACTGAATTTCATAGGAGTTGACATCCAGCTTGACGGTCTCGTTCAGTTTGAAGATCCTGTGCAGAATACTTCCAACCCGTTTTTGTATATCGGTTTTGAATATCTCCGGAAAATTCGTGGCTAGAATGCCGCTTTTACTCGTAAAAACAGCGGATCCAAGGACTCCCGGTGTCGTTTTTATCTCATCCAGAATTTTCTGCATAGTTGCCTCATTCAGATTGTGAATTGATCTACAATTGGGCTCAGTTGTTCAAGGATTATGGCCGGCGAAATATTCGCATTGATATCAACGCCTACAATGATCTGCTCACCGAGTAATGTCACTATTCGATCTCCGGACGTTTGTTCCATAATCAAGTGATAGGGCCCGGTAAAGCCCAGGTAAGGTTTTAGTTGTTCAGCCATGACGGCAACATAGGCAACATAGTCACCCAGAGTTTTACTCTGTTCACCACGATGGTGTAAAACCGTTCCATCACGGGCGACAACTGCCAGTTTTTGAATACCTGCCAGGGAGTCGGTCAGGGTTTTAAACTCCTGCAAGGTGGACATGTAAACTCCTTTATTCCCCAAATTTATTAATTGAGACGCCTGAATTCAACCCGTCGATTTAGAGCACGGTTTTCAGTTGAAGAGTTGGGCACGACGGGGCGGGTATCTCCGTAATAGGCAGCAATCAGTGCTTCTGGTTGAATTGAAAAGGTCTCAAGTAGATATTCTCGGACTTGCTCCGCTCTAAGTTTTGACAGAATTAAATTCGACTCCGGAGTTCCTGTATCATCGGTATGTCCTGATATCTCGAACTTTTGACCTTTTAAGGCTGGATCTTCAAGAGCTTTACCGACATTAGCAAGCTGAGCCATCGCCTGTTCCGATAATTGTGATGATGCACTGTAAAAATGGATCTGCATTCGTAGAAGAGGTCCATCGACTGCCCCCTGGGTCGTTTCCTGTGCTTTACTTTCCTGCATAACCTGAATGAATTCAGCTGATGTTATCTGTTCGCCCGATTCTGACTTGTACTTGATTTGTGCCAGCTTAAGAGATGATCTGGCGCGCTTGTTTTGTGGCACCAGTTCAAGCCCCTTTTGATAGGCGTCAATAGCTGATTTGGTACTTCCCAGGACCATGTAAATATCACCCAGACCGAAATAAGCTTTGGCATAATCACTGTCAAGTTCGGTGGCTTTAAGGTAATTTTGTTGCGCTTTATCGTACTTTCGAAGCCTCTCTGCTGTGTATGCACAAACGTAGTGAATCTCAGCATCTTGAGGGCAAACCGTGAGAGCATTATTGAGCAACTCTCTTTTCTTGAGCAGGTTGCGCTCTTTTTTGATCTTGACTTTGATCGTACTGCATTCCTGCTCACTTGCCAGAGAGGGGCTGATTGTCAGTGCAAGGATGCAGGTTGCGAGGATAAAATAAAGAAGTTTGCACATCTTATTCGTCCCTGTTGTTCCTATTTTAATAGTTTAACGAGACTGATCCGTAGCCGTTCAATCGCTTGCGCCAAAGTTCCTATCTCATCATTTGATTTTCCTGTGATCGGCTCGTCGAGATCCTCTCCCAGACTGAAGCTATCGGTTCGTTGTGATAATTTGGTAATCGGTAAAACAACGCTACGATCAAGAAAGAACCAGAGAATTAGAAGAATCACGATGATTCCGGCAGCACCAACCAGAATCAGGGTGAATGAGAGTTTTTTTGCCGCTGCAATTGCGTCAGCCGTTGGAATGTAAACAACAAAGGCGGCAACAGTGTCATCCATTTTCCAGTTATATCCCGTTTCGGTACCATAAATTTCTATCTGATCTTTAGGTGCATCATAGGGGTCACCATGACACTTTAAACACCCTTTGCTGTTGATCTTAACAGGCTGGGCGAAGTAAAAAAAATCAGCTCCATTTTTGGTGATCTGCCCTTCAGAGGATTTTAACGTCGGGTTCTGATCGAAAGTTTTGATAAACTCTATTTCATTTTGATCTGCTTTGCTTGATGGATTGAGAGGGTCGAGAGTCGCTTGTTTGAAAGTGTACCCCGGGAAAGATTTTTTGAATATCTCGAAAGTCCCTCTTGCCGAGACGAAGCCTGACATGAGCTCCGGGTAAAATCGATCTTTTTCAATCAGTTCTTGTACCAGAGGTTTTTGCACCTGGCTCATATAATCTTTGGTGGCCATCGCATAGTTCAGAATGATGTTACTTTTTATTTTCGCTTCATCCATAGCATTTTTGACACTGAGTTTATAGCTGGTGATACCGATCACGGCGATTGCAAGTAGTCCCAAAATCCCCATAACCAAGATTGATCTCATCCGAATGCCCATCAAGTTTCTCCCTTTCACAAACCCCAAACGGTTGTTAAATGAATCATTGTGATTTTGTTCGATTGAATTCCTGAAGTAGCTCTTATTAGTATTATAGATAATATGAAAAATTTGGTTAAAGGTAATACATTATTTTTTACTAGTCAACATCATATCTCACAAAATATCATATAGAATACCATATAGTCCATTATGAGAATAAATCTATATGTTGAGTGTTTTAGTAAAGTTTTGATTTCAATGGGTGATTGTCTGACTCAACATTTCCGGGGGAGGTGATGGTTCGAAACGGAAATACCGCTATCAGTGTTGATAACTTAGAAGATGGGATCGGCAAAAGATTTTGGCCGATAGTTGAGATGGATCTCCTGATTGCCAGCCTTGGTTGATACAATCGGGTAGATGGAATCGTTGAGGACTGCGGCAAGGAACTCAGTGACCTCCTCGGGCACGCTCCCGTCGATGTTTCTTTTACTCATTCCGTCTTCAAAATATTTTACAAGGGCTGAATCTATAACGATCTTAATCTCAATGTTGTCTGACATGGAAATCCTTGTTTTTGAATAGAGTTTATTCCTCTTAAGAATCTAGCACCCGCCTGACCGTCTGCAGTAATTGAGGAAGATCCAGCGGTTTCATGCAAAAAGCATCAATTATTTGTTGTCTTGCCTGATCTTCATCAACCTGACTGCTGTATCCGGTACAGAGAATCGTTCGCAAGTCAGGTCTGATTTTTTGAGTTTCTGAATCAGTTCTTCGCCAGTTACGCCCGGCATGGTTTGATCCGTTATCACCAGGTCAAAATGGTCTGGATTGGCGGTGAAAAGCTTTAATGCTTCCGGGCTTTCGGTCATGATGGTAACTTGATAGCCCTTTTCAGAAAGAAGCTTGTCCCAAAGTTTAGCGAGCATTTCATCATCATCAATGAAAAGGATCTTTTCTGCTCATAGGCTTTCTCGGCCTTTTTACTTTGAGAGATGTCAATATGGAGTCTGGTAACGCGGGTTGGTTTACCTTGTTCATCCCGCTTTGTAATCTCACCCTGTCCAAGCATCCACATCCACCCTTGGTTCTGAATCTGTATTCAACGGTATATGAACCCGTTTCTCTCACTCTTCATACGCATGTGGAAATTCATTTGGATCATATCCCGCAATCCGATAATTCTTGGGATCAAAAAAATCTGTCTTCTTGAATGTGTCAATCCCAGATTCCCGATTTAGCCCCCTTAAGAGCCAGCGAAAGAAGTTGTGATTGATATTCAGGAGTTTGCATCGATTAAATCCCAAGACTGAATGAGTTACGAATTGAGGCGAAACTTAATATAAATGATGCCGCAATATTTGGATATGTCAAAGGTTCCACGACAATTATTTATTTGGTTGTTATGGTATGGAAGGGTTGTCTGACCCACTTCGTTGGATCTTTCGCAGATATTTACATCCCTAAAGTGGAAGTTTTTCTGTATAATCCCCCGAGTTTTAGAGACAGTCATATTTTGAGGAGCTTATTATGTTGAATTTTAGCATCCGTTTTCTGTGCTGTTGTTTGTTGTTCGTTAGCTTACAACAAATTTATGTTTCCCCGGCGATTGCGGGAGAGAAGGAAGAGCGGGTTCAATTACTGCAGGAAAAGATGGCAAAGTTGCAGGAACTGTTACTTAAGCTGGAAGAAGCGAAACTCCGGGAGCAACCACCAAGTGAGATGCCATGGCAAGCGCTCCTGCAGGGGGATACTGAACGACCGGCATATGACCAGTATGTTTACTTGCTGGCACCACAGATGAAGTCTACCGATCTCGACAGTATTTTGCAGCAACTCTACTTTTTGGCAAACCAGGATGAGTTGAAGGAACGAGGGACGTTGTTTGTCGTTCCGGCATTACCACTGGCACCGGGAGAAGCGATGTCGGTGAAAACCTATAATCGCGACCTGGCAAGAGAGTTGTTAGGGAATGTGGGTATTCCGGCAGCATTAGAGGGAGGCCTTATCATTGCTCCGGACCCATTGAGACAGGCAGAAGTTGCCAAGGGCCCATTGTTGTTTGTCGATCTTGCCGGTTGTGACCAGATCCTGCGATCACGGATTTTTGGATTATTACAGAGCGATCGGCTCTTCACCGAAGATGGCAGTATCCACGGATATCTTGGGAAATTAATTAAAAGTGCAGCCCCCCAAGCGTTTACCGTTTACATGCAAGGTGAACTTGTGTGGTTGTCTTTGGCCAACGAGTAGGAAATGAATCTGACTAAAAACCACTATTTTAGTCGAGAATGCTTGAGCTGAATAAAATATCTGTAGTACTCTGGTCTAAACAGAGTTGAAAGTAGCAGTCAGGAGAAACTATGAGTCCCAAACAGGAAGAATTTATCCCTAAATGGATTGCCTGGGAGAGTACCCAAAGATGTAACCTCAATTGTGTTCATTGTCGATGCTCTTCAGACATGTCGGCGGCTGCAGGAGACTTTAATACTGCAGAAGCATTTAAAATGATTGATGATATCTGCGAAGTCAGCAAGCCAGTATTGGTCCTTTCCGGGGGAGAGCCCCTCTTGCGCGAAGATATCTTTGAGATTGCTCAATACGGAACCGACAAAGGTTTACGTATGTGTATGGCGACCAATGGCACATTGGTCACTGATGCTGTTTGTGAAAAGATGAAGGCGACAGATATCAAAATGGTCTCCCTTTCGCTAGATGGTTCAACAGCGGAAATTCACGACAACTTCCGTAATAGCCCGGGAGCCTATGAAGGGGTGATTAGAGCGGCAGAAATTCTTAAGAAAAATGGAATTCCATTTTTGATCAATTCATCTTTTACGAAAAGAAATCAGGATGATGTTGCCGCCACCTTTAAGGTTGCAAAAGGTCTTGGAGCGACAGCCTGGTACATGTTCATGATTGTACCAACAGGGCGTGGCGAAGAGATTATGAACGAATTGGTGTCAGCGGAAGATTATGAAGAAATTCTAGCCTGGCATTATGAGCAGGAGAAGAATGAGGATGACATCTTAATGCGTCCGACCTGTGCCCCCCATTATTACCGAATTGTGCCACAGATGGCGAAAGCCGAAGGAGTTGATTTTAAGCGCCGTAGCTTAACTTTTTCCACCGGTGGTGGCAAAGGGTGTATTGCCGCACAGACAATCTGTTTAATTGATTGTTTTGGTAATCTCAAGCCCTGTTCTTATTTCCACTCTTCGGTTGGCAATGTCAAGCAGATACCATTCAAAGAACTTTGGTTTAACTCCAAGGTTTTCAATGATCTGCGGGATTTCAGTAAATACAAAGGTAAGTGCGGAGAGTGCGAATTTATCAACGTTTGCGGGGGCTGTCGCGCCAGAGCTGACGCTGTCTATGGTGATTATATGGCAGAAGAACCTTTCTGTAACTATATTCCCCCTCGGACGCAGAGACGGTTGGAAAAAGAGGCCGCAGAGAACGCAGCAAAAGAATAATGGTTGTAGGGGCACCCCCCTGTGGGTGCCCTTGCTTTAAATTGTAGACAAGGGCACCCACAAGGGGGGTGCACCTACCGTTAGATTCGAACAGGAGATCATGATTATATGACCACTGAATACAATTTTATAAAAGCCTGTTGGGGGCAGCCGGTTGATCGGGTTCCCGTTTGGCTGATGCGTCAGGCCGGACGCTATCTGCAGTGCTATAAAGATGTTCGTGCCAAGGGTGGCGGGACTTTTCTTGATCTGTGTAAAGATCCGGCCCGGGCTGCAGAAGTGACGATACAGCCGATCGATATCCTTAATGCGGATGCTGCAATTCTGTTCTCCGATATTCTGACACCCATCGAGCCGATGGGGATGAAACTTGATTTTGTCCCCGGCCCGGTGTTTGAGAACCCGATCCGTACAGCTGCGGATGTCGATGCCTTGGTGGTGCCGGAAAATATGGCGGAGGCTGTTTCCTATGTACCAGCGATTATCAAGCGTCTGCGGGTCGCTTTTGAGGGCCGTGTGCCGTTGATTGGTTTTGGTGGTGCTCCTTTTACTCTGGCATGCTATATGGTCGAAGGAAAAGGAAGTAAGGATTTCGCCAGCCTCAAGCAGATGATGTATTCGGACTTTCCCTTGTACGACACTCTCATGCAGAAAATCACAGAGATGGATCGGCGCTATCTGAATATGCAGATTGAAGCTGGAGCACAAACGATTCAAATTTTTGATACCTGGGGCGGTCTTTTGGCTCCGCATGATTATGAGCGTTATATCCTCCCCTATGTCAAGCAGTTGATCGATGGTCTCAACCGTGACGGTATTCCGGTCATCTACTTTGTCAAAGGTGGCGGCGGTATGCTGGAACTGGTGAAGCAGTCAGGAGCAGATGTCCTTGGCCTCGATTGGCATGTCAATCTGGGTAAAGCAAGAGATCTTCTTGGTCCTGATATCGCAGTACAGGGTAATCTTGATCCGACAGTTCTCTATGCACCCAAAGATTATATCGAGCGGGAGGTGCAACGGATTCTAAATGAGAATGATGATCGTCCAGGATTTATCTTCAATCTTGGGCACGGCATTCTGCCGACTGTGCCACCCGAGAATGCAGTTCATATGGTTGAATGTGTGCACCGACTCAGTCAGAAATAGTTGACTGTATAGTCAACAAATCAACTCAATAACTGAGGGCAGAATTAAATTCTGCCCTCTCTTTAATTCTACAGGATGAGAGTTATGCCCGATTCCAAACCGGTAGCGCTGATACTCCTCAACATGGGTGGCCCCGATTCTCTGGAGGCGGTTGAGCCTTTTTTGTACAATCTTTTTTCTGACCGGGAACTGATCCAGCTTCCTGCCGGGGCATTGTTACAGAAGCCTTTTGCCAAGATGATTTCACATTTCCGAGCAAAGAAGGTTGTAGAAAACTATCGTACCATCGGTGGAAAATCGCCTTTGCTGGAATGGACTAAAAAGCAGGCAGAGGGGACAGCGAAAAAGTTGGGAGACAGATTCAAGCCTTTTGTAGTCATGCGTTACTGGCATCCACGTGCTGAGCAGGTTCTTGCTGAAATCAAAGCTGCGGGGATCGAAACGGCGGTGGTGCTGTCCATGTACCCACACTATACGGGAGCAACCACTGGCAGCAGCATCAATGATTTTAAGCGGGCAACGGCTAAAGTTTACCCAGAGCTGGAATGTCAGTTCATAGAGGATTGGTACGACTGGCCGAACTATCTTGATGTTTTAGCAAATCGAATTAATACCGGGCTGGATAATTTTCACGACCTGATGCGGGATGACGTGCAAATTTTGTTTTCTGCACATGCTTTGCCACAAAAATTTATCGATCGGGGTGATCCTTACCGAAGCCATGTTGAAGAAACTGTGCAAGGGGTGATGCAACGCGTCGGTTCCTACGACTGGTCGATTGCCTACCAAAGCCGTAGTGGCCCAGTCAAATGGATGGAACCGGGAACAGAAGAAGTTCTCCATGAACTGGCTGATGCCGGTCATCGTGCTGTGCTTATGGTGCCGATTTCATTTGTTTCGGATCACATTGAAACACTTGAAGAGATTGATATCCAATACCATGATTTGGCGACCAGTCTCGGGTTGGTCAATTTTTGTCGGGCACCATCATTAAATGATGGTGATGATTTCCTTGAGGCCCTTGCAGAACTGGTGCGGACAAAGAGCCATATATGAAAGCGTAAAAGGGCTGTTTTTTGACAGTCATCTTTAGTTGAATCTTAACCGCCAACGTACAACCTTGGTAAACTACCTAGCGAAAACATCTTCAATAGACGGTGAAATATAAAGGCAAGAAAAGGGTATTAAACGAAAACCTGATACAAAAGGCTTAATGACAGTAAAAATAAAAAAGAACGTAGTACTTGTTTATAAGTTTGCTGCTGGATGTGGCGCTTTATTCTAAAGCCGGCAAACAGGGCAATTAAAACCAACAACAGCATGGTCGAAGAAAGTATCAGCTCATTGAAGGTAAATTTCCCGCTGAGGGAAAAAAGAACCAGTTGAATAGCTTTCCCGAATAGAAAACAGATATTTGCCAACTGAACAATTTCTGCTTTTTCAAATTTTGCTTCTAAGGAATAGATGATCAGGACTGGAGCCATGACGTTAGTCAGTCCGCCTAGAACCCCTGCGGTGAGTCCAAAAAACATCATTGACTGATTTGGCCTACGCTCGACCCACCTTAACCTGACTTGAAACTTGTCAATCATCAGGTAACCTAAAATCGCCACTGCGAGTAATACTTTGAATTGCTCTGAATTGGTTATAATCAGAAGCTGAGTCCCGATGGCACTGCCTGTCATGGCACAAAGCGCCAACGGCAAATGCTTTCGGAAAGCCCGCAGAATCTGACCTTCGTTGACAATGCTGGTGAGGTTGACAAATGTTGTCGGCAATAAGGTGAGGATGATTGCTGTTTGCAGGTTTGTTGACAATGCTAGCAGTGGCGTTGCAACCATCGGGAAGCCGAAGCCGATACTTCCATGAAAAAATGCTGCCAGCAGAAAGATAGCGCCAGTGAGCAATAGTGTTTCAAGACTGAGTTCAATCAATGTTTGTTTGACTTGTGGAAAGGGTTAACCCGTTAACAGGATAATTCAATTCAATTCAGTTCTGTGTCGATTTGATTTTAGGTTACCTGTGCCGTAATTTGGTGTCAACGGATCCGTCGCCAGCAGATAAAGAACTTTGTTTGCAAAGCTCTGAACTATGGAGTCTTTAATTCTATATAGCCTTTGCCGAATATCGCGATTTTGTTTGCCAGGAAGAATCTGAGGAGATTGAGCATTTCTTTTCCCTGAAAAATCTTCCTTCGATACTTGGCTCTGAGCACTTTATCAACACCATCAAAGAGAAGTTCGGTTCCCTGCACAAAGATCTGGAGCTTTCAAATCGTGAAATCCTGTCTGTTGACGGACAGGCTGTGATTCAAGCCGTCTGTACCGTTTACGATATGTACCGTTTACGATATTGACAAAGAGCAACAGTTCAAGGTTCGGCGTGGCGTTACCAATGTTCCTAAAGATTTGGCAATGTACGTATTAAGAGCGCATAGTCAAAAAACGCTGGAAGAGATAGGCTATGTTTTGAAGTGTAACCGTTACATCACTGTCAGTACGGCAATTTCAAGATTTGGGTCTATAATGGAGAAGGATATTAATGTTCGGCGAACGTATCAGCAGGTGTGCCGGAAAATGAAAATAAGTTAACCGTAGGCTTGCCCCCTTTGTTTTTTTTTGATGTAAACTGAAGTCGCCGTGACTTGAGAGGCCATTGTCTGATTTCCTTCC
>JAZBPC010000178.1:0-56415 GCA_036351455.1 Desulfuromusa sp.
CGCCCACTGATTCCGCGAGGAGAATCATGATGTCTCTTCCATGGTCGGAGGGATCGAGTCCGTTGATGCTGGCACCGATGCAGGGCTTGACCAATGATGCTTTGCGAGCTTGTTATCTTGAGCGGTATCAACCCGATATGGTTTTTACCGAATTTGTGCGGGTTCATACACAATCCAGGAAACGAATTGCACGAACTGATTTGGCGGAAATTGCAGCTCATAGCGGGGAAACTCCCCTGATCGTGCAACTGATCGGTAATACTGGTTCGGCTCTGGCTGATGCTGCCAAGCAGGTCCAGGAAGTGGGTTGTCACCATTTGAATTTGAATCTTGGTTGTCCTTATGGTCGGATGACGACAGGAGCAACAGGTGGTGAATTGCTCAGAGAACCAGATAAGCTGGCTGAAATTTTAACTGCCCTGCGGCGATCAATTTCGGGCAGCTTTTCGGTCAAGTGCCGTGCCGGATATCGTGATCTTCGTCAGCTGTTTGAGTTGCTACCCGTTTATGAGGGGGCCGGGATTGATTATCTGATCATCCACCCACGGACGGTCATGCAACAATATTCCGGGCAGGCTGACCATGCGATAACTGCTGAGGCCGCATGTCAAACCAGTCTTCCCGTTATTGCTAATGGTGATATTAACAGTGCTGCTATGGGGCAGAGATTGCTGCAGCAAACTGGAGTCGTTGGATTAATGCTTGGCCGGGGGGCTCTGGCTGATCCATGGCTGTTTCAGCGAATTCGCGGAGAACTTTCGGGAGAAGTCGATGAGAGGCAACGGCGAAAGGATATCTTCGAGCTGCTGGCGGATCTTCTGCCACGCTATCTGGTGAAATTTTGCGGCGAACGGCAAGCTCTGATGAAGCTGAAGGACCTTCTGAACTTTATCCCCGATGATTGCTTGCAGCGCGATCTTGGTAAATTAAAACGGACCATGACCGCAGCAGGATTTTTTGCGTTATTGGAGAAAAAATTTTCTGCCTGAGAGCTTTTGTATTTTAATCTCCCAGCCTTATTGTTGTGTCTGTCAACCCCTCTTATCGTGCCTTCCCGTTGGTTCATTTATCACTTTAAGTTTGACTGTAAAAGCTGGTGTAATTATTGAAACTTAGCTTTATCTATCCACAAGATATTCACAGCTGATTGACAACATGTTGTGCTGATACAATAAAAAATATACTAGATGTTGTGATTTTGTCTTGGGACGATGTCGGCATTTGTGTTAGTCTCTGCGGCGGTAAGGGTTGATCATTTTATTGCTATATTTCTCCTGCACCTGGCAGGGAGGGGTCCAATGGTAGAGTTTATTCGCAAGCGTGACGGGCGTCTGGTTCCGTATGAAGAAGAGAAAATTTCACAGGCTATTATCAAAGCTGTAAAAGCTGTTGGTGGTCGTGATTTTGAAAAAGTTGCAGATATTACCCGCCAAGTTGGTGGAATCCTTTCGGTCCTCTACAAGGATGATCGTGTTCCAACCGTCGAGAATGTGCAGGATCTGGTTGAAAAAATCCTGATCGAAAACGGTCATGCACAAACTGCAAAAACTTATATCCTCTATCGCAAACAACACGAAAATTTGCGTCAAACCCGCGAGTTCATGCGCCAATCGATCGAATCGATTGACTCCTATCTGGTCCGTGAAGACTGGCGGGTTAACGAGAACTCCAATATGGGTTACTCGCTGCAGGGCCTTAATAATCATATTGCCGCTAACATCACCAGTAATTACTGGCTGAATAAAATCTATCCTGATGATATTGCCAATGCTCACCGTGATGGCGAATTTCACATCCACGATCTGGGAATGTTATCTGTTTATTGCTGCGGCTGGGACTTAAAAGATCTGCTGCTAAAAGGATTTACCGGTGCTTACGGCAAAGTTGAGAGTGCTCCGCCGAAACATTTCCGTACCGCTCTGGGGCAGGCCGTCAATTTTTTCTATACTCTGCAGGGTGAAGCTGCCGGTGCTCAGGCTTTTGCCAGTTTTGACACCTTGCTGGCACCTTTCATTGCCTACGATCAGTTGAGCTATGGAGAAGTTTTTCAATCCCTGCAGGAATTTGTCTTCAATATGAATGTCCCGACCCGGGTCGGGTTTCAAACACCATTTACCAATATCACCATGGATATGATGGTCCCTTCGAATATGGCTCAAGAGGCTGTGGTGATTGGCGGTGAGTTACAGGATCGGTGTTACGGCGAGTTTCAGGTCGAGATGGATCTGTTGAATCGTGCTTTCTGTGAAGTGATGATGCAGGGCGATTCTTCTGGACGGATTTTTTCTTTTCCAATCCCTACCTACAATATTACCAAAGGTCTGGACTGGGAGAGCGAGCGACTGCGCCCGGTTTGGGAGATGACGGCGAAGTACGGCATCCCCTATTTCAGTAATTTTGTAAATTCAGACATGGACCCGGAAGATGCTCGTTCTATGTGCTGTCGACTGCGCCTTGACAATCGAGAACTACGCCGCCGTGGTGGAGGTCTGTTTGGCTCCAATCCGATGACGGGATCCATTGGTGTTGTGACCATGAATCTGCCTCGAGCTGCGTATCTTGCCACAGACAAGGCCGACTTTTTTGTCCGCATCAGCAAACTGATGAAGCTGGCATTTCAGTCCCTGGAAATCAAGCGTAAGCAACTGGAGCGTTTTACTGCGGAAGGTCTATATCCTTACAGCAAGTTTTATCTGTCGGCCATCCGTGAGCGCAGTGGTAATTTCTGGGACAACCATTTTTCGACAATTGGCCTGATCGGGATGCATGAAGCCTGCCTCAACCTGTTTGGAGAAGGGATTGAAAGCGATGCAGGGCAGTCCCTGTCTCAGGAAACCCTGAAGTATATGCGTAAACAGCTTGAAGCTTTTCAGGAAGAAACCGGTCACCTCTATAATCTTGAAGCAACTCCTGCAGAGGGAACGAGCTTCCGCCTTGCCAACCGGGATCGACAGAATTATCCCGATATCATCTGTGCCGGTGAAGATGAACCCTATTATACCAATTCAACCCAGTTGCCAGTTGGGACAACAGAAGATATTTATGAAGCTTTAACTCATCAGGATGAGATGCAGACCCTGTACACAGGCGGCACCGTATTTCATGGTTTTTTGGGGGAGCGGCTCGAAGATTGGCGCAGCGCACGTTTGTTGGTTAAGAGAATTTCAGAAAATTTCCATTTGCCCTATTTTACACTGAGCCCGACATTTACGATCTGTCCGGTTCATGGCTATATTTCCGGGGAACATTTTTCCTGCCCTCATCATCAAGAGGGACAGGCAGCGTAAGCGGATTAACAACAAAACTGAAAAGTGAGGAGGAATCACAATGGCGACCAAGTGTGATGGCAAGACAGAGGTCTATTCACGGGTGTGTGGTTTTTTTAGACCCGTCCAGCAGTGGAACCGCGGCAAGAAAGAAGAGTTCAAAGATCGATCAGAATATGTTGTCGCTCCCAAGGAGCAAAAAAGCTGAAAACAATAAGAATTAAAGGGTTTCAGGGGACCAGTTTACTGGATTTTCCCGGGCGGGTCGCTTCACTGGTATTTACGGGTCATTGTAATTTAACGTGTCCCTTTTGCCACAATCCTGGGTTGGTCCTGGATCCTGACAGTTATCCTGATTACCCGGTTGATGAGTTGCTGGCAGACCTGAAAAAGCGTGAGGGTTTTATCGATGGGGTTGTAATTTCGGGCGGAGAGCCGACCATCGATGCTGGTCTGCCGGCATTTTTATCGCTGCTGAAAGAGAGAGGGCTGCAAGTTAAGCTCGACAGTAACGGTCTGGCACCTGAAGTCATCAGTTTTTTGCTGGAGCGGCAACTGGTCGATTATTATGCGATCGATATAAAGACCAGCTTCAGTCGCTATAATGAGCTTCATACTATGCCGGTAAAGACTGAGGCGTTGCACAAAACGGTGCAAATTCTTAAGCAGGCACCAGTGGAGGTTGAATTTCGTACGACCTGTATCCCGCACTTAGTGGCAGAAGCTGAGGTTGCTGAGATGGGGGAATTGCTGCAGGGTGCGCCCCTCTGGGTTTTACAGCAATATGTTCCCATGCACGCGATGATCGAGGAATGGCAACAGCTGAATGTTTACAAGCCTGAGCAGCTTTATGCTCTGGCCGTGAAGGCTGAAAAATATGTTGATCAGGTTCAGGTTCGGGGGATTTGATCAGGTGATAACTGACAAAAAAGCCACGGTGTTATCCCGTGGCTTTTTTGTCTGATTCTTGGATGGTTACTGAACAATTTTGTGACAGAACAAGCAGCGAAATTTTGGCGGATGATCCTCGGAAAAGGGGATATTGTCGTCATTGTGGCAATCTTCACAAAATTTTTCGGCCGCTTTTTTCCCATCATTTTTGACGATATCGTAAAATTTTAAATGAATTTCATCCTTTGGAACAGGCTGGGTCGTTTCCTCCGGGGCCATCCAGAGCACTATGATAAGAGCTAAAGCTCCCAAGAGGAGGAATATATCGCGTTTTTTCATGAATATCTCCAGTAAATGAGATTAAGTATAAAATCCAGGACAATGAAGGTTATTCCGATTTTATAAAGAGAAGATAGATAAACAGAGCTACAGCTGCAGCGCCACCGGCAACGAGGATCCAGAGCCCTCCTCCTGCAATCCCTTCGACGCCGGTACCTTTGCCAATTGCCAGTGATAATACTAAAATAAAACCGCCAATGCCGACGAGGAAGCCGGCTATTGCTCTCCAGCCGATCAGATAAGTAATCAGGACAATAACGGCAAAGCCGCCCAGAAACCAGGGATTGGTGCTTAATTCCCCTACGTTCCAATCTTGCAACTGCTGCATAACTTGATCAGTCCGAAGGTAATCAAGGTAGTGTTTAATGTTCTCCCAGCTCATATTGGCTCCTCATAAGGGCTACTGAATGTGTGATGTTAACAGCTTCTGGACGGACAATAATAGTAGCAAATTGTAAAATGATGTAAAAGTGGTAAAAGCCCGTAAATCTTGACTTTATCCAGTTGCTTAACTAGGATGACCCTCTTCCTCACAGGATAAATTCAATAAATATTTTGCTATAAAATGACATGGCAGGAGTTTCAGTGCAACATCGCGCAATAGGAATATTTGATTCAGGGGTCGGTGGTTTGACCGTCTTTAAAGAAATTGCCCATTTGCTACCGGGAGAAAATCTGCTTTACCTTGGTGATACTGCCCGGGTTCCCTATGGCACCAAGAGTGTTGGAACTGTTCAGCGCTATGCCTTGGAGGCCGCTGAATTTTTGGTGAATCAAGGGGTGAAACTTCTGGTCGTGGCATGTAATACTGCTTCAGCCGTTGCCCTTCCCCAGTTGCGGGAACACTTTCAATTACCTGTTATTGGCGTGATTGAGCCAGGCGCCCGGCGTGCAGCAGATAGTTTGAATCGACGCATAGGGGTTATTGGTACTGAAGGGACGATTAACAGCAATCGCTATGCCGAGGCTATCCATGCTTTAGTTCCTGATGCGCAGATTAGCTCTGTCGCTTGTCCTTTATTTGTTCCTTTGGCCGAAGAAGGTTGGGCCGAACACGAAATAGCTCGATTAACTGCCATGGAGTATCTACACCCATTGATGGCAGAGAAAATTGACACACTTGTTCTTGGTTGCACCCATTATCCGCTCTTGAGCAATACTTTACGGCGAGTTCTTGGGAATTCTGTCCTTTTGGTAGATTCAGCGACAGAAACGGCAAAATCGGTGCAACAACTTATCCTCGAGCATAGGCTGGAAAATCCAGAGAATAGGGGTCAGCATACATTCTTTGTCACCGATGTGCCGACCCGCTTTGAGAGAGTTGGACGGGCATTTTTAGGCAAGAGTCTCGGGCAGATTGAGCAGGTAGAAATCGGTTGATTGCGTTGGTGAGGTGGTGATGAAAAAATTATTGCTAGGGCTGTTCGGGGTCTTGCTGGTCGGTATCCTGATTGGTTACGGTGCCAGCTGGTTTTTCCAGCAAGGAACGGAAACAGAAGAGGAAGTCCGGGTTGTCATTACCGAGGAAGTCCCGGTGAGAGAAATACAACTTTATTTTGCGGAACCGGGAGGAACATTTCTGGTCCCGGAAGCATATGAAATTCCTGCTTGCGAAGATGATAGTGATTGTATTCATAACCTTTTGCTGGGCTTGATCAGTGGTTCTTCAAAAAGTAATCTTCCGGTGTTGCCAAAAGAAACCCAAATTTTAGCCGTTGACGTCGAGAATGATCTGGTTCGAGTGAACTTTTCTCGTCACCTGGTTGATTTTCATCCGGGTGGAAGTTTGACGGAACTACTGTCAATATATAGCCTGGCTAACAGCTTAAATGAAAATTTCCCCTACCTCCGCCAGTTACAGATTCTGGTAGAAGGGGAGGTGCGTCAGACTTTAAAGGGTCACGCTCGTATCGATCAACCCATTTATGCTGATTTCCGTTACAGCGAGCCCCCTTTGACAGGCCCTTCTCCTGATCGTCCAGAGACCAATAATGACGGAAAAGAGCTAAGTATCGAACAAATAATTCAGAATACTGAGACCACTGAAAATGATTGAGATAACTTAAGATGATTGTTGAATTATCTTCGGTCGTTGCGGTATACATGAGAAACTGAATTGTATTCAGGCTCCCTGTTTGAGGAATTGTCATGATTGTCGGGTTTAACCATAACATTAATTATAAGGATGTCAGTTTCCATGTCCAGACGGAGGACGGCGGGTTAAATAGACCTCAACTTGTCACTTTGCTCTACCATGGCGGAACGATTATCGCTTCGCAAAAAACCAGCTATGCCGATATTGTCAAGGTTGATAATCTGGACCATGTGGTTGAAGAGTTAGCAAAAGAGCAACATAAAGGGATGTTGAAGCGTGTCACCAAAGGTGAATTTGACGATCGGATTGTTGCATTTGGCATTCCACTCGGAGCATCAGCAACTCAAGCTCCATTGAAGCCGGTTCTGGATCAATCCGAGATTGAAGTTAAACCCGTGGAAGAGGCTCCGTATGTTGAACCTGCCCCAGAGCCAGTTACCATTGTTGAAGAACCAATTATTGATAAATTTCAACAAAGAAAAGTTTCTAACGAGCCCAGTCTTGATGAAGTTATTTATGCTTATCTGACGGCAGGACAAAAACAGTAAAAGTCTTCTGTCGCAGTTATCTCACCCCTTCTTCGCACCGTCTTCCTGATCCATATCGTGCATATACAGCGTTTGGCTCGGGAACGCAATTTCCAATCCGATTTCAGCCAGAGCTTCCATGATCTTCAGACAGATGTCCTCTCGAGCATCGAGGTATTCACCCCAGACGGTACTGGTCGTAAAGCAGTAAACCATAATATCAAGAGAAGAAGCTCCAAAGTCAGTAAAATTCACCAGGAAGAATTCCTGGTGGATAGCTGGATGCTCCTGAAGCATTTGCTTGATAGCGGCTACGGCCTGACGCATTTGTGCCGGGGTGGTGTCATAGGTGACACCAACTGTCAACTTGATACGTCGTTTTGGCATTTGGCTGAAATTGTCGATGGACATATTCATCAGGACACTATTGGGTATAGTGATCAGGGTTTTGGAAAAAGTACGAATTCGGGTTGAGCGGAAGCCTATTTCTTCAACAGTGCCCTCAAGGTTGCCTGCCTTAATCCAGTCACCGATGATAAAGGGGCGATCAAGGAGAATCATGATTGATCCAAAAATATTTGACAAACTGTCTTTAGCTGCCAGGGCAACAGCCAGTCCGCCCAGACCGAGTGATGCCAAAAGCCCGGAAATAGAATAGCCAAGGTTTTGAATCAAAAACAGGATAGCCAGAAAGACAATAAAGACACGCAAGGTTTTGCGAATAAACGGAATCAGTTGGTCATCCAGAGTCGATTCAGTCCGTCCTGCCCAATGACTCAGCCAATGTTCGAGCAGTGAGACCATGTTGTAGCAGAACCAGGCAAGATTGAAGGTTAGCAGGAGTTGCACACCATTTCGGGCCATCAGGTCAATATCAGTTGGCTGTTTCGGAAGTTGAAGAACCTCGACGCCAATATAGAACCCAATGATAACAACGAGAAATTCAGCTGGCTTATTGAGGCTTTTTAGTAGAATGTCATCCATTTCCCCGGACGTTTTTTGTGCCGCTTTGAAGATTGTTGTTGTAAAAATGTGGGCGATAACCCGTTTAAGGATGAAAGCAACAAACAGAACAGCAAAAGCGATCATAAAACGGGGCAAGCTGATTCCCATGACTGTTTGGTCGATGACTTGTTGCAAGTAGGAGAGGGTTTCCATGGTCGAGTGACTCCAAAAACGTTACGTTACTATGAAACGATTATTCCCAAAGGCCCAAAGCCTGATTCTGTGCTTTTTTTTCGGATTTTAAAAAGTCTTTTTTATATTGAAAATTGTAGCGGCGAAACACGGTAGCCAACCCCTTTTCCAGCAGGTTCAGATTCAACATTTCGCCATCAGGCAAATAGACATAGGCAAGCAGTCGGTTGTACTTGTCTTTTTGCGTGTGGTCAAGCTCAAGCCTGACCCTTTTCCCCTTGACATTACGAAGGAGGTAACTTTTTCCTTGCTGGGCGATTTCACGTAGTTTATTTGCCTCAATGTTGAAATTTTTCAGGTAAAAATTGTCTCGTGGTGACGCCTTGTACTCTGGAGCGTCGATGCCGAGGAGACGAACCTTGCCAATCTTTTCGACCTTGAGGGTATCACCATCATAAATCCATAAAACTTTTCCAGTGAGTTCTGTTGCCAGGGAATGGGATGCCAGTAGGAGGAGCAGGGACAGCAGCAAACAGATTTGTTTCCACATGTTTCAGCGACCCCAAAACAGGCGGGCAAAAAAACCGGTAAAGAATCCCCAGACCATATTGGATAAAACGATAACTACCGGCGTCAACATGCCGAGGTCTAATCCAGCCATCCCTTTATGATAAATATAGGGATAAAGATAGAAAATAGCGGTTAATGACGGGATGAGGGAAAACCAGAGCCCTTTGCGTACCCAGCCACGACGGTGCCGGGGAACGCCAACGGTAAAGAAATAACCCAATCCCCAAAACCCACCAATAAACATTTGCGGGTATAGCTTCGTAAGTTCCAGGGTTTGAACAATTTTAACCCCGATGAAGTTGGTGATGCCCCATTCATTGCACCCCCAGAGGAAAAGGCTGCTGACCAAGGCTCCGAGCAGACCAGCGACAAAACAGACCGCAAATAACGCGCTACTTTTGGGCATGGTTTCTCCTGCATGAATAGCATTACAATTTCATTGTTGTATTGTCTCAGGACCATAACATATTGGATTCGGATAGAACTTCATTCATACTGCCACTACGATATCCTTGCAGATCAAGGGTTACATAGTCAAATCCATTCGTTTTGAATGTTTCCAAAAGATCAGCATGAAGCGATTTTTCAAGTAATCTGGGGATTTCATCACGACTCACTTCAATCCGGGCCAATTGATCATGACAGCGTACGCGATAATGTGAAAACCCATGTAAGCGCAGCCATGTTTCACATTTGTCCACCTGCTGTAGCCGCTTAGTGGTAATTCTGGTTCCATAGGGAAAGCGTGTGGCGAGACAGGCGAAAGGTTGTTTATTCCAAGTTGATAGATGCAGTCGTCTGCTTAATGCTCTGATCTCTTTTTTACCAAGCTTAGCCTCAAGGAGAGGAGAAAGGATTTTGAGCTGAGTCACCGCTTTTTGACCAGGGCGAAAATCCTCTAGATCATCAAGGTTTGAGCCGTCAAGCAGTACCCCTGATGTCTCTGGTAATGCCTGCAGGAAAAGCCTGAGCATATTGTGTTTGCAGTGGTAACAGCGCTGCAGGTTGTTTTCAACAAAATCGGCGAGCTCCATTTGGCCGCTGTCGATAAATTGTTGTCGCACGCCGAATTGATTAGCGATTTGTTGACTCAGTTCAATTTCGTAACTTGGAAAGATTGGGGATGTTGCAGTCAGGGCAAGAACCTTGTTAACTCCAAGGGTGTCGCAGGCAATTTTCAAAAGGAGGGTTGAATCAACCCCCCCAGAAAATGCAACTACGGCAGAATCAAATTTTGCCAGGATATTTTGTAGATATTGATACTTTTCATCCAGATCCATATGCAATCAAATGAAATACATAAAGCGATGGTCCAGTTCTTTCTCGAGACCCATTTCCTGACCTTTTTCACACAAATCTTTCAAGGTGATCGAATCAAAGTAATTTTCAAGGATCCGGCTGCCTTCAACCCAGATATGTTGAGTGAGGCACTGGTTATCAAACTCACAGGACGGGGGAGCCTCACCATCCTTGCGCCGGCCTTTAATGCAGTTGACTAATAATAATTCACCTTCAGCTGCCAGGACAATTTCTTTCACTGTTATCTCTTCAGCAGGTTTCATCAAGCTATATCCCCCTTGAGGGCCACGACGGCTTTTCAGTAATCCAGCCTTTTTCAAGTCCTGAAAAATTTGTTCAAGGTAGCGGGGGGAAATATTCTGTCGCCGAGAAATATCCTTAATTTGTGCGGGCAGAGTTCCAGCGTGGAAGGCCATATCAAACATAGCACGTACGCCGTAGCGACTTTTGGTTGAAAGTTTCATAGATTCTCCTTCATAACTTGTTGTGTTAACCAATATAAGAATCTCTACCTATACTGTCAACAATAAAGAACACTTTTTAGTGGGAGATTTAACGCTGCATCCTTTTCAGGAATTTATTGACAATGTTAGCTTTTCTGATGTTGATATGGCTATGCGGAAACAGTTTTGTATGGTCTGTTGGGTGAATTTGAAACTGTCAGGGAGATGACTACAATGAAGCAGTACCAATTCCAACTGGAATTTCAAGTACGCGATTATGAATGCGATATGCAAGGGCATGTTAACAATTCGGTTTATCTGAATTATCTGGAACACTGCCGGCATGAATTTATTAAAGAGCTTGGGCTCGAATTTTCTGAGTTAGTCCGGCGAGGAATCAGTTTAGTGATCATTCGCGCAGAAGTTGATTATAAGTATTCATTGCGCAGCGGACAACATTTTATGGTTGGTGTCATTCTGGAAAAGGTTTCCCCCCTTCGTTACCGTTTTCTTCAGGATATCTATCTATTACCAGAGAAAAAACTGGTATTGCGAGCACGGGTAACGGGAACTGGCGTGAGTGACAAAGGTCGGCCACAGCTACCGAAGGAAATAAGTGCTGCACTGGACAAATTGTCCTGATCATAAAATTGATGTCGGATGTAGACACTTTACTTTTTCAGTCGTTTTATTCCCCGATCTGTGAGCTCAATCAGACCATCTTTATACAACCCACCAACGGCTTTTTTAAAAACTTTTTTGCTGAGTCCCAGTTGATTGCGGATCTGTTCTGGGGGACTCTGGTCGTGCAGAGCCAGGAAACCATCCCCCTCAAGGGCATCCAGAATAACAGTTCTGGCGTCTTTGATTCCTGCAAAACCCGGGCGGCGCAGGGTGACGTCAATTCTGTGGTCGGCACGGATACGAAGAACATAACCCGTGTGCAACTCTCCCCGCTTTAATCCGGCTGGAACCTCATCTTTATAAAGCAGGGCTTCGTAATAATTATTGACGATCACTTTGGCTCCCAGATCAGTGAACGCCCAGATCAGAAGTTCAACTTCATCTCCTTCTCTGAGGTCACGATTTTCTTTGACCAGAAATCGCTCCAGCCGACTTGAGGCAATCGGACGGTTCTCATGATCATGGCAAATGTGAACCAGATAGCTTCGATCTTCGACCATCTTTTGTGCCTGCTCACTGTAGGGGGCGAGCAAGTCTTTTTCTACTCCCCAATCAAGGAACGCTCCGTGAGGGCCAATGCTTTGAACTTTCAGCACGGCAAATTCTCCAACCTGTGCCAAGGGCATCCGGGTGGTGACTTTGGGTTTGTTGTCCCGATCAAGATAGAGAAAAACATCAACGGTCTCTTCTGCATTGATCCCGTCCGGGCACTCACGGAGAGGCAGAAATATCTGTTCCTCTTGAGCATCAAGCCAGGCCCCTTTAGGGGTGATACTGTTGACCTTCAATTCATAACGGTAACCGGGTAATAACATTTGCAAGCCTTGTTTTGTTCTGAATCCATCGAGTCAGACGGAAATGGTTAAAGATCTTTCGTCCGGAGCCGGACTTTGTGGATACAGATATAACCTGTACAACAGACCAGTGCCAATAAAATAAGGAAGCCATTCCAGCCAAAGTGGCGATAAATGATTCCTGGAGCAAATGAGCCAATGCTCCCCCCGGCATAGTAGAAGGCGACATAAAGTCCATTTGTCAGACCGCGATACTGGTTCCCCGCGAGTTGATTGACCAGTCCCGAGGCCGTTGAGTGGACCAAAAACATAGCGCCACAAAAAAGAAACATCATCCCAAACAGGATCCCGATATTATTGGTAGAAAGTCCAATTAAGGTTAAAAGGAGGGCGATGAAACCGACACGAATGGTTGTTATCTCACCTTTAATCCAGGCAATGAATTTGGGGGCTCCCAGAGATGTCACAATCCCCATCATGTAGCCGGAATACATCAGGCCTATCCGTAGCTCATTAGCTTGGTCGCTCAGGTCAGTGAGGCGGAAGGGTAAAAAATTCATAACTGCGGCAAATATCAGGAAAAGACAAAATACGCTAAGGTAAACAGATACAAATGCAGGTCTACGTAAGACCTCTAAAAGGGCCTTTGGTTGTGGCCGGCTTGGTTTTAACCCTTCTATCTCAGGTAAACGGAACAGAGTTAGAAATCCAATGCAGAGAGTGATTGCCAGAGCCAGGAAACTGAAACGCCAGCCAAACAGATTGGCAATCAGGCCCGATGTTGCCCGACCGATAAAACCACCAAAGATCGTTGCTGCGATGTAGATGGCCATAATGCGTTGAATTGTATCTGCCGAGGACCGTCCCGATAGATAGGTCATTAAGGAGGTCAAAATTGCTGGCACCAGTAACCCCTGGATTAGCCGGATAGTCATCAGCACTGAAAAGCTGGATGTGCCGGCAAAACAAAGTTCGGTCACTGCCAAAAGAGGAACTGCAATCTTCAGTACCCGGATCGGGGAGATGGTTTCAAGGAGATACCCATAAGCCAGAGGAGCCAGGGCCAGGGGGATAAAGGTGACAGTCGTAAGCGCCGCTGCAGCTTCCCGACTAACATCAAACGCCTGACTCAATACCGGTAGCAGAGGTTGAGGTGCGTAAAGTGCTGACAGTACCAAAATGGTGTTGAAAATGATCGGCACTATCTCAGAATATTTTCGCAGAGGCATTTCTGTTTTCCTAAATCCAGAGATGAGTTATAGAGCCTCTGCTGTAGCAGAAAAAGGGGAGGCTGTATAGAGAAAAGAATGGTAGAATGGATGCCCTGAAGCAGTAAAAATGAAAAATAAGGCGTGGCGGTTATGAATAAACTTAATCGGTTTAAACTCTTCGATAGTCATTTTCATATTATTGATCAAAAATTCCCCCAGGTTGCTAATCACGGCTATCTCGCCGATAATTTTACTGTAACGGACTACCTGACTCGAACTGGTGCATATAATATAGCAGGTGGTGTTATTGTCTCGGGTTCATTCCAGGCATTTGACCAGAGCTATCTTCTTGCGGCACTTGAGGAGCTGGGTTCTGCTTTTGTTGGAGTCACCCAGCTTCCAGTAACTGTTTCCGATGCAGAACTGATCACTCTGAATACCGCGGGGGTAAGGGCCATACGGTTCAATTTAAAACGGGGAGGTTCTGAAAGTGTTGCAAGTCTGGAACGATTTTCCAAACGGGTTCATGAGGTCGTTGGTTGGCATGTTGAACTCTATGTGGATGCAAAGGACTTACCTGAATTACATAACACTCTGATTGGTCTTCCTGCGGTTTGCATTGACCATCTCGGTTTGTCATCTGCCGGGCTTCCTGCTCTACGTTCACTTGTCGAAAAAGGTGCATTTGTCAAAGCTACAGGGTTTGGCAGAGTCGATTTCGATGTCAGCACAGCGATGCAGGAGATTATTACGATCAATCCTGACGCTCTCGTTTTTGGTACCGATCTACCCTCAACCAGGGCACCACGATCCTACTCTGATAAGGACTATCTGCTGGTCATTGACACTCTGGGTGAAGTCATGGCACAAAAAGTATTCTATGAGAATGGTGTAAATCTGTATCAACTTGATAAAATATCTGATTAATAGACTGATAAGGAGCTGTCATTGGCCTCACTCGATTTTGAACTGGAAAAACGCAAGTTCAGAAAATTTTATGATAATAACCTGTCTTATATAGAAGAGACTAAAGATGCCTATATCAATGCCATTGAGACACTGATAGCAACCTCTGATGTCGGCGAGGTCACGAAAATTGAGGGGCGGGTCAAAGATAAAGAGGAGTGCATCAAAAAGTTTCAGCGCAAATACCAGGGTAAACTTGAAGCCGATGAGCAACCTTACAGGATCAAGGACTACATTTCGGATCTGATCGGCATTCGCGTTGTCTGTCTCTATGAAGATCAGGTTTCCGTGGTATCCGAGGTGTTAAAGGGGCATTACAAGATCATTGATGTCACTGATAAGATTGCAGCTGTAGAGAGTACGGAGGATTTGTTCGGTTACAAGGGATTGCATATGGATCTGGTCCCAATCGAAGGGGGCGACTCCCAGTCAAAATTCCGGGAATTTCCCTTTGAAGTACAGATTCGATCCTTGATTCAGGATGCCTGGAGTGTGCTGGATCATAAGATTAAATATAAAAAGTCGATCCCCAATAATCTGAAGCGCAGAATTAATGTTCTATCTGCCCTGTTCGAGTTGGCCGACCGGGAATTCAAAGAAATCCGCAATGCGACAATGGAATTATTGCAACAGGCAACAGTCGATCCCATCAGCGATTCTCTCTCCGATAGTAGTGATGTCAGCAGTGGAACGATGCAGACAACCAGCGGTAAAAATATCAACGCCTTCAATTTCTTGCGTGTCGCAGGTCATTTTTTCAAGGATTTCGTTTTTGAGGATTACAAAGTCGACAACTTTGTCCAGGATATCCTGAAACAGGATAGTGATTTTAAAAGGGCAGATCTGCACAAAAGCCTGAATGAGAATTTAAAAACGGTCAAAGATTATCGCGAGAAATTTTTACAGGAAAACCCTGAAAATACCTTCAGCCCTTACACTGCAATCCGGCATTGCCTCTATAATTATGATCGGGTGACCTTTGCCCGGATTTTGTCAAAAGGGGCACGAGAACGTTTCGAAGAATGGCTTAAGGAAGTATGAGCCCTTTTTATCGATACATCTGTCCAATCTTTTGCGTTTAATAGAAACGGGAAGGACCCCCGGCGCAATTAACCGCGCCAGAGAGTCCATGCCAAATCGTTGCTATCGGTACTATGGGTAAATTTTTCACTGCATGTCTGGCACTGGTAATCCTGTTCTTCAAAGCCACGGGGTTTTTGCCCCTTAAAAATACGCAGATCTCCCATTTTTATTAAATGTTCATGCGGCTTGCCGTTCCGCGATTTTTTAGATTGTTCTTCACACAGGCTGCAAATTGTCATTTCATCTCATTTCTTTTGACGTCTGCTCAATCTCAGTTGAGCAGGATTATTGGCAGCGCATGGTTTTCTTGCCGTCCTCAAAAAGAACTTCAACTTTTTGTGAGCCGATTATGCGATGCACGATGCCGAGGCCGAAAACAGGGTGGCTGACCAGAGCTTTGAGCTTGTAGGTATCGGTCATCGAATAGGTTTTTGCTTTTGAACCGTCCATCTTTTCTTGGAGGGACGCCCATTCTTTGCGTTCGGCGTCTACAGGCTTGGTGGTTTTTCGGACAGCGGGTTTTTTGGGTGCGGAGGGTGGTCGGTACTTGTGCTGACGAGAGCAGGTCTGGCATTCCACTTTTCCGGGGTTCTCTTCGGCCATGGTGATGATGATGTGATTAGTATTTTTACGACATTTTGTGCAGCGGCCTTCGATGGGGTCACCGACTGAAAGAGTGGTGCTTTGCATAGTGCTACTCCCTTGTTTGGGTTCAGCCAAGATATGGCCAATAAAAACCAGGGAGAGTGCCGGAATCTACAGGGCTGGCTTGACAATTGACATGTCATCCATAACGACATTCGAGGTCTTCAGTGTGGGAACGTAATCTCCGTAGGATTTGAAGAGAGGTGGTCGTTTTATGACGTTTCAAACTGACATTATCAGTCCATACTACACTTTTTTTTGGATAAAAGATATTTATGAATTGGGATAGACATTAAAAAAGGCCCTGAACTTTTCGAGTTCAGGGCCTTTTTAGTCGAAAATCTACAGATATTTATTATTCGTCCGCTTCGCTGACTTTCCACTCTTTCCAGACATTTCCGACCAGGTCAATCCCCGGTTTCAATGTTTTTTTGCCAGGTCTCCATCCAGAAGGTGTTGCTTCAGCCCCCTTGGTATTACGGACCAGTTGGAAGGCCTTAATTTGGCGCAGGGTTTCATTCACGTTACGGCCAACCGGCGGAGTGAGAACCTCATATCCCTGGATCACGCCATCGGGATCAATGATAAAGCGACCACGATTCTCAACTTTAGCCCCTTCATTGAAGATGCCATAAAGTCTACCGATATCACCGCCGACATCTGAAAGCATAGGGAAAGGAACTCCACCGTCAACCATTTTGGAAAGTTCCTGATCATTCCAGATTTTATGGGTAAACATGCTATCGATACTGACTGATAAAAGTTCAACTCCGAGTTCTTGGAACTGAGGGTATTTCTCGGCAACTGCCGAGAGTTCAGTCGCTCAGACGAAAGTGAAGTCACCGGGATAAAAGCAGAGGACAAGCCATTTTCCCGCGTAATCTGAAAGTTTTACTCCGTCGAGAAATGCACCTTTATGAAAACCTGGTGCAACAAAATCCGGTGCTTTTTCACCTACATGAACCATTTTTAACTCCTTTTTGACGGTGATGGGTTGTTCCGTCTCTTCAGTTTGAGGTGCTTCATTGACAGGGGCTGCGGCAACTGGTCTGCTACAGCCTGCTGCTTGTTCTTCAGACATATTCGCTCCTTTCACAAATAAGAATTATTCTTATATTGTAGTCATAAATATGGAGAAAATCAATTCAATGCATAGAATATATTTGCTTTTTAACTAGGAATTAGAGCTAAACCTCGGCAAGTAGCTGTATATTCAGGTAGTTTTAATCACTATAAAAAATGATTGTTTATCCGCCTGGAGAGTTACACTGATTGATCTCCGGAAAATTGAGTGTATCTGGCATTATGGTTGGCTATATTGCAGGCTCTACGTTGTTTTTCCTGTAGCTTCAATAAAGGCTTGAAAAAGTTTGATGAAATGGGGGTAAGCATCTGTCAGCGCTTCAGGGTGAGCTTGTACTCCGACGATAAACGCAGCTGTTTCCGATTCTATCGCTTCAATAATTCCATCCTCAGAATAAGCGGATGCCTTGAAACCGGATGCGATTTTTTTAACGGCTTGATTGTGGAAAGAGTTGGTCGTCAGGACATCAGTGGAAAATATTTTGTGTAGTTTGCTGTCTGGAACGATTTTGATGTCGTGATAGAGTTCGCACATCAGTTTGTTTCCTGTGTAGTGATTGTAGCAACTTTGTACCTGATTACACAGATTCTGGTAAAGACTTCCCCCTTCAAAAACGTTAATAATCTGACAGCCACGACAGATTCCCAAAATTGGCTTGCCCGCTTCTTTGAAATGTCGATAGAGGGAGAATTCCCATGCGTCGCGGATCGTATTAATCTGGCAGGTACATTGTTTTGGAACTTCCCCGTAGGCTTCTGGGTTTATGTCTTCATCCCCACCAGAAATAATGAGTCCGTCAAGTTGGTCGGCTAACTCCTTTGCCAAATTGATATTTTGGAGAATGGGTAGAAGAACAGGAAGCCCTCCTGACATTTCAATGGAATGATCGTAATAATTGGTGACTTGGTTGTAAGTCCGCTTATGTATTTGTGCTGTACTCGTTGTTATCCCAACAATAGGTTTCATAAAAATATCCTGTTCATTTTTTATGAAGATCATTCCAGTGGTGACAAGCAACAAAATGGTCTTCTCTGACTTGTTCCAGCTGTGGAACTGTTGTACGGCAAAGTTCTGTTGCATAAGGGCAGCGGGTTTGAAATTTACAACCAGGAGGTGAATTGAGTGGTGATGGAATCTCACCCTGCAATGGCACCTTTTCTGAACGTTTGCGTGGATCGGGAATCGGTACGCTGGCAAAAAGAGCCTGAGTGTAAGGGTGGAGTGGATTGTTATACAGTTCTTTGGTCGCAGAAACTTCCATCAGGCAACCAAGGTACATAACACCAATGCGGTCAGAAATATGTTTGACGACAGACAAGTCATGGGCAATAAACAGATAAGACAGACCCAGTTCTCGTTGCAGTTTTTTCATCAAATTGATGATCTGAGATTGAATGGAAACATCAAGTGCCGAAACCGGTTCGTCAGCAATAATAATTTCTGGTTGACAAGCCAGAGCGCGGGCAATGCCAATGCGTTGGCGTTGCCCGCCAGAGAATTCATGCGGATAGCGCAACATGCACTCTCTCCGCAGTCCGGCCATTTCCAGATAAGCAGTGATTTCTGCTGTGATGTCGGCATCTGGACGATGAAAGCGGATAGGTTCTGCGATAATGTTGGCGACAGTCATGCGTGGGTTGAGTGAAGAATAGGGATCTTGAAAGATCATCTGTGTTGTCGCCCGGTGTGGACGCATCTCTGTCTCGCTGAGGTTGGTGATCTCCTGACCTTTGTAGTAGATTTTTCCTGAGAAAGAGGGTTCCAGGTGGACAATTGCTTTTCCAATGGTTGTTTTCCCACAACCCGACTCACCTACCAGGCCGAAAGTTTCCCCCTTCTTGATCTCAAAGCTGACACCATCCACCGCTTTAACGTGGCCAACCGTTTTCTTTAGCAAACCTTTTTTGACAGGGAAATATACTTTAAGGTCCTCAACCTTGAGCATCACTTGATCAACCACTATGACCTCCGTCGGCATAAACCCAGCAGCGAGCGTAGTGGGTGTCTGAAAAGAAGATCGCCGGAGGTTCATTTTGACAGCAGTCCATCTCTTGTGGGCAGCGTGAGCGGAAAGGGCAACCTTCCGGAAAGTCGAGAGGGTTGGGTACCATCCCTGTGATTGTATAAAGCTCGTCCTGTTCTATATCCAGTCGTGGCATTGATTTTTTCAGTCCATCCAGGTAGGGATGTTTAGACTGATGAAAGATTTCATCAACGGCTCCATATTCTACAATCCGTCCACCATACATGACAGCAACAGAATCAGCCGTTTCTGCGACAACCGCCAGGTCGTGGGTGATCATGATGACTGACATTCCCAACTGTTGCTGTAATTTTTTGATCAGGCTTAGAATTTGAGCCTGGATAGTTACATCGAGGGCGCTGGTCGGTTCATCTGCGATCAGAATTCGCGGGTTGCAGGCCAGGGCCATGGCGATCATGACCCGTTGTTTCATACCGCCACTAAGCTGATGGGGGAATTCGTTGCAGCGTTGTTCTGCAGAGGGGATACCGACCAGATTGAGCATTTCAATAATTCTCTGCTTGATTTCCGTTGCAGACAGTTGCTGTTCATGGAGTTTGAGCGATTCGCCAATCTGCTGTCCGACGGTTAAGACAGGGTTCAAGGAAGTCATCGGTTCTTGAAAAATCATCGCAATCTCATTGCCACGGATTTTGCGCATCTCGCGCTCGGAGGCTTTGACAAGGTCAACTCCATTAAACAGAATCTGGCCACGGGCGATTTTTCCTGGGGGTTCAGGGATCAGGCGCAAGATTGACATAGCTGTGACTGATTTACCTGAACCCGATTCACCAACGACAGCCAGGGTCTCCCCTTTTTTCAAACTGTAGCTGACACCATTGCAGCCGTTAACAACACCTTCTTCCGTGGTAAAGGTGGTCTGCAGGTCGATGACATCCAATAAAATATCAGAATCCAAAATAACCTCTATTGCGTAATACGTGAATCGAGAGCATCGCGCAGTCCGTCACCAAACAGGTTGAAGGCCAGGACAATCAGTAAAATAACCGTCCCAGGGACAATTGACATAGTAATATTTTCGTAGAGAAACTGTTGTCCATTCGCTAGCATGCTTCCCAGACTTGGCATCGGCGGCTGAATTCCCAGACCTAAAAAGGACAGCCCGGCAATGGTCAGAATTGTTTCGCCAATACGCAGGGTGGCCATGACGATGATGGGCGACAGGCAGTTCGGCAGGATATGGCGTTTGAGAATCTGTCGGTTGGGTATCCCCATGATCCGTGCAGCATTGACATAATCAGCCTTTTTTAAGAGCTGGGAATCACCTCTGATGATCCGGGCAAATTCGAGGATGCCCGTTAGGCTGACAACCAGGACCAAGTTGAAAAGGCCGCTCCCAAGAGCCGCCATCAGTGCGATAGCCATCAGAATAAAGGGGATGGAGTTCCAGAACTCAAGCAGTCGCATGATAAAGTTATCCGTTTTACCGCCGTAATATCCAGCCAGTAACCCTAGACTTGTACCGATTGCGGTGTTTAGAACCACGGCCATCAAGCCGATTCCCATTGCAATTCTCGTTGCGTAAATCGATCGGGCTAACGTGTCTCGACCCATTTCATCGGTCCCGAGCCAGTGTACGCTTCCTGGGCCGAGAGAGAGGGATCCCCAGTCCATAGTATAGGGATCAACTGGAACGACAAATGGGGCCAGAATGGCAACATAGCAGAGAGCCCAGATGACCCACATGCCGACCATGGCCGATTTATTTCTTTTCAGTTTGCGCCACATTAAATCCCAAGCTGTTCGAATCCCCTGTCCTCTGACTTTTCTCCGCCGGTAACGGATGAATTCGATGGTGGTCAGAACCAAAGTTGCGGCAACAAAGACAGTGTAGGATATGAGCGTGTCGGTATTTGTTGTTGCGTGTCTGGCAAACAGAGCCAGCAGGAGAAAATTGATCAAGAGGATTATTCTCAGCATCGTTTTCTCCTAGTCGTAGCTGATCTGCGGGTTGAGGAAACCGTAAATCAAGTCAACCAACAGGTTGATAACCACATAAACCACAGCCATAAGAAGAACGCAGCCGAAAACCAGCGGTTCGTCACGACGGAAGATAGCATTGACGGCGAGACGACCAACTCCAGGCCAGGCAAAAACAGTTTCAGTTAAAACCGCTCCGGCAAACATTCGGGCGATCTGGTTGCCTATGTTGGTTGTAATCGGGATCAGGGCATTTTTAAAGGCATGGTACATGACTACGACAAAGCGACTGACCCCTTTGGCCCGGGCAGTACGGATATAGTCCTGATGGATCACTTCAAGCATAGCTGAACGGGTCAGGCGGGTTGTCGATGCCATCAGCACAAACGATAGGGATAGTGCTGGTAGAATCATGTGCCGCAAACCCTCAATCGTCCATATGTGACCTCCGTAACCGGAGGCTGGCAGAATTTTAAGGATTACGGCAAAAAAGTAGATCAGCAGGATTCCGGTAAAAAAAACCGGAATTGAAACACCAAACATAGCTATCGACATCGAGGCATAGTCGAAAAAAGAATTTCTTTTGACGGCCGAAATAATCCCTACTGGAATCGATATGACAACTGCTATGAGCAGAGAGAGAAATCCCAGTTCCAGAGTGGCCGGCAGTCGTTGCAGAACAATGGAGAGGACATTGCCTTTATAAAAAATTGACTGTAATTCGCCGCTGAAAAAGTTAACCATCATATGAAAGTATTGCGTGTAAAAGGGCTGATCAAGCGCATACTTAGCTCTGGCCAGTGCGATTGCTTCCTCCGTTGCCTGATCACCAAGTAGTGCTGTAGCAGGATCACCGGGGCTCAGTTTGAGAATCGCAAAAACAAACAGGGAAACAAATAGCAACAGGGGTATCAGGAGTAACAGCCTGCGGATCGCGTAGGTAAGCACAATAGCCTCATCCAAGAAAAATCCGGCGTAGAAGCTCTACGCCGGACAGGTCATTTCCTTATTGTTTTACTTCAGATCAACATTTCTCTTTTCTGTGACCAGATGAATATAACGCTGAGGAGAAGGTTCTAGCCCCTTTACTTTTGTACTTGTGACAATGGTCGTTTTGAGGAAGGCAACCGGAATATGGATGTAATCTTCAACCAGAGCTTTGCGCATGGCTGTTTGATAAAGTTTGGCCCGTGTGGCTGGATCGCTGAGGGTGCGGCCTTTTTTCAGTGCCTCTGTGACCAGTGGGTCGCTATATTGAGAAAAGTTCATATTTGAATCAGGAATGAAAATCTTGTAAGTCCAGCGGTCTGGATCCGGGACAGAACCCCACCCCATGGCATACATATCGCACTTTCCTGCTTTGAGCATTGGAAAGAGGGTGGCCCATTCAGGGGTCTCAACTTTAACGGTAATGCCAAACTGACGCAATTGAGTACTGACGACAGTTGCGATTTTTTTCCGCTGGGGATCTTGTGGGCTGTAGATTGTGAACTCAAAGTTATCTGGCATAACACCTTCTTTTTTAAGTTCGGCAAAAAGAGCTTTGGCCCGGGCAGGATCGTAAGGCAATGTGTGGTTTTTCATGTATTCGACATCATCACCAAGAACACCAACGGGAATCCATGAGTAGGCCCGGTCGCCTGCGTCACGGAAAATTCCCGGAATAGCCTGCTCAAATGGTACCGCGTGATACACCGCTTGACGGAAACGGAGGTCGGAAAAAGGCTTTCTTTTGGCGTTGAAGCCGATATAACGCGAGGTCAGACCAGGAACTGATTTAACGACCAGCCCTTCTTGCTGCATCCGGGAAATATCCTGAGGGAGAAGCTCTGAGCCGACCTCCAGCCCACCAGAGAGAAGCTCGGCAGCCATTGTCTCTGGCTTTGGAATCGGACGAAAGACAACTTTGTCAATATTAGGCTCGGCAATAAAGTAATTTTTGTTTTTAGTCAGCACAATTTTGTCATCAGGGGCCCATTCGGTGAACATGAATGGACCGGTGCCGATAGGAGCACGATCAAATTTTTCCATCCCCATGGCTTTGGCTGCTTTTTCAGGCATGATTCCAGCTGTGTGGCTTCCGAGGGCCAACAGGAACGGAGCATAAGGATCTGTCAGAGTAATGACAACGGTGTATTGATCTGGGGTTTCAATCTTTTGAACCGGTTTAAAAAATTGAGCACTTGGAGATGCATTTTTCTCATCCATGATGGCTTCAAGGGTGTATTTAACATCACTGGCTGTGAAGTTATCACCATTGTGGAATGTGACTCCCTGACGCAATTTGAAGGTGTAAGTCTTGCCATCTTTGGAAATTGTCCAACTTTCGGCCAAAAGTGGGGCAGCCTCTTTGGCACTTTCTTTAAAAGAAACGAGAGTATCAAAAATATTCCCGGCAACCGATTCGCCATAAACACCTTGAATCAGAACAGGGTTCAGATTGGCCGGTTCTTTTGCAATCCCGATTCTGAGGACCTTTTCTGCTGCAGCAACGGTGGTGAACATTGTTGTTGCCAATAGCACAGTTGCCAGGACAATCATGATTTTTTTCATCTAATATCTCCTTTATATAGAGAAGTCATTCTGTTCATCCAATGTTTCGAATGAACACCAATTTAGACAAAGGCTTGGAAGTTTGGCCTCGGGGCAGAGTCAGATCTGTTTCTTGACCGATAATAGTAAAAAGCATACCCAATTGCAGGCAATCTTGCAATCGTAGAGAGCTGCTAAAATACTGAGATGATGAAGAATTATATTTTTTCGGGTTCTATGTAGAGGGTTATGACGAACGAATCAGTTTGTTGACCAGATGGGTCAATCCGTTCATATCGTTTGATGCCACGGCCGGGTATTTCTTTTTGAGTTCTTCGGGGGCGTTATCAACGACAAAACTGTATTTGCAATAACTGAGTAAATCCAGGTCGTTATAATCATTTCCGAGACCGACAGTTTGATCCCTGCTGATGTTCAAGAGCTCGCACAGGTATTTGATGCCATAGGATTTGGAAACATGCTGGGGGAAAAACTCCATCCACAGGGTTTTCCCATCCAGAGGTGATGTTGCCCGGATAACTTTGACATCGGTGAACATTCCACTTAATTCGTCGAACCAGTCGGTGTCTTCTCCCAGAATGGCGATCACTTGGGAGGCTTCTCCAATTTTACTGATATCAAGTGGGCGGGTATAGCCGTCATAAATGGCGAGACGACGCTTAAAATCCTCGTTGTTTTTGTTGTGCAGGATATAGCTGAAGTAGTGGTTGTCGGGGATTTTATCCTGGATTGAAAAATCGACCCGATGGTCAAGCAATACTTTGGCGATGTTTTCAACCTTATCTTTGGGCAGATGTTGAGTGTTGATGATCTCCTTGGTCTTCCAATCCATCACTCCAGTACCGCAAGAAAAAACCAGGAAATCAATTGGAAAATCTGGGGTCAAAATTTTGCAAGCAGAAAAATAACTTCTACCGGTGGCGATCACCCGACAGATACCTGAATCGCCGATTCTTTCCAAGGTTTCAATATCAACTGGACAAATACTTGAGTCCGACCTTGCCAATGTCCCATCAAGGTCGGTGACCACCATTTTGATATCCATAGTTACAGCGAAGATTTTTTTTGGGTCCGGTAATAATTAATTAAACCATTGGTCGAAGAATCATGGCTGATAACCGGGTTGCTCTGCCCCAATTCCGGAAGGATTTTTTTGGCTAATTGTTTACCAAGTTCGACTCCCCATTGATCAAAAGGATTGATATCCCAAATGGCCCCTTGGGTGAAAATTTTGTGTTCGTAAAGGGCAATCAAGGAGCCAAGGGTCCTTGGTGTCAGTTTGGGATAAAGAAAGGAGCTGCTCGGTCGGTTTCCGGGAAAAACTTTATGGGGTAGGAGTTGCTCAAGTCTATTTTGATCTAGCCCCTCATTCTCAAGCTCCATGCGTGCTTCTTCAACGGTTTTTCCTCGCATCAAGGCTTCAGGTTGAGCAAAAAAGTTGGACAGCAGGATCTGCTGATGCACTCCGAGCGGGTTCTGACTCTCGACTGCTGCAAGAAAATCAGCTGGAACCAATTTGGTCCCCTGATGCAGAAGCTGGTAAAATGCATGCTGCCCATTGGTACCAGGCTCCCCCCAGATAATCGGACCGGTTGAGTAGTTGACCGGGTTACCGGAAAGAGTGACTCCTTTGCCACTGCTCTCCATGTCCCCTTGTTGGAAGTAGGCTGGAAACCGGTGAAGGTATTGGTCGTAAGGGAGAATAACGTGAGAATCAGCTCCAAAAAAATTGTTGTACCAGATCCCAAGCAGACCCATCAGGACCGGGATATTTTTTTCCGGGGGAGCCTCTCGAAAGTGTTCATCAACCCGGTGGGCCCCGGTGAGTAGTTCCTCAAAGTTGTCCATGCCGATATAGAGGGCAATGGATAAACCAATAGCAGACCAAAGCGAATAGCGTCCTCCAACCCAGTCCCAGAATTCAAACATGTTGTCTGGATTGATACCAAATTCAGTGACCTTTTGTCGATTTGTAGAGATGGCAACAAAGTGTCGGGAAACAGCAGTTTCATCAGTCAGGGCATTAACCAGCCAGGCTCTCGCAGAATGTGCGTTTGTCATGGTCTCCTGGGTGGTGAATGTTTTTGATGCGATCAGGAACAGCGTGGTTTCAGGCTTGACCAGTTTCAAAACTTCAACCAGATGAGTGGCATCGACATTGGAAACAAAATGGACGTTGAGCCTTTTATGTCCATAAGGTTTTAATGCTTCAGTCACCATCAATGGACCAAGATCGGAACCACCGATACCAATATTAACAACGTCGGTTATGGGCTGTCCGGTGGCTCCGAGCCAGAGCCCATCGCGCACTTTTTGGGAAAATGTGCGCATTTTTCCCAGCACGTTATTGACCTGTGGCATGACATCCTGGCCAGCAACCAGAATTGGGCGGTTGCTGCGGTTGCGAAGAGCAATGTGAAGCACTGGGCGTTGTTCTGTCGTATTGATTGGCTCCCCGGAAAACATCTGCTTTACTTTTTTTTGTAGACCTGTTCTCTGGGCGAGTTCAACAAGCAATTCCATGGTGGTGGGGGTGATACGATGCTTAGAATAATCAAACAGGATCTCGTCAAATTTTAGTGAAAACTTTTCGAATCGCTGTGTATCTTCAGCAAACATATCACGCATATGCATAGCTTCAATGTTTGGGTAATGGGCTTGGAGGCGTTTCCAGGCATCCAGCTGGGTCAACTCTGGCATAGGGATCCTTTTTTATTTTCGTGCTGCCATGATTGTATCATATGATTCGTTAATCTCTGCAAGTTGGTCATTTGCAAATTTAATGAATTCGGGTGGCAACCCTTTCCCTTCAATCTTGTCAGGATGGAACTCAGTTGCTTTCTGACGGTAGGCTTTTTTGATTTCTGAGGTTGTTGCAGAGCTGGAGATACCAAGATTTTCGTAATGTTTTTTCAGACTGACACTGGAAGAGTGAAGCCCGACGTAGCGGCTACGCAGGGATTGATAAATACTTTCAGAAAGCCGGAAGGCTGTTTTGGCTTCCAGCAGCATGTTCTCTTCTTGAGGGTGGAGTTCACCGTCAGCCATCGCGACTTCAAACAGAAAACTCATCATGAAATTGCAGAGTTGCTGATCCTGGGCAAACAGGTCACCAAACTGCCGGGCGTAATCGGCAAAAGATTCGGAGCTGTCTTTGGCTTGAGAGAAAACGTTGATGGCATAGTCCCGGGTCTGTTTGTCTAGGCCCAGAGCCTCCTTGGATATTTTTTCAATGGCAGCAATTTCATCGGGGCAAACCCGGCCATCAGCTTTAGCGAGCTTTCCAACCATGGAAAAAGCAGCTGTAAAGAAAATAGCTTGCCGTTGCTGAGAGGGGTTAAATCCTCTCCCCGCTTGGGGCATTTTCTGCGTATTCCCCATACTGGCACCAATGGCCGCCCCCATAATAGCACCAAAGGGTCCGGCAATCATTGCGCCCAGACCTCCACCAATAACTCCTGATAACCAACCCATAATCAAATATCCTTTTCGGCAAAATTGTGTATATTCATGCTAGAGTGAAACAACAAATATAATGAGTGATGTTGGTAATAGCTGCAAGGGTTTTATCTAAGGTCTAATTTCATCACAGTCGTAATTATTAAGGAGTTTAACCTTGAAAGTTCCGTTTTTCCGTCGTTTTTGGGTGACTATCAGCTCTGCTGTGATCCGCACTTACGCAACTTTATTAAATCGATTTCAAATTATTGGCGCGGAAAATCTCCCTGCCCGTGGTGGCGTGCTTATCGCCTCAAACCACATCTCTGCGTATGATACAGTCTTTATTCCAGCTGCGGTGCTCAAAACCCATCCTTGGCAGATGGTTTGGGCTCCAGCTAAGGAGGAATTGTTTCGCAATCCAGTGATTGGGGCCATTTATCGTTCATGGGGTGCCTTTCCGGTTAAACGAGGCCGTGATGTTCGCGCAGGCAGGCATTTGGGGACTCTGCTGCAAACCCAGAAGGTCATGCTTTTCCCTGAAGGAACCCGCCATAAAGACGGAAAACTTGGGACAGGTAATCGTGGTGTCGGAAAATTAATTTATGAACATCACCCGGTGGTTATTCCAACAGCTCTATCCGGAATTAATGGATGGAAATTTCTGCAAGCAGGACAGCAGGGGAGTATCCGTTTTGGCGAGCCCATCGATTTCTCTGATTTATTTGAACTGGAGGACATAAAAACAACCCATCTTCTGATTGTAGAGCGACTTATGTCAGCTATTGCATCTGAACTTATGGCCCCATAAAGCTTTCCCTCCCCTATGCCCCTTTGAGGGAGTTAAAAGTGATTTCTAAGTGACTAATAAATAAAAGAAAGTATCCCGCATTGCTTGCTATTTGTGGATTCCTCAGCTATCATTTAATGTATGAATCTTCAGAAGGGAGGTCAAAGTATGGGGTACTTCAGGCAGAAAGTAAAAATTAATGTCATTTATAAAAATGGTGTCAAAGATCACATCAGTCCCGCCTTGCTTGGTACTCTGATTAATACGAAGCAAATCGAGAAATTCGAACGTTCTAATGGCTGGGTTCAGGTCGGTATCGATCCGGTGCGTGGGGCAAATAGGGGCGACTTTACAGGAATAGATCGTCGGCAAAATTAATCTTTTCTTGTTGCCATTTAAAGTCTATATTCTGAAGTTGAGGCTGAGCTGGTTGTGGTTTTAACCAGCTCAATTTGTTTTTAACGGAACTCACTTTATATTTTTTTTAAAAGAATGGTGTCAAAGATAACATTAGCCCTGCCTTGTTTGGTTATTTGATTAATCCGAAGTAAATCGAGAAAAGCGAGGGTTCAAATGTCTGGAGCATGTTTTGTTTGAACCGACTCGCAGCGCACCATTGAGTGGTTATTCTGGCTCTGAGAGGTGAAGCTCTGATAATTACCAGCTTGCCCCCGGCTTTGTGATCGGGTGTTGGTACTTGCTCTGGTTGTCAACTGATTTACCCGCGATGTAAAGTCCAAAGATAATGACGCTGACAACAATGACTAGAAATAAAAGTTTAAGAATATCTTTTCCCATAATGTCCTCTTTTGAATCTTATCGGCTCATTGAAGAATAAAAATTAGCAAAAAAAATCAACAGTCTGTTTTTTCAAAATAAGATGCCAATATGATTGATATATACACTTTAGAATTTGCATTTGGCCTTTTAGCAACGATACTCATTGTTCTTTGCATGTTTTTAAAAACTAGAGAGAATATACTACTTTGTAAGTTAGTGGCGGATATTTCTTGGGTTTTGGCCTTTTTTGTTCAGGGTGCCACTTCCGGGTTAATTGCTATGCTAATTACCGCAGTTAGAACCTTTTTTGGAAGGAATTTTGTAGAGGTTAAAACCATAGGTGTCTTTTTATGGTTTATTTCATCTATTCTTATCTTTCATTTTTGGAAGGGCTTCTATGATATCTTTTCCTTGCTGGGACTTACTTTTATTACTGTAGCTGTTTATGTAAAAGAGCCAAAGAATGTAAAGATTTTTTTCATATTATCCTCAATATCTTGGGGCTTTTATGGATACTTTATAGGTTATTTTGAGATTATTATCTTTGAGTTTTTTATCACTCTTGCAGGATTTGTAAATATGTATCTAAATACAAAGGCGTCCTCAAAAGTTTTTAATTGATAACCGGAAAACTCAAGTCACAAGCGTTCAGCAGATAATTCAAAGGGGGCAATATCGATAAAACGATCTGCCCCCTTTTTTATTATTCATCCATTGCTGGAACCCTACAGTGAGCTGTACAGAGCAGTTCAGGTACTGACAAGGCTGGGTTCTTCCTTGGGCAGGTAATAATAATCGATTACGCTGTAAAAGGCCTCCTCAATTCCAGTCGGGTTCTGATCTTCAACAACAACATGCAGATCCATTAAAACGTTTTTAAGTGCAAAAATATGGGGGTTATCCTTTCCTTCTTCTAAGATCGCAGCAAAACTCTCAATATTGCTCAGGGCTTTGGGGAGATCCCCTTTTCCGAAGGAGGTGGGGAAACTTTTGGCAAACTTTGTGTAAGCTTTTTTAACCGTGTCTGGCCATTCGATCGTCGGCCCAATTTTCGCAATTGAAGCGATAATCTTTTCTACTTGTAGCCTTGCTTCGTTTTGTTGCCCACCGGAATAAAGATTAAGAGCTTGAAAAATATCTCTTCCGATTTTGAGGGCTTTTTTTCTTTTCGGATGAAGGTATTCACTTTTTTCAATACCTACTTTGATGATGTGCTGACAAATCTGCAGAGTTGTGATGGGGTCATTGAACAGTTTGCCTCTCTTACTAAAGCGCTCACTTAGAATACCACCAACTAGTTCAATACTGCCGGTCAGATAAGATGCCATTTCAACTTTCTCCTCTGTTAATAAAGTTGCGAGATATGAATACTTTTTATATATGAATCTATGCCAGCGTATCTGCACCTACTGCCGGAGATATCAAGTTATTCTTTTAACAGATCTAAGAAATTGTATCACTGTGGACGCTAAAATACATCTTTCAAAGTGGTAAATCAACTCTTTTGAATGATTCCAGGGGGTTCGACTTTCGCCCCAAATAGTTTATATTATTTTGGTTTTCATGAGTCATAAACTTTAATTTCTCAAATTCTTAAGTGAGTGTCTGTATTGTGATATTCATGGCTTGATTGTACCGAGCTGAATTCAAAAGCATGCTATATTACTTTGTAAGGCAATTATCCTATGCAGAATGTGGAGTAGCATTGTGGTTAAATTAACAGATAACGAAAAAAATATTCTCCGGGGCGGCAAAGGACGATTACAGCAGAAAGCGCTAGAGAACATTATTCGCTATGCTGAGGTCCTTGGAGCAGAAGAACTCTGTAGGGTGACAAAAGCAACTCTCGGTTTAGGAGCACAGCCTTATCTCAATCACATCCAATCAGATGACTATAATAAAATTTTTTCCCGTGTTTATATGTGTACCGATGAAGTTCTCGATATTAATCATAATAAGTTTTCTGAATCATGCTTCTGTGTGACCTGTACTGAAAACTGTGATTCGGAGGACTACGAAGAAGTCGGATTGACGAAAGAATATTTCGATAAAAATTCCAGATTTCTGGAAATTGCCCGGGCAGCAGGGGTTAGTATGGCGAGCACTTGTGCTCCTTATCTCCTTGGTTGGCTACCTTTAAAGGGTGAGCACTTCGTGACTACGGAGTCAAGTAATGCGATGTTTTGCAATTCGCTTCTTGGCGCTTGTGGTAACCCCGATGGTGTCGAAGCCGCAGCTTGGTCGGCAATTTGCGGCAGGACCCCAAAGTGGGGCCTTCATTGCGCTGAAAATAGATATGCAACCCATGAATTCAAAATTGAGTGTTCTGCCCAGTCGGCCATGGATTGGGATGTGATTGGCTACACGATTGGCAGAATACTCCCCGCAGGAGGTATTCCTGTCATTACAGGTGACTTTGGCTATCCGACGATAGTTGAAGTTAAACAGCTGTTTGCAAGTATTGCAACAACCAGTGGTGCGGTTATGTGTCATATCCTCGGGATGACCCCTGAAGGACAGACTATGGATATGGCAACGGGAGGCCGGGGGGTTGCTGGCACGTTCAACGTCAATGAAGAAGACTACAAAGAATCTCTGGCCATGCTGTGTGATGATACCCCGGGCCCCGTTGATTTTGTCTCTCTTGGCTGCCCTCATTATACGCTTGAAGAAATTCAGGATGTTGCAAATTATCTTCTTGGCAAGAACATCATGAAGGGGGTTCGATTTCATATATGGACCGCATATCCGATTAAAGAGATGGCACGTGTTAGCGGCCATCTCAATGTAATCGAAAACGCTGGTGGTCGGATAATGACAAGTTCTTGTCCGATAATGGTAGGTGAATCTATCATGAAGGGCAGCAGAGGTGTTGCTCTCGATGGTGCCAAGCAAGCTCACTATATTCGTTCGATGACGAATGCTGCTGTCTACTATGGGGATAAATATCGGTGTATTGACGCTGCTCTTTCTGGGAAATGGGATATTTAAGATGAAAACAGTTCTCAAGGGGCGTGGTGCGATCAAAGGTATTGCTGAAGGTGAGGCTCTCGTCTGTCCTGACAGCATCCAAGGGTGGGCCGGTATCGATGAAATCACCGGGGTTATCATCGAAAAAGGGCATGTTGAGGAAGGCACCTCAATAAATGGGCGTGTTCTGGTCATTCCGTCTTCAAAGGGATCAAATTGTTGGTCGGGGCATTTTAATTCAGCGATGATTAACGGTGTAAAGCCAGCTGGTTGGGTCGTCACTCAGATCGATTCACGGGTTGGAGTCGCCGCGGTAGTGGTAGGGAGTCCGATGGTTGTTGATTTTTCTGAAATAGATCCGTGCAAAGTGATAAAAACAGGTGATTGGATCAAGGTTAATGGTGATACCGGCGAGGTTGAAATTTCTCAGAAATGATAGTGCATAAGTTTGGAACCTCGCTTGAGAATACCCCCCCCCTCGTAATACTGCGGGAACGATGATTAAATGCCCGTGCAATATAAATTACATTCATCCCTTTGATATATCCGACGACCTGAATGACTGAGTATTTTGGCGGAATTGAAATACACGCATGGACATGGTCAGAATAGATATGCCTTTGATAGCATGGCACTCACGCTGTCATGCCAAATCCAGGATCACATCTCCAAGATAAGTCAGTCGTAGGATGCGCCAACTTTGCCTAAATGATGACATTATCGGTTGTAATTTATTACCAATATTGTCATATTAGTGTGGATTGGTTTTCAACTGTAGAATTGATAACAATGGAGAAAAACATGATCCCTGAAATAATGGCAGGTGTTCAGTTGGTAGGACACGGCGGTACTGAAAAACTGGTCTATAGGACGGACATCGCAGTGCCATCACCGGGCGACGGCGAGGTCCTCGTTCAGGTAACAGCTACAGCAAAAAATAATACTGACCGTAAGGTCAGGGAGGGGCTTTACTCTATAAAGAGTGAAGAAGATATTGCGTCATTTCAGATAGGTGGCTCTCCGACCCTTGTTTTTCCACGCATCCAGGGCGCTGATGTTGCTGGTCGTATCGTTGCTACGGGGAAAGGTGTTTCGAAAGAGCGCATCGGAGAACGTGGCCTGCTCGACTTCAATATCTATACTGACGAACGTCGGGATATAAATCTGACTCCAGATTATTACGGACATGGTCGTGATGGCGGATATGCCGAATATATTGTTGTGCCGTCCAATCAGTTTTATCGGATCGACAACCCTGAATTGGCTGATGCGCAGTTAGCGGCCCTGGGGATGTGTTCTTACCAAACTGCTTTGCATATGCTAATGATCGCTCAGGTCAAAGAAGGTGAACATATTCTGGTTACTGGTGCCAGCGGTGGTGTTGGAACTGCTCTACTACAGTTATGCCGCATTATCGGCGCGATCCCCCATGCTGTGAGCAGTCCCGGTAAAGAACAAGTCCTACGCAAGTTAGGGGCAGAGAGTGTTGTCGATCGCAGTGCTTCGAAAGATTTAAAGAACGCGGTGAACAATGCAACCGGTGGCGTCATTATCGATGCGGTGATGGATCTGGTGGGCGGGGAGATGACCAATATGCTGATTGATGTTCTTATTGATCGGATGGCAGAGCGAAAAACTTATCCTCGTTTGTCAAATGCTGGGGCCAGTGCCGGGAACACAAGTCAAATCCTCTGGAGCCGAATCTATCTCTACCAGGTTCAACTGTTCGGAGTCTCGCATGGAACCCGGGAGGAAGCGGAGCGGTTGATTGAATGGATCCGCAGTGGCCAGTTGTCTCCGGTTCTCCACCGGACCTTTCGACTTTCGGATATCCATACTGCGGAGAATTACTTTGCCAACAAAAGCGGTAATTATATTGGTAAAATTGCCCTGGTCCCTGATAGCCAATGGCAGCAGCATGGAGCTCCCTTTGCACCCTGAAGTCTGGATAACAGGTTGGTGGCCGCCTTACGGGGGACGGTATTCTTGTGGCTCATGTGATCAATCGGGTTAACAAAAGAAGGCGTTTTTTGAACTTTCTAACAGAGCTTAGTGACAATCTCAGGGCTTACTAGACTCTTCAGTGTATGGACCTTCAGCTAAAAACACACCATGCTTGGGGTGAAATTTCTCAAAAAGAATAGCCAGGTAAATTTGTTTTTAGGGTCAGAATTTCTCTCTCCTTAGCCCGGCACAGTCAACTTGATGCAACAGAACCGGTATTGAACTATTGGAGACTTAAACCTCCAGCATTTTTAAAGCCACGCGGATATGCAACTCTGTTCCAATGGCAAGGGCATCTTCATCAATGGTAAACTTTGGATGATGATGTGGATAATTAGCATTCTTTTCAGGATTGTTAAAGCCAACGAACGCAAATACTCCAGTTGCATGAGCTAGATAATCTGAAAAATCTTCCCCGGCCATGGTGCGTATTTTAGTTGTGACCTGCTCGGGACCGACCACCTCGGCTGCTGCAGTGCGAACAAGAGCAGCCGTTTCTGGGTGGTTTTCCAGAAGTACGTTACCTTTTTTGAACTCAAGTTCGTACTCGGCTCCGTAGGCCGCGCAGATATGACTGATAACCTGTTCAAATCGTTTGAAAAGGGCCTCTCCTCCAGCATAAAGAAAACGGATTGAGCCCTTAAGTTCTGCGACTTCTGGAACAATGGTTGAACTTGTTCCGGCATTCATCTGAGTGAATATGATAACGACAGGATCAAGAGCATTGACTTCGCGGGTTTGGATGCCCTGAACTGCCTGGATGATGAGGCTGGCAATAAATACGGGATCGGTTGATTCGTGAGCAAAACCGGCATGGCCTCCGTGGCCTTTGATTTTGAGCTTGAAGTAATGGGATGCAGCCATCTGCGGACCGTCAATAATATCGATCTGTCCAATAGGGCACTGTGACCAAAGATGAAGACCGAAAACAGAGTCAACGTCTGGAGCGTTCATAATACCTTCTTCAACAACTTTGTACGCTCCGGCATCTTCCTCATTGGGTTGAAAGAGAAATTTAATCGTTCCCGCTATTTCATCACTCATACCGGTCAGTATTTTTGCTGCAACCATAAGCATCGCCATGTGGCCATCGTGCCCACAAGCGTGCATCACTCCGGGTGTTTCTGATGCGTGAGGCAGCCCCGTCTCTTCGGTGACCGGAATGGCATCCATGTCAGTACGTAACAGGATCGTCGGTCCCGGTTTTGTGCTTTTGAGCTCTGTAACAACACCGGTAGAGGCTATTTTGCGTGGTTTCAAGCCGAGGTTAGCCAGGTAATCACTAATTTTTTCTTGGGATCGGAATTCTTGAAAGCCGAGTTCCGGGTGGGCATGAAAATCCCTATACAGGGCGACTAACTCACTTGCATTGCTTGTAACCTGTTGTTTGATCTTCATCACCTTTATCCTCTGATAGAAAAAATGCGGACACTCTTTGTGTCCGCATTTCGAGTGCAGCCTGTTCTGTTACAGCTTACTATTGCAGCTGACCAACCAAAATCTTCAGCGAACTTTCGTAGTCTTCAAGATTTATAGCCAGAAGTGCTGTTAATTGTGATCCGCCGTAGCTGATACTGCGAATCGCAATCCCTGCCTGGTCAAGGGCGCTGAGCATGCGACCAAGAAGGCCGGTTTGACTCTGCAGCCCAGCACCAACAATGCCGACCAGAGCGACAGTCATGCCGAAACTACAGGCATCAACTTCGGTATTTTCAAGAAGATGCTTACAGACGGCATTCTCATCGAAATCGCTGCTGCTGTCGACCATAAGTGCAAAGCTGTCGAAGCCCTTCATGTCAAATTCAACTGCGAGCTTCTGCTGAGCCAGAGCTTCTTTAATCTGGCCTGGAAGTTCAGGATAGCGGTTGAGCATGAACTTTTCAGCGTTTAATATGCGGTAAGGTTTTTTACCTGAGACGCCAACAACGGGCATTTTATCAGCTGAACGTGATGCTTGGATCATGGTGCCACCATCAGCGGGGCTGTTGGTGTTTTTGATGTTAATTGGAATCTTTGCATCGCGGACCGGAGCAATTGCTTCTTCATGAAAAACACTGGCTCCGCATGACGCCAGTTCGCGCACTTCAGCGTAGGTGATTTCGGGAACAGTTTGTGCTGCAGAGACGATGCGAGGATCGGCTTGGAGGATGCCGGAAACATCGGTCCAGTTTTCGTAGACATCAGCATTGACGCCGCGAGCGACAATTGCACCGCTGATATCGGAGCCACCCCGAGAGAATGTTTTGATCTCACCATCTGGACCTGTTCCATAAAATCCTGGGACAACGAAGCGACCGGTTGCTTTGCCAAGGCTCTTGTTGATCAGCTCGTATGATTCCGGATCAACACGACCATCAGCGGTTAAACGGACAACGTCTGCGGCATCAACAAACTCGGCGCCTAGATACTTGGAAATAATCAGGCTGTTGAGGTATTCGCCACGAGACTCAACAAAGTCAAGGGTGGTCCCTGCTTCAATTTTCTTCTGGATGGCGTCGAGTTCAATTTCGATGTTGACGTTAACTTCAAGTAGTTCGGATAGCTCGACAAATCTGGAACGAATTTTTTCGAATGTTTGCAGGTAATCTTCACCGGCGGTTTTTTGTTTATGTGTATTGATCAATAAGTCAGTAATCTTGATATCCTGATTGTCACGCTTTCCTGGTGCGGAGAGAACAATTGCCTGTCTCTGGTCATCGGCTTGAATGATTTCAACGGCTTTCTTAATCTGAGCTGCGCTGGCGAGGGATGTGCCGCCGAACTTAACAACTTTCATACTCTGTCTCCTTCTTTATAGTGACGGTTTTTATAGGATATAGCTGGATGTGTATAGATAGCAGAAGGGTCGTTGACAGTAAATACCTGTCTTACTTATTTCTATACAATGGTATTGAGTGCCCATCCATGATTCAGGATGGACACCTTTGCTGCTATTTTCGCTACTCTAGCGCACTCCGCAAAATTGAAACCGGGTGGATAACTGGCCGGCTGGAGACATCATGCATGCGTAATTGACAGGGACCACATTCACTCAACCCTACTTCAGGGTTAAGCGTTTCCATAGACTCTTTCAGCTCATTGCCGACTGCGTCACTGATCGAATACTTTTCTGCTTTGTAACCGTAACTTCCCGACTGGCCACAACACTTGGCATCCATGACCTCAACTTTAAAGTCAGGAATTTTATTTAACAATTCAATAAATGGTAAGCCGATTTTTTGTGCCTTCAGATGACATGGGGTGTGATAAGCGGTGTGCATGGGCACGGGGGTCAGTTTTAACTCAATCTCATTGTCGTTATCGAGCTTGTTGATGTATTCAGCCAGGTCATAGGTGCAATCGGCGAGGCTTGCGGCTGCTTTAATCCCGAACACTTCTGTGTATTCGGTTTTCAGCATCAGACTGCAACTGGTACAGGTCGTAACGATCTTATAACCTTTGTCAATCCATGGTTTGAACGCCGCGATATTGTTTCTGGCTTTGTTCTCTGCGGCAGTCATATCACCATTAGCTACAAGAGGAAGGCCGCAGCAACTCTGTTCAGGCACTTCAACTTGAACGCCTAATTTTTCAAGTACCGCAATTGCATCCATTGCGGTACTGGTATCATTGTAACGGGCATAACAGCCGGTGAAAAAGGCAACTTTGTGTCTTTTGGAAATAGCACTTGGCTGTTTGTCGTCAGCTCTCTGTGCTGTCAGCGGCTTGGAAAACTTAACCATTGATGGTTGACTGCTGATATGGAGGGCTTTTTCCAGGACTGAACGAACGATGGGAGAGTTGACAAGAGTGTTGTTCAATCCCGGTGTCAGGGTGGCTGCTTTGTCAGCAAACTCAGCGTGACCAAGGAGTCGGTCTCGCAGTTTCTGTCCTTTAGTCTGAACATAGGTATTCTTGCTCTGACTGTTGGCACGGTTCAGGTGGACGCCAGCGGGACAAGCGGCGTAACAGTTAAGGCAAAGACTGCAATAATCGCTATTTATGCCGATGGGAAAAGCGAGTTGGCCATCTTTTTCAGTTAACACGCCTGAGCTCATAACACTTACAAGCATTGATGGATTCGGTCCATTTTTATCCATCTGTGCACTGTATGGACAGGCGGAGGTGCAGACCATACAGCCGAGACAGCGGGACAGGTTTTCATAATCGATTTCCACTTCATTCAGAACGGCTTCTGGTTCTGTATGTACATGACCGTTACAGGAGCTTTCACAGGCATTTGTTTGTGACAGCATCTTGAAGAAATAATCTTCACTCTTGCTGCGATCGACGATCAGGTCATTGATCACCGGAAAATTTGGCAGTGGACCAATGGTGATGTCTTGCCCATCAATCATGGTATTACAGGCGAGAACCGGCTTGCCATTAAGGGCAACAGCGCAGCTCCCACATTTGGCTCCTTGGCAAGAAGAACGGAAGGAGAGGCTGTCATCAAGGTTATCGCGGATAAAGTTCAGCGTCTGCAGCACTGTTTGGCTGGGGATGAACTCAACCTCGTACGTTTGGGTCAAGCCTGTTTTTGTCTCTGGGCTATAGCGATCAACAAGAACTTTAAAGGTTTGTTTCATAGTTTCACCTTAGTCTCTATCTACTGATTAAGCCGATTGCTCCGGCGTAATTTCTGTCATCTTTACCGGTCTGGTCTTGATGACAGATTTATGGTCTTCTACACAGGCCAAGGTGCACTGAGGGGCGATTGATCTGTCCCACTCTGGATAGTCTTCACGGTAATGTGCACCACGACTCTCTTTTCTGATCGTAGCCGCTGCAACCATTGTTTGTGAGATGATCACCATTTTCTCAAGTTCAAGATAAGATTGCAGGCTCTGGTTGAATTGCAGAGAAGACCCTTGAACATGGACCGTAGGTAAAATCTCTTTGAGTTTCAGCAGTTCTTTTGCCGCTTGTTCAAGCCCTTGTCCTGTGCGGGTGACCCCCATGTATTTGGCCATGATTGACCGCAATATTTTCTTGCCTTCATTCGGAGTCATATCGGATTTGGGTCGATTGAAAGCCTTGATAATGCGTTCCTCTTCAGCTTGAGCTTGATCTTTGCAGGGGCTGATGGCTGCACCTTTTGCATGCGCGACCGCAGCGGCACCAGCACGTGAACCGAAGACCAGCAATTCTGAAAGAGCGTTGCCACTGAGGCGGTTGCCGCCTTGAAGCCCGCCAGAACATTCACCGGCAGCAAAGAGTCCCGGCAAAGACGTGCTTGTATCTGTATCAATTTCAACCCCACCCATAAAATAGTGGGCAGAAGGGGCGATCTCCAGACGTTGCTTACGATAGTCGTAACCGCGATCGGCTGAGACTTCGATTTCGTGCAGAAAGCTCTTATAGATTTCGTCGTCCAGATCCATGGCGTCAAGCCAGACGCCACCATGTTCAGTGCCACGGCCTGCTGTGATTTCAGAATGGATACCCCGGGCGAGGCGATCACGTGTCGTCAGTTCTAACTTTTCGGGCTCATACTTTTCCATGAAGCGCTCGTTCTCACTGTTGTACAGCTTGGCATATTCCTGGATTCCCAGAATAAAGCCTTTGAGCGATGGCGGATGAACCATGCCGCAAGGGAAAAACTGAACTTGCTCCATGTTGATCAGGTTTGCCCCCGCTTCATAGGCGATCGCCATGCCGTCACCTGTCACCTGAACCGGATTACTGGTGACCGGGTAAAGCTGACCAACACCCCCAGTCGCGAGAATAACAGACGGTGCCTGCATACAGACGGTTTCACCATGACGAAAATCGACGCCAACGGCACCGCTGACGTAACCATCATTAACGAGAATTTTTGTGGCGAGAGTATCTTCACCAAAGGTGACGTTCTTAAACGTGTGGAGCTTGGTTCTTAAAACTTTGGACATCTGTAAGCCAACCCGGTCGCTAATCGCCATAACTCGTGGGTGGCTGTGACCGCCTGCGGTGTAGATAAGATAAGACCCGTCACTATTTTTGTCGAATCGGATACCCCAGTCTTCCAATTCCTGAATACGCAAACGGGCTTCATCCGCAAGGATGCGGACCAGGGGTTGGTCACTCAGGTAGGATCCCCCTTCAACCGTGTCATGGAAGAGGCTATCAGCCGAGTCATCCGGGTCACTAAAGGAGCCATAAGCTGATGGGCCGGCACCACTAACGGTTCCACCGCTACGACCGGCAAGGCCTTTTTCCCAGAGGGTAACCCGCATACCGGATTCGGCTGCCCGGATGGCCGCGTAAAATCCTGCAGCACCTGAGCCGATGACCAGCACATCTGTTTCAGTAGATTTCATTCATAGTCTCCCAGATCAAAAATGGTGATCTTTTTTGATCAGTTAAAATGTATCGACGTCGTAGGGTGTGTCGTAGCTTTAAAAGGCCCGATGAAATAACGGCAGAGGTTGTCGCCATTTCATCGGGTCAGGAAGAAATTAATCATGCAATGGCTTGGATCTGGACTTCTTTTGGAGTTGGCAGGCCATTAATTCTGAGTTGTAGCCGCTGATGACCTTCGAGCTGATCCGCGCCAAGGATATCGATGTACATGGTTGAGCCAATCGGTGATTGCACTTCAACCCGATCTCCGATGTTTGCCTCTCCAGAGAGATAGCGCATCAGGGTATGAGCTGAAGCCCCTGTTCCCGTCGGACAGTAGCAAATGACATCGGGATAGACAAAAGTTGCACCGACATAATGGCCAGCCGGTTGTTTGTCTTCCATGAAATTGGCAAAGGGAATCGGACCAACATCACCGACCGTCAAATGTTTTGGATGATAGATTTCACGCGCATCTTCGACTGCTTTTTTACCGATTTTGATGAATTCGTCGTAGTTTTCGGCTTTAAGCTCTGTCGGAATTTCTTTGCTGGGAATCATCAAATAGAATCCACCGCTGTAAACTACGGGGACTTTAAGGTTCTTGCCGCAGATGGTGAGATTCAGTCCCTTATGAGCCAGATAAACATCTTGTCCGGTGATACTGACCATTTTGATCTCACCATTCTTCGATTCATAGGTGATTTCAGATAATCCTGCGGCACATTCAATAAAAAAGCTGTGCTTGCCCTCTTTTTGCTCGATAAAACCATTCTGTAACAATGAATATCCGGTGCTGAGGGTATTAGAACCGGAAAATGGGGGATATCCCATGGTCTCCATAATGATGTAGCCAGCGACGGCGCGTGGATCTTTGGGTGGCACAATCAGATCGACACAACGAGTTGGGACATCTCCCAAGAGTTGGGTACGAATATTGTCCCGATGCTCTTCCATGTAATTCATCTGTTCTAGCAGACTTTTACCAGGAACCACCATTTCGGTAAATGTGATCAAGTGATCATCACCGTCATAAGTAATGTTATCAATATGGAGTTTTTCAGGGGTATTACTGTGAAAGTAGTTCTGCATCACGCGTAGGTTGTTCGCTTGAAAATTATGTCCTGGCAGTTGTGTCATTGGGTCTCCATAATTCCTCAAAGAACCGACAGCAATGCCGGTTCTTTGAGCCTCAGTATATCAATAATTATTTATTTCCGTAAACGCGTTGTAGATGTCCTTTAGCTATGAGCATGAAATCACTCTCTTTGTTGCCGTGATAAGTCATGGACGTCGCGACCTCGACTGCCAGGATGGCGTACAGATATTTTTCTGGTAATTGTTGAATGCGCTCATGATAGGCTTTGTTTTCACTCAGGAAGTCAGGTAAATGTCGGTAGATTGCCTGTTGAAATAGGGGGTCTTTGCAGCTCTCCGGGTTAGCCTGGAAAAAGTCGAAAAGTTCTGCATAATGTTTGTTGATATCCTTGCTGATGGTATCGGAGATTTCAGTGTAAAGTTTAGCCCCTTTTGCTTCCTCATAGCGTTTGAAAATCAAACGTGCTTCATCTTCAGCACGGCGTTCGAGGATTCCAAGGACATCAGCAACATAGGCAGTTTTGTGTTCGATGAATTCATCTGTGCTCATCACCAGATTGGCGATGATTTCATAGGACGATGAGATAACACCGCACTTGTTGGCTGCGGCATCACGCATCACGATAACGCCCTTTTTCTGCAACTCAACACGGGCTTCAGGGGTAATGAATGAATTTGCCCCTTCAATGATAGCAAGGGCTGATGGGGTGCCGTCATCAGCAAAGAAACGCTGCCAGTTTTCGCGGTCAATGGTCTCTGGTCGTCCCCCGCCGGGAATAAAGATGTCGGCTTTCACGGTAAAAGTCAGACTGTTGAACTCACGGTAAAATTCATCCGTTGAAATCCATTGTTCTTCGAGTCCATGCTGAGTTTGCACAACCTTCATGTAGAGTTCACGCATACCGTCGGTGCGACGTTTGTTGCGATAAAGCATAAAGCCGCCGACATGAAGTTTCTCCGGCTTGAATTCCTCAACGTCATGAGCCAGAATAATGCGCCGCAGTTCTTCCCGGTCCGCTCCCTCCGGATCGTAAAATGCACCACTGCCGTCCAGAATCAGGTTGATCTTGGCTTTTGGGCAATGGTCGAGGAGTAGACGCATGGCGTTACCGGCGACATCACCGCCAGGACCACCGGTCATCTTCACGGTGAAGGCATCTTTACTATAATTGATCCCGAGTTTTTCCATGGTGATCTCGGCAAACTTGACAACTCCTGCTGAAGTGACCCCGAACTCTTTATGGTTGATGCCGACAGTTTTCCCTGACATGACGCCAATACCGAGGATATAGCCACGTTTTTGTGCCAGGGTAGCGATGGTTTCGATCATGATATCGTGCATGTTCTCGTCAGGGCCAAGCTCGATGGCCTCTTCTTCACCATAATAATCGATCACATTTGGATCTTTAACTTTACCGTTTTCATTCACATAAATATCCAGGAAGGCATTGATAAAACCGTACTGGAGCTTGTAAAGACGCTGATTGACAAGGACCTGATCATTGATGCTGACAGCATTCAGCACTGCGACCATCTTCGAACCGCCCTCGTAGATATCTTTGTTTTTCAAGTGCTGGGTGTGAGCCAGAACATAGTTTTCCTTAAACATGCTGTCTGCGCAGGTGACATAATCGTCACGACCGTTGGCAATCAATGTCCGCCATCCACCGCGTGCAATGTCAGAGAAACCAATATGGTAACCAACTCCATAGCGTCCAAAGAAGAATGTGACCCGGAACGGACGTTCTGTTGGTAAGTCATCAGTGAACGATCTATCCAGTTCTGACAGATAGGTAGGATCAAGTCTGAACGAAAGAGCTTGTTTTTTGTCGACGAAAAAGTTGGTTTTCAAAGTATTGCGGATGAAAGAGAGACAGCAACGGAAAATGGTGCGGCGGTAAGCATCAACCCGTTTGTGACCGGTATTATACTCTTCTACTGTCGTAACAACTTTCTCCAACATCTGCGCATAGAGTTTTACTCGATTTTCTTTTTTTGGATCAAAGCGAGTGCGGAAAAGTTCTACCAGTTGCAGACAGAGTTCGGGTTGCAGGTGGAATGCTCGTTCAACCCCTTCAAGGTCGTACAAATCGCTACTGTGAGCCAGACTGGTGTGGCAGAAAGCGATAAAAGCATTGACTAATGTTGCGTCTTCACCGCTCATGATTTGTTTGGTGACGAATTCCTGATAGGCATGAGAACGGGTCTGTAGCAGCTGGGTGTTGAATAATTCAGAGCGTAGCTTGTTAAATAGCTCCGTCCCTTTTACCAGTTCAGGAGCGTCTTTTTTGCGGACATAAAATGTTCCGAGGAAAACGGGGTGGACACCGTTACTCAGAGTCAGACCGTAGGTTCTTTTTGTCTCGATACCGAGGCGGGTGAACACTTCCATGATCTGTAGCAGGAAATCACGTTGAGGTGGGTTGCTGACGGCGAACATGATGCGGATTTCATCACCCTCAGTCCCAAATCCCTCTGTTTCCTCAACATCGAGATGGATCCCTTCATGATCTCTGACCTGCTGGTAAAGCCAGAGAATTTGTGCGATCCGATCAGCCGGAGAAATGGTCACGTAGGTTGGATCATTCAACCAGAGGACGTTTAATAAATGGTTAAGGTCCTCAAGTTTAAAGTCGGGATAACGGCTGCTGACAACGTCAGCGACTTCCTTACGAGTATTCTCAGGGACGTGCACAGCAGATTTCAGACCTGAAGCAATTTCCTTATGGCTTTTCCGATCGAATTCAAAGCGTTGCAGCTCAAGCTCCACATCCAGGCCAGGAAGCGGCGCATAGGAGTGAGCAATGTGGGCATAAGAAATATCACGTTCGCGAATCGTTCTCAGGGTGTCATATAAAGATCCCGGCATGCTTGTGCGTGCAAGTATCAAAGTCTTCTCAGTGTCAGCCAGAATGCTACGGCGGTTGGCTCCAAGTGAATTCATGATTGTCGCAAGAGTTGCGATGGCTTTTCCCTCTTCGTGCATAGTGATGAAAAAGTAGGGGTGCATCTCCTGCTGCAACCACGCCAGGTTTTTTTTGGCGTGGCTCTGGGATTCATCGATTAATTGATCAACCTCTTTATACATTGGGCTTTCAGTTGAGAAGTTCATTATGAGTTCCTTTACGGTTAAATTTGCTATGACGAAAATTGCTTGCTGATACCCTGTAACTGAAAATCAGATAAAAAATACCGTCTAGTCGTCTGGATGTCCTAACAGCAATTTCTCCTTTCAATGGGCGCCCAGTTAAGAATTAACGCTACCTCATCGCCGACGGCGACATAATAATGCTGCTGCTGTCAGCCATAATCACCTTATTAAAGGTTTTTCGAAGATACATATGTTCAATAATTGAACATATGTTGAAATAGTGACATCTTATGCGAAGTATAGCAATTAATTGCTCCAAGTCAATTATAAAACGATTCTCACTCAAGGATCCGTGGCAATTGATAAGCCTAGTATATTACTAGGGTTTGGTCTGGATAGAGGTGTTCAGAAAAGCGAGGTAATGGGTACTGGAGGCGGAGGAGCTTTAATACAAGAGAAAGGGGATTTTATTTGTGAACTGATCGAGCTGCCAGATGACTTCGGCAACTCGATCAGATGGATATAATGAGAGAACAGGTAGGCTTATTTAAGAACCAGATCGATCGGATAATTAAACAAGTGTTCGTATCCTGTTTCAGTGACGACAATGCTGGCATCAATTTCGAACCCAACATTGTCGTACCAGATTCCTGGAATGAGGTGCAGGGCCATACCCGGTTTAATAACAGTCTTGTCACCAGGGCGCAAGCTGATTGTATGCTCGCCCCAATCTGGAGGATAGTTAATGCCGATGGAGTATCCAAGGCGAGATTCTTTGACAATACTTGAGTGAGCAATGGCTTCGCGCCAGCGTGCTTCAACTTCTTCTGCAACGACGCCGGGTTTGATGATTTCAAGTGCTGCAGAGAGGCCCTCGGTGACAACGGCTGCTGTATCTGTCATGATGGCTGGCGGATTTTGACCAAGGAAAATGGTCCGTGCAATCGGAGTATGGTAGTGACGGTAAACGCCACTCAACTCAAGTAAAACGGCCTCATCAGCTTCGAATTTTTTTTCAGTCCAAGTCAGATGAGGTGTTTTGGTTTTTTCACCCGCCATCATCAATGGCACAATAGCCGGATAATCGCCGGCATGCTCTGCTGTGCCACGGTATTGGGAACGGGCAATCTCAGCTGCAGCATCGCATTCACGAACACCGACATTGATCGAGTCCACAGCCGTCTGCATGACATTTTCAGCGATCTGTCCGGCGATTTTCATGAATTCGATTTCACGCTCGGATTTGATTACGCGGACCCAGTTGACCAAGGCATTCCCATCTACAAACTTGGCATTGGGGAGCTTGGCTTCGAGTTCAAGATATGCTCTGTGAGTGAAATAGAATTGATCCATTTCAACAGCGAATGTTTTTTTATCCCAACCTTTTTCACGAATAATTTTAGCAATGTGGTGCATCGGATGATCAACAGTGTTATGCACCAGATAATCGGGGTATTCGTAAATATTTTCTTCATCAAGAAAAGATAAAATTCTGGCTCCATTGGCATCCATTCCGCGCCCAATCCAGACCGGTTGCTCCTGGTCCAGAGAGACGATAACGCACTGATGAACGTAAAAACTCCAACCATCGTATCCGGTCAGGTAGTTCATGTTGGCTTGCTGTGAGATCAGCAGACAATCTATCCCTTCCTTTTGCATCCGTTGCTTGGTTTTTGCTATCCGTGCCAAGTATTCTTCACGTGGAAATGTCAGCATTTTAAACTCCTTTACTCCGGCACTCTTAAACCTGTTTAACCGCTGTACAGGTTGAGGGTCGTTCGATGATGATTTAAAAAAGGGGACATGGATGTTTTCAGTCCCCATGAAATGAAGGTTACGCTGTCAATTTTTCACCATATCAACCACCAAGTGCCAGGTTTGGAAGGAACAGGGCGATCTGGGGGAAGGTTACGATCAAGACCGTTGCCAGAATCAGGATCAGTAAAAACGGTAAAGCATGGCCGATAACCTCAAGATAAGGTCGGCGGAAGATCAATTGTGCGGTAAAGATATCGCAACCGAAGGGCGGTGTTGCCGAGCCTATGGCTGCCTGCAAAGTCACCAGAACTCCAAGGAGGATTGGGTCAACACCGGCACTGAGGACGTAGGGCTGGAAAACGGGGCTCAGAACAAAGATTGCCACGATTGGATCGACAAACATACAGGCGACAAAATAAACCACGACGACAATGGTAATAACCCAGAGACGTGATGGATCTGGACCAAAGAGTGGTGGAAGAAGTTTAGCAGGCAGTTGTAAAAAACCGATCAGGAAGGAAAAAGCCTGACCTGCGCCAACGAGAATAAAAACAACACCGGTAATAACACCGGTTTGCAGGAATGAGTCAATGAGACGACTGAACGTAATGGCTTTATAGATGAACGATTCGAGGATAATTGCGTACAAAACTGATGCAGCCGCAGCTTCGGTGGGGTTGAACAGACCTGTGTAAATACCACCGACAATGATCAATGGAAAGCCGAGAACCGGTAGGCCATCTTTGACAGCCTGACGCCGTTCTGCCCAACTTGCTTTCGGGAGTGTTTTTATTTTTTTTGCTCTCGAATAGAAATAACAATAGATCGAAAACATCACCAGAATCATCAGTCCGGGGAGAATCCCCGCCAGAAACAGGGTGCCGATTGATGTGCTCGTTGCAACTCCATAAACAATGAAGCCGATACTGGGTGGTATCAAAAAAGCGATATCACTTGAATTGATGATCAATCCGAGAGTGAAGGAGCTTTTGTACCCAGCATCCAGAAGCATAGGGCGCATCGTTCCGCCAATGGCTGCAACGGTCGCCTGAGTTGATCCTGATACCGCACCAAACAGTGTACAGCTGGCATTTGTCGTTATCGGTAAGCCACCGTGGAGATGGCCGACAAAAACTTTCAGCATATGGATCAAACGCCCGGCAGATTCTCCCGAAGTAATGATGCTGGCGGAAAGGATGAACATAGGAACACAGACGAGTGCTGGCGGGGTAACGCCGGTAATAACCTGCTGAACCATGGTGATGAGCATCTTTGGTGCAAAATCGGGCATGTAGATAAACAGGTAGAGGATGATGGATCCAAGAAGGGTAACCATAAAAGGAAAGCCGATCAGTAACATCGTGGCAAGGCTGATACCAAAAATTCCCATGATTATACTCCTCCTATTTCTTCATCTTCATATTCACTCTGCTGGTCAGGAGATTGCCATGGCTCATCTTCTGTCAGATTCTTAATGATCGTACGCAGATATTGTATAGTCGCCATCCCAAAACCGATGGGAATGATGACATAGAATATCCATTTGGGGATTCGCAGGGCTTGGCTCATGTGGTGGTTATCGTAAGCATTCATCAAATATTTCCACGAGGCCCAGGTCATCAGACCTAAAACCAGAGCACTGACCAGTGAAATAAAGATGATGAAAATTTTTTCCAACTTGGGTGGCATCATGTCTAGGAACGCACCCATACGTATGTGACGAGCTTTCCTGACTCCATAGCTGACCCCGGTAAAGGTGATGAGTAAAACCAGGAAAACGGAAATTTCGTCTGCAAAGTAGAGGCTCTGATGCAAGGTGCGAAAAAAAACATTGGCGATGAGTAGAACGGCGAGAGCTGCCACGCAGATCACCATGATCGATACTTCGACGGCATTAACATAGATACCGATATGATGGTTTATTCTTTCAAATGCAGACATACGTGACGTGTTGATGTAGGCATCCGGAATCATCTGTTCTACGATCGATTTTTTGTCAGATTCTGGCGGGATCTCTGTCATATTTCTGCTCCGTTGAGGAGTTGATGATCTACAGTGAAGCTTCTTTTGGTGAACAAGAAAAGCTCAAGCACTAGCAGGGGTTATAAAAGGAAGCCTGTGGCAGCTTTGCTGCCACAGGCTGAGGTTGTACTATTTGATACCGAGTGCTTTTTTGGCAGCTTTAACGTCTGCTTGCAAAGCGTCGAGCATTTCTTGTGCACCTTCTCCGCCAATCTCAACGTAGAGCGGATAGACTGTTTCCGCTTTCGCTTTGAATTTAGCGATAGTGGCATCATCTAGTGTGGTGACAACTAATGATGGTTTTTCCTTCTTCATCTTTTCAAGATCGCTGGCGTTTCTTGCCGTGATCCATTCGCCTGCAGGAATAACAGCATCTCTCCAGAACTTGAGGATTTCAGCTTGTGCCTCAGGGGTCAGGCTGTCAAAGAAGGCTTTGTTAAAGGACGGAATCCCGATGAAAGGCTCACTTTTGAGCTGGGTGAGATAGTTCTGAACTTCGAAGAATTTCATGCTGTAGATAGCGAAAAGTGGATTAACCTGTCCATCGATCAGACCCATCTGCAGGCCACTGTAGACTTCGCCATAACTCATTGGGGTTGGGGAAGCACCGTATGATTTGTAGTCTTCAACAAGAAGCTTGGAACCCATGACACGAATTTTTGTGCCGTTGAAATCCTCAAGCGAAGTGACTGGCTTTTGAGTTGTCAGCCATTGCCAGCCTTCAAACATAATTGCAGCAGGAACCAGACCATTGTTGGCAAAATGCTGATTCATTAAAGGCATCATTTCGCCATGTTCCATCATCCAGGCAAGAACCTGAGGTACTTGCTCTGTTGGGAAAATATAGTTCAGTGCCAGAACTTGGGCTTGTGGAACAAAGGCGCTGATCCATGCATAATCAGAAAACACAGCCTGAACAACACCCATCTGAGCCAGTTCGTTGATGTCGCCAGTCGCACCTAGAGTGCCATAGGGGTAGACTTCAAACTCGATCTTGCCGTCAGACCACTCTTTCATGTGTTCAGCAAACTTGTGTGCCCAGACGGTCATGAAATCGCCTTCGATCTCTTCTGAGGCTAATTTTGCTTTGACAGCTGGGCCAGTATAGGCACCAGCAAAAGCGAATCCAGATGAAAGAATCATCGTTGCCAAAAGTAATACCAGTAGTTTTTTCACTTTTTCCTCCCTTACAGGTTGTTGGCTCTTTGAGCAGAGCCGGTTAGTGAAGCAAGTATGCTTTTCGTGTCATTACCTTGTAGTCAATCCATTGCTCTTGATTGAGAATATTCAGCTGTTATCAAAACCGCTGCACTTTTCTGTTTATAGTGATTCAGTTTGTAAGAAAAGACAATGATCGATTTGCATCTAGAAACTTGAACGCGCCTATGACATGCATGGCAACACCTTGTCTCATTGTCTGTTCATCTATGTTAAAGCAATTGTTGTGATGAGCATAACAGGAGTCTGCTTCAGGGTTTGCGGTACCGAGAAAAATAAAGACGCCTGGAACTCGAGCGGTAAATTCTGAAAAATCTTCACTGGCCAAAGAACGATTTGTCTGGATTGAATTTTTATCCGGAAAGACGACTTCGGCTGCCTGCAAAGCAATTTCAGCCATTTCTTTATTGTTGCTAAGGGTTATGTTTTCATGCTCAATGGAGATTTCACATTGGCAACGATGGGTTTCGCAGATTCCTCGAACGATACGAACGAATCTCTCGGTGGGCTGTTCTATGGTGTTTGCTCCGCCTTCGTAGAGGAAGCGTATGGTTCCTTCTAACTCTACTTCATCGGGGATAACACTCCCCTTGGATCCACCGCTAATTCTTCCGAACATGATGACCGTAGGTTTTAATCCGCTGACTTCACGGGTTTGCAGCATTTGCACCGATTGAATGACGTTGGCTGCTGTCAATACCGGATCAATAGACTCTTCCGGCGCCCCCGTATGTCCACCTTTACCGATAATTTTGACCTTGAACACATCGAGTCCTGACATAATCGGGCCGGGTGTTACGGCGACTGTGCCAGATTTCATGAATGACCAGATATGCTGTCCCATAACAGCATCGACTTTGGGATTTTCAAGGACTCCATCGTTGATCATGTGGATGGCACCGGCAATCTCTTCATTTGGTTGAAAGACCAGCTTGACGGTCCCTTTAATTTGGTCACGCTGTTCAACCAGGATTTTTGCCGCGATCAAGAGCATGGCGGTGTGAGCATCATGTCCGCAGGCATGCATGACTCCAGGGTTCTGCGATTTATAAGGGACATCGTTTTCTTCTGCAATTGGCAGAGCATCCATGTCTGCCCGCAACATCAGAACAGGACCTGGCTGAGTTCCTTCAATCAGAGCGACAACACCAGTTTTTGTCATGCGGGTAGGAGAAAGTCCGAGGTTGCGAAGATACTGCTCTACGATTCCTGCGGTTCGTTGTTCTTCAAAACCAAGCTCGGGGTGCATATGGAAGTCACGCCGCAAGGCTACAAGTTCGTCATAAAGTTCGTCAATTCGTTTGAGAATATCCTGCATCGTTGCCTCTCTCAATAAGAATCCGGGAAGGTTCTTTTGACGATGCTCGATTGAACATAATCGATCATGGTCAGAAAATCAAAGACTGGTAAACCTGTCGCTTGTTGAACTGCAAAACCGTAAACCGGGAGCAGACTGCACTCAAGTAGAATAGTGCCGACACTTTTATCCTCAGCCAACTGCTTGCTCGCAGCAACAACTTCTTCAGAGATCCGATCGCTGTCGAGGGTTCCAATTTCAGCTATTGCTGCTGCGTGAAAATACTTGGTATCTTCGAGTCCTTTGATAGCAAGCCTCTCAGTATCGGTAAAACCAACGGCTGTGAATAGATCTGGTGTCAGGGCAGCTGAATTAGCGGTGATGATGCCTACCTTATAACTGTTGCGTATGATTTGAGTGATAAAAGGAAGTTGAGTTAAACTGCTGAGAAATACAGGGACATTCACAGCGTCTTTGACTTGCTGCTGAAACAGGGCCATAAATCCACAATCGCCGGTGATGGCTTTAACCCCTTCACGTTCCAACTCTTTTGCTGCATCTACAATAGCTGCAGTAAAGTTGGCATCATGAGCAAAAATTGCTGCCACCGTCAACCCTTTTACAACTTTGTAACGCACCGGATAGGTATAGCTTTTTGCGTTACCGACATCTCCCTGAATAAAAGGCGTCTCTGTATCTAACAAAAGAATACCAATATCCTCACCATAGGAGGTTTGCTGCTTATTGACATGAAAGAGCATGGCGATTATTCCGTCCACAGTCAAAAAAGGGCATCACAATGTGATGCCCTTTGAATTGGATTAATTTATATGATGTTTCTTTCCAGCAACGTTTCGGCGATTTGCACAGCATTAAGTGCGGCACCCTTACGGATATTGTTGGAGACAACCCATATATTCAGAGCATTGTCTTTGGTGTTGTCTTCACGAATTCTGCCGACCATAGTGAGATCTTCGTTATCTGAATCACAGGGAACTGGATATTGTACTTCAGCAGGATTGTCGACCACGAGCAGGCCTTCAGCAGCTGCAAATAGCTCGCGAGCTTTATCAGCCGAAATCTTTTTCTCGGTTTCTACATTAATGGATTCCGAGTGGCCGTAGATGACTGGAATGCGGACACAAGTTGCTGTCACATTAACCGAATCATCTTTCATGATTTTTTTGGTCTCGTTGACCATTTTGTTTTCTTCTTTGGTATATCCACCCTCCTGAAATACATCAATGTGTGGCAGGCAGTTCATCGCGATCTGCTTACCGTAAGCATGAACGGTGTTAACCTTGCCGAACTTGACGTATTCTTTGATCTCGGCATCCAGACCATCCAGTGCTGCTTTTCCTGATCCGGAAACAGCCTGATAGGTTGAAACGATAACGCGCTTGACTTTGGCGAAGTCGTGCAAAGGTTTCAGCGCCACAACCATCTGGATGGTTGAGCAATTCGGGTTGGCGATAATACCTTTATGCCAGTCAACGTCTTCGGGATTAACTTCCGGAACAACCAGAGGACAATCGGGATCCATCCGCCAGACCGAACTGTTGTCGATGACAACGGCGCCCTGTTTGACGGCTTTAGGTGTCAGAGCCAGACTGGCATCACCGCCTGCGGAAAAAATCGCGATATCGATATCTTTAAAATTGTCAAAGTTTGCCGCCTTAACGGTACATTTCTTCCCGTTAAATTCGACAGTTTTACCTTCGTGGGCTGCAATGTCGAGGGGGCGAAACTCTGCAATCGGGAATTTGCGACGTTCGAGAGTTGCCATCATTTCACGACCAACGACACCCATTGCGCCGACAACTGCAACGTTGTAAGTTTGTTTTTTTGCCATATGAGACCTCCTATAATGCTTCTACCCTGCCGGCCATATAACTCTTGTAAGTCAATTGCCGCTCGGGCTTAAGAAGATTAACTTGCGAATCAAGCAAGCTTTCCATCTTCGATATCTTTGATAACGCCAGCAATAATCTCAATGCCTTTCATCGCCAAATCTTCAGTGATGATCAGTGGCGGCAAAAGGCGGGCAACGTTACCGTGGTGTCCACCAACTTCAATCATAACGCCTCGCTGGTGCGCATGCTTGCGGATCAGCTTGGCGAAGTCAGCTGCTGGTTCGCGGGTCCCTTTGTCTTTAACCATTTCGATGGCGAGCATCATCCCGAGTCCACGAACCTGACCGACGATAGGAGATTTTTCTTCCAGTTCCTTGAGCTTGACCATGCATTTTTCACCCAGTCCTGCAGAATGTTCAAGGACGTCGTTGTCCTGCATCCATTCAAGCGCAGCGCTACCCGCAGCAAAAGCAATCATGTTGCCACGGAAAGTCCCGATGGTCAGACCGGTAGGCCAGGTGTTCAGTTCTTCGCGGTAAGCGATCGCCGAAATCGGGAAGCCGATACCGCCAAGAGCCTTACTCATGGTGACGATGTCTGGAGCAATACCCGCATGCTCGAAAGCAAACATCTTGCCAGTGCGCCCCAGTCCAGCTTGAATTTCGTCGCAAATCATGACGATTTCATGCTTGGTACAGATTTCACGTACACGTTGGAGGAAGATCGGGGCAGGGATAATTGTTCCCCCTTCACCTTGAACAGACTCCAGAATAACAGCAGCTGGTTTCATATAGCCTGAATGTGAATCGGAAAGAACACGCTCCAGATTTTCAGCAGCTTGAATTTGTACGTCCTCGTCAGGACAACCAAAGGGATTACGGTACACATAGGGGTAGGGGAGGAATTGTACCCCGGGTGATAGAGGACCGAGGCCTTGGCGGTGATGAGCGTCGCAAGTGAGAGCCAGAGCCATACCTGTCATGCCGTGGTAAGCACCTTCAAAAGCAATAACGCCATATCGTCCGGTGTTGTACTTTGCCAGTTTGATGGCTTGTTCAACAGCATCAGAGCCGGTCGGGCCACCAAAAAATACCCGGGTCAGTTCTTTGGGGAGGACTTTTTTCAGGGATTTTACCATTCTTTGACGAATGGGTGACGGAATGTCGAGAGTATGGGTAATATCCTCGATGGCTTCATGTGACGCTTTCAGCACTTCAGGATGACTATGTCCCAGAGCCATAACGCCGGCACCTGAAAACATATCGATATAGATGTTACCATCAACATCTTCGATGGTTGCACCTTTCCCTTTGGCCATGGCCATTGGCATACCTTTGGCGTATGAAATCGCAGAGCTCTCATTGTCCGCTTGGAATTTAAGAATTTCCTGGGACTTGGGCCCTGGAGGAGCCACCTTGATCTGTGGAGCTTCTACGTGTGATAGCTTTGAAAAAATCTTGTCCTGTTTCATTTTGCACCTCTCAATGATTCTCTTGTGTTTTTGTCTAACGGGCTACTCGCTGTTTTTACCGCTGCCAAAACAGCGTGATAACTCTTGTGCTGTTGCCAGCAGTTCCGGGATGTGAGCAGTCATATCTGCTTCTGTTAAACGTGTTCCCGGACCAGAAATGGCGATGGTGGCGATAATTTTTTTATCAAAGTTGTAAATCGGGGCGGCAATACTCAGGATATCATCGCTGAATTCAAACAGATCTGTTGCGTAGCCTGCTTTTTTAGACTCTTCGGCCTGCTGATGTAGTTTTAATTTATCAGTGATTGTATTACGTCCCAGTTCTTCCAGATGCAGTGTCTCTATGTATTTTAGTCGTTCTGATGGTGACAACTCAGATAGGAATAATTTGCCCGATGCACAACTATAAATAGGGAAGGAATAACTTATGTCCGGGTTTAACGTGAGGCGATGAGATGATTTAACGTCATCTATCGCAAACACCATATCTTCTACGCGTACACAAAGGTAAACATTTTCACCAACTCTGTTGATCAGGTCAATCATGTAGGGTTTCGCTGTATTACGGAGATCTTTGCTGAGTGGAATCGTCCGTCCCAGCTTCAGGAGCTTGAAGGTCAGGCTGAATCCTTCGGGGGTTTTAACAACATAACCAATTTCAGATAGTGTCGCCAGTAGTCTGTGGACATTAGTACGGTTAAGCTCAAGTCCTTTGACGATGCTTGAAGGCTGAACTGGCTGGTTTGCACCAACATATTCAAGAATCTGGAATGCCTTAAGTACTGTTGTCGATAATTTATAGCCCATCGAGTGCTCACTATTCTGACAAATGTTTATATAGTGTGACGTCGATAAGATGTTACCAGAGTTAAATCTTCTGTCAATAGAAAACAATAAATAATTTGGTTCTGCTTCTACGGTTTTAAAGGTGATTATTTACCTACATAATGGAACAAGACGTCCAATGCTAGGATCGTGGTTGGTGCTCCGATGAATGCAGTATGGATGCTTGAGGCACTGTAGATTTATTTTTATTCTTCTTCAGGTGAGTGCTGTATTCTGACCGTGAAAAGTCTGTGGAGTGGAAATCCCCTAGTGTTGTTGGTTTATATTGCTGGATATCTCTTAGAGGGGTTTGAGTATCTCCGACATAAAAAAGCCCCGCATTATTAGAATGCGGGGCTTTGACTACCAAGGGAGTCAGGGGCAGCTAAAGATTAAGTTGTTAGGTTGATGGTTGCAACTTTCAGAAACCGCTAACGTTTCCAAGTGTTTGGTGTGATTTTTGAGCATCACTAATCAGCAATTCAGCAATCTGGATAGCATTCAGTGCCGCCCCTTTACGGATCTGATCGCCGGAAATCCAGAAGTTCAGTGTATTGTCTCCAGCAATGTTCTTACGGATACGTCCAACGTGACAGTCATCCTGAAATTGCGTATCAAGCGGCATGGGGTATTGATTCTCAGCCGGATTATCAACCACTTTCAGACCCGGCGCATTAGCGAACAGCTCTCTTGCTTTTTCCGGCGTGATTTCGTTTTCGGTGACAACAGAGACAGATTCGGAGTGCGAACACAATACCGGAATCCGGACACAGGTCGCTGATACCCTGATTTCATCATCATGCATGATCTTGCGGGTTTCATTAAACATTTTCATTTCTTCCCCGGTGTAGCCGTTGTCCTGGAACTTGTCAATATGGGGAATGACGTTGAAAAGTAACTGGTGCTGGAATTTTTCGACCGTAATATCGTCACCTGCTGCCCAGGAACGAACCTGTTGTTTCAATTCTTCCATCGCCTGTGCACCTGCACCAGAGGCAGACTGGTAGGTTGAAACAAAGACCTGACGGATACGGCTGTAGTCGTAAAGCGGTTTGAGCGCTACCAACATGATGATAGTCGTACAATTCGGATTGGATATAATCCCACTATGCCAGGCAACGTCTTCCGGGTTGACCTCTGGGACAACCAACGGTATAGAGGGATCAAGCCGGAAAGCAGAACTGTTGTCAACGACAATGGCTCCAGCTTTCACTGCGTGGGGTGCATATTTCTTGCTTTGCGATCCTCCAGCAGAGAAAAGTGCAATATCGATACCTTCAAAAGAGTCTTCCGTTAATTCCTCGATGGTGTATGTCGTGCCTTTGAATGTGATCTGTTTCCCCTTAGAGCGTTTGGATGCGTAAAGCTTGAGCGTATCAATTGGAAATTCCCTCTGCTCAAGAATATTCAAAAATGTCTCACCGACGGCGCCTGTCGCTCCGACGATTGCTACATTGTACGCTTCCTTTTGTCTCAAGTGGTTCACATTCATGGTTGTTCACCTCTGTATTAAGGTTGTGGACCGTAGTCCTGTTTAAATGACGCATTTTTCTAAGGGGTGCGCATACTTATCACTAGGAAAAAAGGCTGTCAATGATAATTTCACCATTGTAACAAAAAGTGAACAGCCCTTTTGCTATTGTAACAAAGTTAGGTATTTAGACTGTTTTGGTGGGCTCATATATTTTTGTTGACACTCGGGGAAGTGAAGCGATCGAGAAAGTGGATTCTCATAAAAGGGGTAAGGAAAACAGGGGCGGATTTCCTTTTATGATGGCTGGTTTGGAGCCATCAATGACCCTGGTATTTTGTTATTCGCCGATCTCCATTCCTAAAATCAGTCATAATTCTTGATTGTGAGCATACGTAGCTCAGGGGCACGGTATTCCGTGCCCCTGGATAAAATCAAAGCGGGGCATTCTCGACCCGGATGAGGCGGGTTGGCTGCA
>JAZBPC010000179.1:0-3207 GCA_036351455.1 Desulfuromusa sp.
AATTTGAACCTGATTGCACATTTTGTCCGTCTGCTTTAGAGTAACCCTTTTTCAGCATACTTCATAATTCGGAGCCATAAAGAATGACAAAAATTACCCTCCCATCAAAACGTCAGGTCGGGCACCTGACACTCTTGCGCCAAGGTCGGAATATATCTTTGACAGAATACAACGCCTTGACCAAAGACGAACAGCTAAACATGATCCATCAGTCTCGGGGAAAAGAGAAATATGATCTGATTCTTAATTCAAAGCACAATCGAAAGCTGGTTCCACAACTCCACCCGCAAGAGCTTTATCTGACGATCAACGAACTTGGAGCGGAATATTCGACCGAGTTACTTGCTTTAGCCAGCCCGGAGCAATTAACGACCCTGTTGGATCTGGACTGCTGGGATCATGACAATTTGAGCCCCATCCTTTCACTCTATTGGCTTGAGCTGCTTCTTGGTACCGGCGAAGACAAGATCTGTCAATTGGCACGGGAAATGGAACCAGAAATGCTCGCCCTGTTCCTGAAGAAACATTTATTCATCATCCGAGGGCTGGAAGCTTACGACGACGATGATGCCGAAAATGCCAAGCGATTGGAAGGTGTCTATGACATTCAATACAGCAGCGAAAATGCTGCCAAGATTATTGGCGCCATTCTGAAAATTTTGATGGACCGTGAACAACAAAGTTATCTCTACATCATGGAGATGATCCGCGGTGAGAATGCTACAGTTTTAGAAGAGGAAGTTTACCAGGCTCGCAGCAACCGTTTAACGGATCTGGGGATTATCCCTGCAATTGAAGCCAAAGAGATTTATAGCTACAGAGATCCGGCTACATTTACTTCCGGTGGGAAAAGTGACTTTCACCTTGAAGCTGATGATTTGCAGCATCCAGCGGCCTTACTCGCCTGTGCCAATCCCAACAACCTGCTGGCCGAGATCCTAGCCGGTGGGATTGATCATGACTCAGCCTGTGAACTGTTGTTCCTGGCCAACCGCAAAATGAGTGCCGACAACATTGATGTTGCAGAAGCCAAGGACGTCAGCGCAACGTTTCAATCCACCTACGACACCCTCAACCTGGCCCTTGAATTTCTTGCCGGGACAGACATTGACAAAGCTGAAGAGATTTTTCGTAGTTCCTATTTACTCCACCTGTTCCAGGTTGGAAACAGCTTGATTAAAAAACTGCAGGCCGACGCTGAAAAAATACGTTGCAGCCCGATTTACCCGTTTCTAGACTACCCGGAACTCTTATTTATCGATTCGCTACTACAGAATCCACCCTATCTGTACCGAGAGGCTTTTGAAGAAAAATCGAGTCACCTGCAACCGATTACCACCATCAAAGAGCTTGAACTTATCAAAACTCGTCTGTCTCAGGTTAACGCTCTGCAAGAACTTTTCAGCACCAAGCTCCCTTTTGAACTCCCAGAGCAGAATCCTGAAGAGGATGGCCCCCTGCCCCTTTCAGGGATATTTTTGACGGCTGTTGCCAATCAGATTCTGGAAAGAAATTTTGTTCCTGCTCCCTTAACCACTGAGGATCTTCTGCTGCTAAGATCTAAAACCTTTATTGATGATCTGATCAGCGAACCTTTTTGTGAAGAGATATGTAAGTCAATGGAGCAACTTGCCCCAGAATGTGACTTCTTCGTCCATTTTTGTCTGGATGTCTGGGAGCAGATTTTCCAGGATCTGGAGCCGGTAACGGAACAATCTCCAGCTCTCAGCACTCTCCTGATAAGAAGAGAAGACGATTAAATACTTTTTTTGTTATATTTAGACTTGTATCTTCATGAGAGACTGGTATTCTAATGAGGTTGGCTGTTAAATACTAATTTAAACATTATCAATTTCAGGAGGTCGTCTCAATGGTTAAAAGATCAATTTATCTGGCACTATTATTTTGTTGCTTTGCGCTCCCTGCGTCAGCAAGTAATCAAGCCGGGGCTTTCACCCTTTCTCCTTTGTTAGGCAATCATGTCTTTGAAGGCAATCTATCACTAGATACATCCAGTTTCTGGGGTGTTGGCCTTGGCTACAATCTCACAGAGAACTGGGCTGTGGAAGGTGTTTACACGAGAACCGATGCCGATGCAGAAGATTCCTCAGCCACGGATACCAAAGTAGAAACATACCGTCTGGACGCTCTTTACCACTTCTGGCCGGATAAACAGTTTGTTCCTTATATTGCTGCCGGTTTAGGTGCGATCTATTCTTCACCGGATGGTGCTTCTGATCGCGACCACCTGCTGTTCAACTATGGCGTTGGGGTTAAATATTTTATTCTGGATGACCTTATTGCCCTGCGTGCGGATGTCCGCCATTTAGTTGATTTCCCGGAACCGGACAATAGTTTGCAATACTCCGCCGGTCTGACATTTCAACTGGGAAAATCAGCCCCAGAACCAGAACCTGTCATCATTGCTGAAGCTCCTGCTCCTGCCCCTGCTCCAGCACCTGTCGATAGCGATGGCGATGGTGTTGTCGACGCGATGGATCAATGTCCAAACACCCCCTCAGGAGTTAAAGTTGATGCTCAGGGTTGTCCTCTCGACAGTGACAATGATGGCGTATACGACTATTTGGACAAATGTCCGAACACCCCTGCAGGTGTCAAAGTTGACGCCGTAGGCTGCCCTCTAGATAGTGATCAGGACGGTGTTTACGATTACCTGGATAAATGCCCTGGCACACCTCTCGGCGCTCCAGTCGACAGCAATGGATGTCCTCTGGATTCAGATGGGGATGGCGTATTTGACTATCTTGACCAGTGTCCAGGAACCCCTCCAGGTGTTTCTGTCGATGCTAAAGGTTGCCCGACAACTCTGACCCTGCACATTAACTTCGGTCGTGACAGCAGCAAGGTCGGCCCTGAATATGACAGTGAGATTGCTAAAGCGGCTCAGTGTATCAACGAGTATCCAGGAAATGTCGTTTTCATCTATGGTCACACTGACAGTGATGGTGCCGCAGCCTATAATCAGAAACTTTCAGAGCAACGTGCTGCCGCGGTTAAAAACCGTCTGGTTGAAAGATTCGATATTGCCGCTGATAGAATGAGTACGAAAGGGTTTGGTGAGGATCAGCCCGTAGCAGACAATAAAACAGCAGCAGGAAAAGCGCTCAACCGTCGAGTCGAGGTTGCCTGCGGGGCTAAGTAGTTTCCCCAGAAAATTACTGGTTTTCAAATCAGTAAGTAGCAAGA
>JAZBPC010000180.1:0-3565 GCA_036351455.1 Desulfuromusa sp.
TGAATATCAGGTTAAAATCCTGGTCGCACGAACGAAAAATATTGAATATACCAGTAGCCGTGCGGTTCTCTCCAAAGAGAAACTGGGGATTGATCTGCTGATTAATCCTGAGGATGCAGTTGCTGAGGAACTTTCCAAGTTAGCTTGTAACTCCAAGGCCTCTGACGTTGCTGAATTTGCGGATGGACAGATTTTGTTCCAGGGCCACAGAATCGAAGCAGGGAGCCCTCTGTGTGATTTAACCCTGGCAGAATTGGGGGAATTGCGGGGGATGTACCGCTTCCTCGTGGTTGCTATCAGCCGTGGAAATATCACAATTATTCCACGTGGAGATGATATGATCCAGGCTGGCGACCGGATCTATATCTTCGCTCCACAGCAAGAACTTCCATCGATTAACTACCTTTTGCAATCAGAGCGGTTAGTGGAAAAAACTACGCGGCGGGTGTTTGTTCTCGGTGGCAGCAGGATCGGTCTGCAGGTTGCCTTGAACATGGAGAAACTCAACTTTCAGACCAAGTTGATAGAAAAAGATGAAGACCGCTGTTACAAATTGGCAGAGCAGTTAAATAAAGCGGTTGTTATTAATGCTGAAGGATTGGATGTCCAAACTTTGGTGGACGAGGGGCTCACCGATGCCGATGTTTTTATTGCTGTGACGGAAAATGACCAGACGAATATTCTTACCTGCTTATTGGCAAAGCAACATAATGTCCGTCGTACGCTGGCATTAGTGAGTCAGCCTGAACTGATCGGTCTGGCTTCTGATCTGGGGATTGATGCCTGTATTTCCCCACGTCTTGCTGCAGCCGGAGCCATTCTCAAATTTGTACGCCGCGGTGAAATTATTTCTCTGACTGCCGTTGAAGGGAGTAATTCTGAAGTTCTGGAACTGGAAATTGGAAAAGACAGTGGTTTGTTGGCCACTCCTTTAAGTGGATTACACTTTCCGCGCGGGGCAATCATTGGCGCTATTGTCAGAGGTGAAAAATACGAAATCCCGTCAGGTGAAAGTATGCTGGAAGCAGGGGATCGCGTGGTTGTTTTTACCCTTCCTGAAGCTTTGCAGAAAGTGGAAAGGTTTTTTGCCTGAATGAATCTTGTCCTGACGTTACGTATTCTGGGAGCCTTGTTACTTTTTCTTGGCGGGTCCCTTTTTGCACCGCTTCCCTTTTCCTGGTACTACGGCGACGGTGTCTGGTCGGCATTTATCATTGCCGCCGTGATTTGTTTTACTGTCGGCGGCCTGCTTTTCAGGTTTTGTAAGAGTCCGAAAGAGTTGACGGTTCGAGAAGGGTTTGCTGTTGTGACCTTCGGCTGGACAGTGTTTGCGATTTTTGGTGCGCTCCCATACCTGATCTCAGGGGCTATAATCTCACCTCTTGATGCAATTTTTGAAACAATGAGCGGGTTTACTACGACTGGGTCGACAATCCTGACCGAAATTGAAGCAATGCCGCAGAGTTTGTTGTTCTGGCGTTCTCTGACCCATTGGCTTGGTGGTATGGGAATTATTGTCCTCTCTCTGGCGATTTTACCTATGCTGGGAGTTGGAGGAATGCAGTTGTTTAAAGCTGAGGTTCCCGGACCTACAGCTGACCGTTTAAAGCCTCGGATCCAAGATACGGCAAAAATGCTTTGGGGGGTTTATGTTCTTCTGACCGCGGGGGAAACTCTGCTGCTTATGTTTGGAGGCATGAGTTTTTTCGATGCTCTTTGCCACTCATTTGCAACTTTGGCAACAGGCGGTTTTTCGACTCGGAATAGTTCAGTCGCTGCCTATGACAGCAGTTATATTGATGGGGTGATCACTCTGTTTATGATTCTCGCCGGGATTAACTTTGCCCTCCATTTTCAGGTGTTGCGTGGTAAGGCAAGAGAGTTTTTTCAGAGTGAGGAGCTGCGCGTCTACCTGGGTATTATTCTGGTTTCAACCATTGTCATCATGTTCTTCAACTGGTCCGCTGGAACCTATCATCAATTTGGTCAAAACCTGCGTTATTCTATCTTTCAGGTGTCTTCAATTATGACGACAACCGGATTTGGGACTGCTGATTTTGAATTGTGGCCCGTTGTGGCCCAATATATTCTGCTCCTGTTGATGTTTATTGGCGGTTGCGCCGGTTCAACGGGTGGTGGCATGAAAGTAGCGCGGATATTGCTTCTCTTTAAGCATGCCCAAGTCCAGGTGTTTCGTCTGATTCACCCCCGGGCAATCCGGTTGGTGAAACTTGGGAATCGACCTGTCGACAAGGAAGTTTTACAGGCAATTCTTGGTTTTTTTGCTCTCTTTATCGGTATATTTGTGATCGGATCACTGCTCGTTGCTGCCAGTGGAATGGATATCGTGTCCGCAGGTTCTGCGGTTATTGCCTGTCTTGCTAATATCGGCCCAGGGCTCGGATCTGTCGGTCCGGTGGATAACTTTGCCAATGTTCCTGCTTTTGGTAAAACAGTTTTGATTGTCTGTATGTTGATGGGGCGCCTGGAACTGTTTACTGTTCTGGTTTTGTTTTTCCCATCATTCTGGCGCAAATAAATTGATATGGAAATTGAAAGCCCCCATCATCCATGGGATGATGGGGGCTTCCCCCCTCCGTGACCTGTTTATCCAAACAGGCAAATAAGCTAAATCTTTTTGAAGTATACAAACCAATTCTGACAAAAATCTGAATTGGCTCCATGAATCAGTAAAAATGTTAAAAAAATTATTTCGATATTTTTAAAAAACTGATTTGTCGCCCAGTTTGACCGTTATCACGCCGATGAGAGAAAAATAGTTCTGGATGACAACAGGTGCATTCCTTGGCCGTTTCAATGTTTTGTGGCTTCAATCTTGATTGCTCGAGCTGAAGTCGACAACTGAGAGGAATATCCAGGTGCCAATGTCCCAGTCTTGTTTCTTTGGAAATCTCTTTCCAGAATCCGCTTCCTTGCCTGAAGGCATCACGTACCGGCCGGTCGACTTCGTAACTGTGAGCACCGATTCCTGGACCAATGGCAGCGTGAAGTTCTTCTGCAGGACAGTTGAAATGGGTGTGAATTGTCTGGATCATTTTTGCTATCAGACCATTTGCAGCACCACGCCATCCAGCATGGATGGCAGCAATAACCTTTTTATTCTCGTGCCAGATCAACAGGGGAAAGCAATCCGCGGTAAGGACTCCAATCATGATTTCCGGTTGGTTGGTGACAATAGCATCAACCTCTACACTTAAAAAGTGGCTTAGGTCCGGGTTGTCTTCGTCAATTAAAAGGATATCGTCACCGTGGACCTGCTTTGCCGTCAACAATTGATGAGGGGAAAGCTCGAAAGCCCGAACGAATGAGGAACGGTTCCCTTCTACGTTTGTTGGTTGATCAGCAGTGCCCAACCCCATATTCAATGAATTATAGGGGGGGCGGCTCACTCCACCATTTCGTGTGCTGAATCCAGCAGTGATATCGGCTGGTAATTGTGTCGGTTGTAAATATGAGATTTTACCTTTGCGGACAAGCTTCATTAAAAACTCCGTTTTTTGACGTAAAAAATAGCTACAGAATTCAGATGTTTTGAGATTTGAAA
>JAZBPC010000181.1:0-25546 GCA_036351455.1 Desulfuromusa sp.
GGTCCGATGCGGGTGTAACGACTGACCCCGATTCCGGCTCCCTGTTTCAGTTTATAGGTTGAAAATGAATCAAATGCGTTACCGACATCATAAAAGACTGCAACCCCCCAATTTGGGTTAAGATGTTTTTCCAATTCAATATTGGCAACCAGCAGATGCTTACCGCCAATGATCTGCCCCTGATCATCGCTAGGGCCAAGCGACTGGTAGCTGTAGCCACGGACGCTATGATCACCGCCGGCAAAATAACGTAGTGAGGTTGGCAATTCGTTAAAGGGGTCATTGTGCCAGGTTGTTCCACCACGCAGGCGTAGGAGCAGGGACAACTGATGGGGAAGGGGACGCAGGGCGGTTGCCTGCCCGGACAGTTGCAATAAACTGGTATCGGATAGTAGCGCATCATGGCTTCCCTGCAATTCCAGATTGGTCTGGATGCCGCGGCGCGGGTTTAACGGATCATCGACCTGTTTCCAGCCAATACGCAGTCCCGATAGCAGCATTTGTGATCGGTTTGATTCGCCACTAATCTGGGAATGTTCCTGTGATAGACGGACAAAAAGAGAACCCGTTAAGCTTTTGTGGAATGATCGCTGGTATTCGCCTTCGCTAAACAGTTCGCGACTCAAGTAACTATCCGTGTCCTCACGATCAAAACCGACCCGTAGCAGGATTTGACTGTCGAGGCGATTCGGGTCAGGGATAATATAGGTACTCACGATCGATTGTTTTTTCTCTGCCAACAGTAGTTTCCCTTGCAGTTCATGGCCACGCTGCAACAGGTTCAAATTTCGATAGTTCAGTGAAATGCGTGCTCCGGTGTCAGTTCCGTAGCCAATGCCTGGACGCAGTTGGTGACGTGGCATCGGTTCCAGGTCGACTTGAACCGGCACCAGGATCTCATTGTCCTGCCTGGTCAAGGGGTGGACGCTGACGTTGCGGAACAGGTCAGCATTGAGCAGGTTAAGCTGAGTCTGACCCAGTTGCCTGTGGGAGAAGTATTCACCTTCCTTGTAGCTGAGGTAACGACGCAGAAAGTATTCCGGATAACTGCCGCGGCCGCTGAATGAGGTTTTTCCGAAGCGGAAACGGGCCCCGCTGTCAAGCTGTAGGTTGATGTCAACCTGACGCTTGCCTCGATTGACCAGAATCTGATGCTGTGGAAAGTCAGCATCAAGATACCCTTGGTTAATGGCTCCCTGACGCAGTGCAGTTTTCCCCTGTTCATAAAGATCTTGACGTAAAATATCACCGATATGCAATGGAAACTCTGCCAGTAGTTGTTGCAGTTCTGGGAGGTCAGATCCAGGACCTGTCAGATTCAGTTCAAGGCTGGTCACCCGAAGAGGTTCGGCGAGGCCGATTTCAATATCAAGTTGATATTTCCCAGGTTCAATGTTCTTGACCTGGCTGCTGATCTGGCTGTCGAAATATCCATAGGGTTCGAGGATAGTGCTGACCCGTTCAGGTAGCTGTCGCTGGTAACGTCGGAGCCAGCGTTTGTTAAGTTCATCGCCACTGGTCAGTGATGCAGGGAGAATCAGAGCAGTTTCAAGGATTTTCAGCAGCTCGTCATCAACGCCGCGGATATTTAAATGCAGAGAGTCAGCGGCGCAGGGGAAAGGCGACAACAGAAAGCAGAATAATATCAGATAGAATCGAAATTTCATCGGTCCGGGTGCCCCGCCAAACATTCATTTCCAAAAATTAACCGGGAACGTCCTACTCCTTGCTAAAGTTAGTGTAAAAACCAATTCTAGCATGAAATCGGTTCCGTCTGCTTGAAATGACGTGGTTAAGTCCTATAGGGGAGCTTACGTTTTTGTTCTCGAATCGATTATTTTTTGTGTCACTGCCCGTTCCACTTTGGGTAATAACGGCGCTCCGGTCAGCGCTTTGAAGAGGCGGAAAATTCCCCAGAGAAAAGCAATCGGCAGAATCACCGTGTTGAGCAGAAAGACCACCAGCAGGTCGAGAAAACTATCAACCATCTGTGAGCTGCGCTGTTTCAACCAGTTTTGAATCCTCTCGAAATCGATCGCTTGTTCAGCCTGCTTGAGTCGTGAGGTGAATTGTTGCCACCAGCTTTCACTCTCTCCAGTCGCTGGAATGACTTCAACTAGCTGCAGTTCGGTATTGGTCTCAGCGATGGAACTGCTGGCGACGCTATAGCGATCGGCGAGAAAATACTCATAGGTCGTCTGGTTGAGAGCGGCTGTCAGCGGTACCGCAAAACGGACGACGACGGCGAGAAACAGCAATCGCTTACCCAGGGAAGCAAGATCAATACGGATCCAGTAGCCAAGCCAGAGCCCCGCCAACCATAGCAATAAGGCGAGGCTGCCGAGAAGTTGAATTCCCAACCAGGGGCTGACTTCGATCAGAAAACGTTGTACCCCGAGGGATGTGAGTGCCACCAGCATCACCCAGGAGAAACGTTCCACCATGTCATTGAGAGGATCAAGGATTTGGCCGAGAGCAAGATTCAACCCGACACCCGCAGGAGACACAGCCACTTCTGATTCCTGGATAACTGAGATGACACCATTTGTGACCCGCGCCAGAGCAAAGCTGGCCAGAGCGCGTGTCAGGGATTCTTCGACCCGTGTTGTTGCTGTTTGATCAACCTGATTGAGTAAAGGGTTTTCAAAAACAACGGCCCGTAACGGTGGGAGAACGATCACCGTCAACAGGACGATCAGGGCAAGGCTGGTTAGGATTTTACGTCGGTCATTGAGCATGGTTTCAGCCTTTCAGACTGCCTATGATAGACCAAACTTTTTCAACGTTTCAGGCGGCGCTTGGTCAAAGTGGGAAAACTCCATGGTAAAACTTCCTTGCCCTTTCGTTGCGCTGCGAAGCTCGGTCATATAGCCGAACATCTCCAACAGTGGTACCGTCGCACGGATAAAATCCTGCCCCGGTCGTGACGTGATACCCTCTACCTGCCCCCGTTTTTGATTCAGGCTGCTCATAACCCGACCGGTATAATCAGAAGGAGAAATTAATTCCAGAGCCATAACCGGTTCCAAAAGGGTTGGTTTGCCGTTTTGCAGCGCCTGGCTTATGGCGCGATTGATGGCTGCTGAAATACCGAGGTCAGTGGTTTTATGACTGGCATAAGGGGCTGCAACCAAGCTGATTTGCATATCTGTCAACGGGTAACCGGCAGCCTGTCCGGATTGACAGGCTATGGTCAGCTTATCTCTGATCAATGCTGCAAGTTCCGGAGGCCACTCCTGGAGCAGTTGCTCTGGGATGTCAATGCTGATGCCACTTTTTCGTTTTGTCGGATTAATTCTTATTTTAACTTCGCCATGATGGGTTTTTCCGTCAATTTCCCGTTCGAATATTTCATGTTGTTCTGTTGCGCAGCAGACAGTCTCACGATAAACAACCTGTGGTCGCCCTGTTTGGGTTTCCACTCCAAAATCAGCTTTCAGTCGCTGAACAACAACCTCCAGGTGTAATTCACCCATTCCGGTCAAAAGCGTCTGGCCAGTTTCCGGGTCTTCAGTCACATGGAAGGTGGGATCTTCCCATTGTAATTTTTCCAATGCCAGTGGCAGCTTATCGCGGTCATCAACAGTTTTTGCTTCGACAGCCAGAGAAACAACAGATTCTGGATACTCCAAGCCTGCCAGCTGTAAGGGGAAATCGGGGTTGCTGATGGTGTCTCCTGTCAGGACATTTTTTAGCCCGGTCGCAGTGACAATATCCCCGGCAATTGCCAGATTTATCCTCTCACGTTTGTGTGCATGCATACGGAACAGACGGGCGACCTTTTCGCTTGCCAATGTGCGGCTGTTATAGACCAGATCTCCAGGTTTGAGACTGCCGGAATAGATGCGCAAATAGCTCAGCTTGCGACCTTCGTCGGCGAGGACTTTAAAAGCCAGAGCACAAAGTTCAGCTGTCGGATCCGTTGTGATTTGCTCCTCTTCTTGCTTATCGAGTCGGATTGCTGTTGTTGGCGGTGTGTCGAGGGGGGAAGGGAGCAGCGCACAGATCATGTCGAGTAACGGTTGAATCCCTTTGTTCCGGAGGGCCGAGCCGAGCAGGACCGGATAGATGTCGCAGCTGATCACCCCTTTACGTAAGGCAGGAAGAATTCTTTCTGCCGCGATGGGTCTGCCATTAAGAAAATCATCCAGGATGGTATCGTCAAAATCGGCAGCAGCTTCGATAATTTTCTCCCGCTGCCGATGAGCTTCTTCTCTTATGTCCTCCGGAATTTCACCGCTGATCAAAGTCTTTCCTTGATCATCTTCAGCAAAAAGTATCGTTGTTTCTCTAATCAGGTCGATGACGCCACAAAAACTCTCTTCATTTCCCAATGGCAGTTGTAACAACAACGGCTTAGCATCGAGTTTTTTGACCATTGATTCCAGGACCTGTTGGTGGTCAGAACCGATACGATCCATTTTGTTGATGAGGCAGATCCGGGGCACCTGATAGCGGTTGGCTTGCCGCCAGACGGATTCACTCTGTGGTTGGACCCCTTCAACAGCACTGAAAATGGCAACAGCACCATCCAGTGCCCGCAGAGAACGTTCAACCTCGATAGTAAAGTCGATGTGCCCAGGGGTATCGATCAAGTTAAATGTGTAATTTTGCCAACGGCAGGTGGTAGCGGTTGCGGTAATGGTAATGCCGCGCTCTTGCTCCTGTTCCATCCAGTCCATAACTGCCAGACCGTCGTGGACTTCACCCATTTTGTGGATTTCTCCGGCATAGAACAAAATGCGTTCCGATACAGTTGTTTTCCCGGCATCGATATGGGAGATGATGCCAAAGTTGCGTACCTGATGAAGGTCAAGGGTTGCCATGAAATATCCTTCTAGGAAATAAAAGCTCCTGCTCTGAGCTTTTGCAGGTGTTCTTCTGCAAGTTGATTCAGGGCGAAATATTCACGCTCCAGGTCTTCTATATAGAAATGATCAAGGCCGCTGTTAGCCAGGAAATCATTGCGTAAATCGACATCATTATTGGCAATGATTTCTGGGAGGAGCTGCCTGAGGTAAATGGCTTCTTTTTTGATATCGTGGATCACGGTTTGAAATAGCTGGGGGTCGACGGGCTTGCTGATAATGCCTCGCAACAGAAGTTCATTATTCAGTTCGCAGCATAGCTCGTCTTGTTCGGACTTGGTGTTATAGCGTGAATAGCGGGTGCGGATACAGTCTTTAGCATAGCTAAGGACTGTACTATATAGCTTCTCTTCGCCATCGATGACTTTTAAGTCAGCGGTTAATCTTTTCACTGTGGAAAAACCGGCAGCAATTTCTTCCAATCCTTTTCTCAGACAAACCAGTTTCTGACGTCCAAACCGCCCCAGGTAATGATTGAGAATAATATCTTCAAAGAATAGTTTGTCAAACAGCCCTTTAACCAGGCTGTTGAATTCCTGACGGCTATCCAACAGATTTTGAAGAAGCTCTTCTGTGGGACGATAACTTTCCATGAACGCAATCTGGCTGATATTTGTTGAGGTACTGTCGTAGCGGTCGAAGAAGGTGATGATGGTGGAAAAATCTTCCAGTAATGATAAGGGGGCACCTTCCCGTATTTGTTCATCAAATAGCTGTCCGGTTTCCAGCAACAGTTTTTCGAAACTGTGGTCGTGGTTGCGCCGGGCATGCTGCTTCGCAAATAACAGCTGGATCATGTCTCTTCGAGCGATCTTTTGATGCAGCAACAGGTCATGTAGAATATCTCTGGCAATGGCTGTGTATTCAGGCTCTTGGATGATGCTTCTGACTTCTGCTTTGAGTTTTTTGTCGAGTGCCGAGAGCAGGGCTGTCGGTATTTCACTACGTAACGCAAGGGCCTTTAAGCGAGTCAATCGAGCGTGCTGCTGGCGGCTGATATCTCCCTGCTGGTAACATTCAATCAGGACTTTTTTGTAGTCATCAATGATCTGGTAATTGTCACGATGCTGATACATAACATCAATGCAAATCCGTTCTCGCTGATAAGGGTCAAGTCCCAGATTATCAGCAAGATCCTGCAGAACAGAATGGGTATTTTTTGAAATCGAGCGATTGCGATAATACAGGGTCTGAAATTCCTGTTGAAAATGGCGATGATTGATCTCAGTCAATCTTACCAGATAGATAGTGCAGCCATCCGGAAGCTGGGCAAGGAGCAATTCTGCCAGTTTGGAATCATCCTGACGCTTGAGATTGGGGATCCGCTTCAGTGTTTTTCCAAGGTAACGGAGGATCTGTTTCTGACGTTGGTGCTGTTCTGTTTCTTTCAGACCGTTGATAAAGAAGAAATAATTATCCACGGCATGCCCCTTGAGAAAGACATCTTCATAGCTCTGCTCGCTGTGGTTTTGTTCGGTTACTTCCAGTTGACCAGATTGATCATAGGCGACTCCAAGCAGCATCAAGCGGTTAAAAATACCTTCTTTGCTGAGGTCAGAGACCGGTTGGTCGACGCCAAACATATACTCGCAAAATGTGCCACCGGTGCCTGATTGGCGTACACCGGTCGGACTGAGGATCAGTTCACTCCCCGGCGCAAAAAAACGAAGATTCTGATCTGCAATCTGGAAAAAATGTTGATGGGCAGTTCTGCACCCTGCAGCCGTTGCGAAGTATTCAATCTTGTGATTAATTTTTCCATGTAGACGTAATTCTGTATTCATAATTGTATTTATTTCATTTTATCGGTTTAACGGGGAAACTGAACTGTTGCCCATCGTGAGCCAGATTGATCCCCTCCGGAAGTTCCTGATCATGGACGGGATGATCAATTTCATGGCTAAGGTGAGTCAGCAGGGTTTGTTTCGCATTCATTGTTTGCGCCATTTTTATTGCCTGCGGGATATTGAAATGGGTATTGTGCCGGGTAAAGCGCAGTCCATCAAGAATCAATAATTCCAGACCTTCGAGGAGATTGAGAGAACTTGCAGGAATGGCATTGCAATCGGTTAAATAGGCAAACGGGCCACAACGGTATCCATAGACTTGCAAGTGCCCATGTTGCATCGGGATGGGGATCATTTCCAGACCGAACAACTTGATTGCATGATTCAGCGGATGGAGTTCCAGTCGTGGGATGTAGCTGACGGGTTCTGATTTGTCAAAAATATAACGGAAACTGTTTCTGATTGTTGCCAGAGTCTGTTCTGACCCGTAGAGTGGAATCGGTAACTTTGAGCGCAGATTGAAGCCGCGCAGATCATCAATTCCGTGGACGTGGTCAGCGTGACTGTGGGTATAGAAGACAGCATCGATATGGCGGATGTCCTCGCGCAGCACCTGTTGTCGCAGATCAGTTGAGGTATCGATCAGAATGTTGTATTTTCCATAGCTGAGCAGGGCACTGCAGCGCGTGCGTTGGTTGTGAGGATGGTCGGATAGACAGACCGCACAACGACAGCCGATGACCGGAATGCCGGTACTGGTTCCCGACCCGAGAACGGTTATTTTGAGAGTCTCTGCTTGCATTCTGATATCATCCAGAAAACATGGAAGCTTCAATCAACGAGCTAAACTACCATTTTAATTGAGCTGTAGACAACAATTGTTTGGAAAACAGTCGGACTGAAGCAGTCTTTAAGAGGTGACTATGGCAGAAAAAAATCGCTTTGAGGTCAATAAACTCTGTCGTCGCTGTATCCGTCAATGTAAGCAGCCAGACAGCATTGTCATGCTCGATTGCCCCCGGTTTCAGCCGCGCCCATTTAAATCCGAAGAGTTGAAATTCAAGCAGATGGATCTGTTTGGTAAGGAGTAGGGGTTAGGAGTTCATGGGTTAGAGTCACAGCGGAAACGTTGGGCGAGGAAGTTTTGGCCTAATTTCCCTGAGCCAGAAATTCCTTCAACAGTGGAATATATTTTTCCGGCTCGACCAGGAATGAGTCATGACCATAATCGGAATTGATCAGATGGTAGTCGACGGTTTTGTTCAGCCGTTGCAGCTCGGTCACCAGCTCTTCGGTCTGTTGCGGTGGATAGAGCCAGTCGGAACTGAACGCAAACCAGAGCGATGGACACTTGATCTGATCCAGTGCTTCACTCAGTGAATCAAAATTCCAAGCGACATCATAGAGATCAAGGGCTTTCGCCAGATAGAGAAATGAATTGGTGTCGAACTGATCAACGAAGTTGTTGCCGTTATAATCCAAATAGCGTTCAATCTCAAACTTGCCAAAAAAATCAAACATCCCGTCGCGAACTGAAAAACGGCGTTCAAATTTTAGCTGCATTGAAGCATCTGACAAGAAAGAAATATGACCGACCGCTCGTGCTAGCGAGAAGCCGTCAGCCGGGGGATGTTCTGGCTGATAGTTCCCTTTTTTCCACAACGGGTCGTTGAAAATGGCCTGTCGTGCCAGAGCGTTCAAGGCAATCGCCATTGGTGACGTCCGACCGGTTCCCGCAATGGGAACAATAGAGCGAACCATTTCAGGGTAAAGAATTGCCCATTCAATAGCCTGCATTGCACCCATGGAACCGCCAACGATTGCTGCAATCGATTGAATCCCCAGATGGTCAATCAGCAACTTTTGCGCGCGTACCATATCCCGAACCATAAGGACCGGGAAGCTGAGTCGATAGGGTTTGTGGGTTCTCGGATTGATACTGGTGGGTCCCGTTGAGCCTTTGCATGAACCGATGGTATTGCTGCAAAGAATAAAATAACGATCGGTGTCGAGGACTTTTCCCGGGCCGATCATGTTATCCCACCAGCCGGGCTTTCGATCTTCTTCTGAGTGGAGTCCTGCTGCGTGAGCATTGCCAGTCCAGGCGTGAGTAACCAGGATGACATTGGAGCGGTCCTGGTTGAGTTCGCCGTAGGTCTCATAGGCTAAGGTCAAGGGGCCTAATAGCCGGCCACTCTCAAGCCGGAGTTCGACATCAAAATCTGTATACTTTGTGGTGACGATGCCAATGCTGTTATTCAAGCCACTTCCCCTGTAACGATTGCCAATAAGAAAGGCCCTTTCCAGTCTCAGGAAAGGGCCTTAGGGATACCGTTGTTTTGTATCTCAGGCACAGTCCCCATCTGTCCCTGACTCAAAATAAAAGCAGGGCAGGAATTGGCACCAACTTTTTAAAAGAGCCGGTTGCCGTGGCTTCAAAGGGCCTTCTCCCTCCACCACTCTGGATAAAGACGTTGTTCTTTTTCTTTTGGAGAGTGACTCTAGCTTACCCGTGAGAGGTTTGTCAATTGTTCCGCCAGACGCGGTCATCCAAGTTTGCAAGGATTGCTTAAAAAAAAGGCAGGTATGCTCAATCTTTAAGCAAAAATCCCCAGCAATTTTATTTAAGAAAGCGATAAAATCGTACCTTTATGAAACGGCATATCTATTGAATATCAGCCTCAGATTGACTGAGCTAACAATGACGTTAGGCTCAGCTATCAGTCAGGGAGGTCTGATCAATGGATGCATCACTTTTATCGTTGCAGCATGGAGGGGATGTTTTATTCCTGCTTCTGGGAGCAGTCATGGTTTTTGCCATGCATGCGGGGTTTGCTTTTTTAGAGGTTGGTACGGTTCGAGAAAAAAGTCAGGTCAATGCTTTTGTCAAGATTCTTTCTGACTGGTCAGTCTCCTGTGTCGTCTATTTTCTGATTGGCTATCCAATTTCTTATGGAATCCATTTTTATAGTTCTGCTGCTGGATTGCTGGGGGATAATCAGGGCTACGAATTAGTTCGATTCTTTTTCCTGCTTTGCTTTGCCGCCTGTATCCCTGCGATCATCTCCGGAGGCATAGCAGAAAGGGCCAAGTTCTGGCCTCAAGTTATTGCTGGGGGGATTTTTGCCGGGATTTCCTACCCGATCTTTGAATCCTTGATTTGGGGACAAAACAGCGCTGGGTTGCAGGGTTTCTTTGAGGCAGCTTTTGGAGCACAATTTCATGATTTTGCTGGAAGCGTGGTCGTACACTCCATCGGAGGATGGCTGGCTTTGCCCGCAGTTCTTATCCTTGGCCCGCGGATGGGTCGTTTTGTCCGCGGCCGTAGCCGGGCGATTCCTATCAGCAATATCCCTTTTCTAGCCTTGGGGAGCTGGATTCTGGCTGTTGGCTGGTTTGGCTTTAATGTGATGAGTGCTCAATCTCTACAGGGTATTTCGGGGTTAGTGGCTGTGAACTCCCTTTTGGCGATGGTTGGCGGTGTTCTGTTTGCCTTGGTGGCCAGTAAAAATGACCCAGGATTTGTCCATAATGGCGCTTTGGCAGGGCTGATTTCTATCTGTGCCGGATCCGATTTGATGCACCCCATATCCGCCTTTTTTGTTGGCGGTATCGGTTCGCTTATTTTTGTCTACGGATTTCAGTTTGAACAGGAAAAATTAAAGATTGATGATGTCCTGGGTGTGTGGCCTTTACATGGAATTGTCGGCTCCTGGGGCGGGATTGCTGCCGGAATTTTTGGTACAAACGCGCTGGGGGGATTGGGGGGAGTTTCCTTTATGGCTCAGCTTGTCGGGACTCTATTGGCGATAGTTTATGCTTTGATCACCAGTTATGTCGTCTATACTGCCATTGATAAAATTAGTGGTTTCCGTTTGAATGAGGATCAGGAATTTGCAGGTGCTGATTTGACAGTCCATCAGATTAATGCCTATCCCGAGGAAAACCTTAAGTAGAATTAATTTGAGGCGGCGTTTGACGGATGCTGAACACATAGTAAAATGGTTGTAACAAATAGTTCCTTTACAGGAGGCGGTGGCAGCCTTCTGCTTTGCCTTGGAGTCCTAATCCCTCCTGGACTCCAGGGTTTTTTTGTGCTTTCAGCTGAAGGACTGTCAGCTTTGAGTCGTGAATGCCAATAAAAAAAAGGGCAACAGGTTACCCCGTGCCCTTTGTAATGTCTAAAAGGATTATCTACTCAGATTGTATTTTGATGAGTTCTAATTTTTCTTTTTCTCTACAAACCAAGTCAGCGATTGACTTTTTCTGGAGAATTTCCGCCATTTTTTGTTGCGCTTCTTGCCAGACTTCGTGAGCTGAGCAATAGCCATCACGATGACAGAAATCGGTATCAACAAGGCAATGGTTTAATTTTAACAGCCCCTCTTCGGCTTGAAGAATATCAAGTATGGTGATTTCACTTGGATCTCTAGCCAGGAGAAAGCCACCACCAACGCCACGCTGGGAGCTGACAATGCCCATTTTGATGAGCGGCTGCAGGATCTTGGTCAAAAAGGCGGGAGTAACCTGTTGAGTACGGCAGATATCTTTCTTCAAGACGATGTCGTTCTTCGGTTGTTGAGCTAAATAAAGAACTGTTCTTACCGCATATTCTGTTGCTCTTGTTATAACCACATCAAACCTCCTAAAGATAACTTTATAGGTGATGAATACACTGAAGCGGAATTGTTGTCAATGCCCTCTTTTGTTGCTGCTGTCCAATCAGGTGGCTTGACAGTTACTTATTCCATCGGCATCATCAACTGATATGGAAAACCTATCGCAATCAAATCGACCGCTTAGACTTATTGTCGGTCGCTTTGCCCCAAGTCCGACCGGCCCACTGCATTTTGGTACCCTTTTGGCTGCACTGGGGAGCTATCTGGCGGCGAAATGTTTAGCTGGCCACTGGTTGCTTCGTATTGAGGATCTTGACCCTCCCAGGGTTATTCCCGGGGCTGCTGAGGCGATGGTCCGACTTCTGGAGCAGTTGGGCTTCGAATGGGACGGTGCCATCGTTTATCAGAGCAAACGTTTCGAACGTTATCGGCAAATTCTGGTGCAGCTGCGCACTCAAGGACAAGTTTTCGATTGTAGCTGCACTCGACGCGAAATCCTGGCGAGTGCACCACACCCCGGAGAGGGCGGACCCATTTACCCCGGTACGTGCAGAAATGGAATTTGTGGCAACCGTCCTGAATGTGCAGTCCGATTACGCGTGACCAATGAAAATATCAGTTTTTATGACGGTGTTATGGGGAAGCGACAGCAAAACCTGGAAACTGATGTTGGTGATTTTGTCCTGCATCGTGTCGATGGCTTGTTTGCATATCAGCTGGCAGTGGTAGTCGATGACATTGATTCTGGAGTTACTCAGGTTGTGCGTGGAGCGGATCTGCTTTCATCAACGCCACGGCAAATTTATCTTTATCGGTGCCTGGGTGCTGCTGTTCCTGAATATTTTCATTTACCGTTGGCTTTTGGAAATAACGGTCAGAAGTTGAGCAAGAGGCACGGTGATTTTGGTTTGGTCACAGCTGAAAACGGTGCGAATATGCTTTGGAGGGCACTGGAATTCCTGGGGCAGTCGCCTCCGAATGAACTGTTGCGTTTATCTTCCCGAGAGTTGCTTTATTGGGGGCTGCAAAACTTTAGTGCAGCAGCTATCCCTTCAGAAAATAGGATAATCAGTTTTTCTTAGAAACCGGGCTTTCATAGCACCTGCTCTTCTGTTACTTTTACCCCTAAGGTGGTTATGAACATCCCATTGAAAATAATTCAGGAGGTTTAAGATGAAAAGAATAATACTTTGTGGATTGTTAATTGTTTTTCTGGCGGGTTGTGGGAGTGGCACGTTTCAGGTTCCAAAGCAGGAATATCAGACTCGGGTTCAGGTATTGGGAGTTCTTCCTCTATTAGTTGACACGAATAGCTCATTTAATTATCCAGAACGGGATAACTTGTTTAATATCTTGGCTCGTTCTGCAAGTGGTAAGCATGAGTTTCTTGTTGAGGCTTTGAAAGAGAAAAAAGGTTATTTTGATGTGCGCCCACTTGCAGTTGGCTCAGGGTTGACGGCATTATCTCTTTTGAGTGCTGGAAGCCCGCATGATAAAGCCGGATGGCCTCAAGGCTATGCTTTTGATGCTGCGACGATAGCTGAAATCGCGCGACAGAATGTTCTTGATGCTGTGCTTGTTGTTGTTTTTTCTGGGGAAGAGATTGAGCAAACCAGGCGTTCCCGAACCAAGCTTGAGACGCTCACCACCGATTTTAACGATATCAGGGCGACAGCAGCTGTGGTTGATCGCAATGGACAGACTCTTTGGCAATTAGCGGGGCAAGAGAGTTTCCTGGCATTGCTCCTTCAGTATGCCGATTTTGACGAAGCCTATTACAATAAGACAGACTTTGTCCGTGTTAAAAATATCACATTGTCTGGGATTGAACGGGCTTTGGAAGAAACCCCCGACGAAAATGGAGTGACCCCTCTGCCCCCAATGTATAAAGATCTTTTCGCAGAGATTGCGTCTGGTATTAGTCCGACCTTACTCGATGCTTTGCGTTAAAATTATTCAAAAATATGATTTATTTACGCTTCAAGGTTGACACGGAAAGATAAAGCGGGTAAAAGCGAGTTTAGTAATAAATATAAAAGCGCCTACCCGCTCTATTTCCTGCTGATGACAGGTTTAAAAATATAATTCCTCAAAAATAAATTCTGATAAAACCTTTCATATAAATAATTTTGCTGCTGAAAAAAGTGTTTATAAATTAAATATAATATTATGCCTGCCTCAAATTTGACTTTTCCTGGATGAGTACAACAAATTGTTTCCGTATAGGAACTCAATTATTTGACCATTGTGAATTTTAATAATTATGCCCCTTTTTTTATCAGCAGAGTCCACAACAACCCTTCTGCATATGCCCCTGAATAAAGGGCTGGAGAACCTTCTATGAATCTGAAAGACCTGAAAAAAACAAAAATAGCTGACTTGATAGCTCTTGGTAAGGAGCTCAAACTGGATGAGATCGGTGGCATGCGTCGACAGGATCTGATCTACTCAATTCTGAAAGCGACTGCCGCAAAGAAGAAAGCTATTTTTGGCGAAGGGGTGTTGGAGATCTTGCCGGACGGTTTCGGTTTCTTACGAGCGCCGGATGCCAACTATTTGCCAGGACCGGATGATATCTATATTTCTCCATCGCAAATCAGACGTTTTGCATTACGTACTGGTGATACTGTTGCAGGGCAGATCAGGCCACCAAAAGAGGGCGAGCGTTATTTTGCTTTGTTAAAGGTTGCAGAAGTTAATTTTGAAGATCCAGCAAAGATGAAGGAGAAGACCTTCTTTGATAACTTGACCCCGTTGTTTCCTGATGAGCGTCTGATTTTGGAAACAACACCTGAGAATCAAGCTACTCGGGTGATTGATCTGGCAGCTCCAATCGGCAAGGGTCAACGTGGTATTATCGTTGCGCCACCACGGACTGGTAAAACTGTGCTGCTGCAGAACATTGCCAATGCCATAGCGACAAATCATCCGGAAGTTTATCTGATTGTGTTGTTGATTGATGAACGCCCTGAAGAAGTGACCGATATGTTACGCAATGTAAACGGGGAAGTTATCTCTTCGACTTTTGACGAGCCAGCCAATCGTCACGTCCAGGTCGCTGAAATGGTTATTGAAAAAGCCCGTCGTCTCGTAGAACATAAACGCGACGTGGTTATTCTTCTTGATTCTCTGACCCGCCTTGCTCGAGCTTATAATACAATCGTCCCGTCCAGTGGCAAGATTCTCTCCGGTGGTGTTGATGCCCATGCCCTGCATAAGCCGAAACGTTTCTTTGGGGCTGCGCGGAATATTGAAGAGGGGGGCAGTTTGACGATTATTGCAACGGCGTTGATTGATACAGGTAGCAAAATGGATGAGGTCATTTTTGAGGAATTCAAAGGGACTGGTAATATGGAACTTCATCTGGATCGACGTCTGGCAGATAAACGTACTTACCCAGCAATGGATATCAACCGTTCGGGGACCCGGAAAGAGGATTTGTTGCTGGATGCTGCTCAGTTGCAACGCATCTGGTTGCTGCGCAGGGTTCTTTCTTCAATGAATACTGTTGATAGTATGGAGTTCTTGCTGGAAAAAATGGCGGAAACGAAAACGAATCAGGAATTCCTGGATTCGATGAACCAATAAATGGCGTCGCACAAATTACGACCTGCTGTGTTGCAGTATTTTTCAAGACCTTGACATACTTGTGTATGTCTTCGTCCTTAAAAAACACTGCCCCTTGCAGGACGCAATTTTTTCTTAGCCATTGTATTTTAAGAAAAGCACGATTTTTGTCGGATGATTTTACTTGCTCCAAACAGATAAAAGTGCTATTTAGCTGGTTTGGTTGAAAGTTAATAAAATAGATCTGTACATAAGCCAGATCGCTAAGGAGATAAGAAGATGAAAGAAGGTATCCATCCTACGTATGAAGCCTGTTCGGTTCGCTGTGACTGCGGGAACACTTTTGAAACCAGATCAACGGTTGGCAAAGAGATTCACACTGAAATCTGTTCGGCGTGCCATCCGTTTTACACGGGCAAGCAGAAGCTGATTGATACCGCTGGTCGGATCGAACGCTTCCGCAAAAAGTACGCCCAGAAATAATCGGGTAGAATTTAAAAAAGCGGCCCGATGGGGCCGCTTTTTTTTTGCTTAATCCACGAAAGATTCCTATGTTTGCAAATTTGGAAGATGTTGTTGATCGTTTCCGTGAAGTTGAGGGTCTCCTTTCCGATCCTGCTATTGTTTCAGACCAGAAGCGTTACCGTGAGCTTGCGAAAGAGCACGCGGATTTAACCGGGGTGGTCAGTGTTTACGGTCAGTACCAGCAAGTCTGTGGCGACATTGAAGGAAACCGGGAATTGTTGCAGGACAATGACCCCGAAATGAAAGAGTTAGCCAAGGCTGAGCTTCCAGAATTAGAACAACAGCAAGCCGATTTGGAAGAACAATTACGGTTGTTGTTGTTGCCTAAAGATCCGAACGACGACAAAAATATTATTCTGGAGATTCGCGCCGGGACCGGTGGTGACGAAGCGGCACTATTTGCTGCTGACCTGTTTCGCATGTACAGCCGTTATGCCGACCGCAACCGCTGGAAGGTTGAAATGATGAACACCTCGGAAACTGATGGTGGTGGTTTCAAGGAGGTAGTTGCCTTGATCAGTGGTGAGCGGGTTTATTCCCGCTTGAAGTTCGAGAGTGGAACACATCGGGTTCAGCGGGTTCCTGATACCGAAACTCAGGGGCGTATTCACACCTCTGCTTGTACCGTTGCTGTTCTTCCTGAAGTTGAGGATGTCGATATTGAGATCAACCCTGCCGATCTGCGGATTGATCTCTATCGTGCTTCCGGGGCAGGTGGACAGCACGTTAATAAGACCGAGTCGGCCGTGCGGTTGACCCACATCCCGACAGGAGTTGTGGTTTCCTGCCAAGACGGGAAGTCACAGCATAAGAATAAAGCGCAAGCCCTTAAAGTTCTCAAATCCAGAATTTATGACCAAATGTTAGCTGAGCAGCAAGCTGAAATGGCTGCTGATCGTAAAACTCAAGTAGGCAGCGGTGATCGAAGTGAGCGGATCCGGACCTATAATTATCCCCAGGGGCGCTGTACTGATCACCGGATTGGATTGACCCTCTATAAGCTTGACGCAATTATGCAAGGGGACGTCGATGAGATCATCGATGCTTTGATTACAGATCAGCAAACTGCTCAGATGAGTCAACAAGGGAACTAGTGTTTCGTGTCTTTGACCCTTCTGCCAATTTCACCCTTTTTTGCAGCATCCGTTGTTGTATTGAATTGTTATCGTGTTGATTGTGCCGGCATGACCGCACCTTGGCTGCGACAAAATGATGCGTAATTCCTTGAAAGAACAAACGGGGCAAAAGAACAGTGAAACCTGGACCCTGCTGAAACTTTTGCGTTGGATAACCGATTATTTCACCGAAAAAGGGATTGCTAGCCCGCGTCTCGATGCTGAGCTATTGTTGGCGAATCTTCTGCAACTTGATCGGGTTGGCCTCTATCTTAATTTTGATCGTCCTTTGCTTGCGAGCGAACTTGATCTCATTCGGCCACTGGTGAAACGTCGTGGCCAGAGGGAACCGCTGCAATATCTGCTGGGATCGACAGAGTTCTGGTCCCTCGAATTTTTTGTCACTCCGGCAGTTCTGATCCCCCGAGCCGATACTGAAATTCTGGTTGAAGAAGCTCTCAGTCGTGCTGAATCAGAGGGGACGTTGCTGGATGTTGGAACTGGCAGTGGTGCGATTGTGATCAGTTTAGCAAGCGAGCTTCCGGGCTGGCAGATGACCGGGTTGGATATCTCCTCCGAAGCATTGGCAGTGGCGCAGAAAAATGTGCAGAAACATCTACTGGCTGAAAGGGTTCAACTTCTCCAGGGAGATCTTGCGCAACTCCCGCAGCAGCATTATGATTTGATAGTTTCTAATCCCCCTTACATCTCCTCGCAAGAGTGGGATGGACTGATGCCGGAAGTGCGCTGTTTTGAACCTCAGTTGGCGCTGTTGGCTGAGAATGATGGTTTGAGCTGCTATCAGCAATTGGCGGAACAGATGTGCGATCGACTTAACCCCAATGGTTGGCTTCTCGTCGAAATTGGCTATAGCCAGGCTGAAGCTGTAAAGAGCTTGTTTGCCGCTGCGGGACTTAGAGATATATTTGTACGTGAAGATTACTCCGGTCAACCACGTGTTGTTGGTGGCTGTTTACACTAAGAAAGTAGGGATTTTTTGGAAAAAATAGTGATCAAAGGCGGTATTCCTCTCAATGGTGAAGTCCAGGTCAGTGGCGCTAAAAATTCGGCCCTCCCTTTACTGTTTGCAACATTATTGGCAGATGGCACCAGTGAAATCGACAATGTTCCCAATTTACGGGATATCAATACTGCGCATAAATTACTTCGGGAACTGGGGGCTGAAGTTTCAACGGAGAATAATTGCTGCCGTGTCAATGCAGAGAAAGTTCAGAGTATTGAAGCCTCCTACGACCTGGTAAAAACTATGCGGGCTTCGGTCTTGGTGCTTGGCCCTTTGCTGGCCCGTTTTGGCCAAGCTCGAGTCAGTCTCCCCGGCGGTTGTGCCATCGGTGCACGTCCGATCAATTTGCATCTCAAGGGTCTGGAAGCGCTTGGGGCGAAAATCGAACTTGATCATGGTTATGTTGAGGCAAGAGCTGAAAAACTGCGTGGGGCAAAAATTTCCTTCGATATGCCAACGGTCGGTGGTACTGAGAATCTGCTGATGGCAGCATCTCTGGCTGAAGGTGAAACGGTTCTAGAAAACGCAGCTCGTGAACCTGAGATTGTGCAACTTGCAGCAGTTCTGAAGGATATGGGAGCAAAGATAGAGGGAGCCGGGACAGCGGTTATCCGTATTCAAGGAGTTGAGCAACTGCAGCCGCTCAAATGCCAGGTTATTCCTGATCGTATTGAGGCTGGAACTTTCATGATTGCAGCAGCAATCACCGGAGGGAATGTCCTGGTCCGTGGTGCCGTGAGGGAAGATCAGGAAGCACTGATCAGCAAGTTGCTTGAGGCCGGGGTTGAAATTCACCCAGAGGCGGATGGATTAAGAGTCATTGGCCCGCAAAAGTTGCAGTCAGTTGATATCCGCACTAGTGTTTTTCCCGGATTTCCGACCGATATGCAAGCTCAGTTCATGGCTTTGATGATCAAGGCGGCAGGCTCCAGCCGTATTTCTGAAACGGTCTTTGAAAACCGTTTCATGCATGTCTGTGAACTGCAAAGGATGGGTGCTGATATCCAGATTGACGGCCATAGTGCTATCATTCGTGGCATAGAGCAGATGACAGGTGCGCCAGTGATGGCAACAGATCTTCGGGCAAGTGCTTCTTTAATTCTGGCAGGCCTTGCTGCTGATAACACGACAGAGGTGTCCAGGATTTACCACCTTGATCGCGGGTACGAGAAAATTGAAAAAAAACTTGCAGCGCTGGGAGCCAACATCTGGCGTGAGCAGGAGTAGAGATAGCGTCTCGAAAATGTTCGCCTTACTGGAAATTTTTTGCTTCGCCACCTTATAGCTGTTTTAAGAAATAAAAAGGGAATCAATAATGAGTGATTGGATTACCTTCGCCCTGCCTAAAGGGCGGATTATGCAGGATTCGATGGAGTTATTCGGGCAAATAGGGATTACCTGTCCTGAAATGAGCGAAAAAAGCCGGAAGCTGGTATTTGAGAATGCCGAGCATAAATTCCGCTTCATGGCTGTGCGCGCAACTGATGTTCCCACTTATGTCGAATATGGTTGTGCCGATATCGGTGTCGTTGGCAAAGATACTCTGTTGGAACAGGGGAAAAACCTGTATGAACCCCTAGACCTCAAGTTTGGTTATTGCCGCCTGGTTGTTGCTGAACCAAAGTCATTGCAGAAATCAGATAACCCTCTCAATTGGTCAAATATCCGGGTTGCGACCAAGTATCCTAATATTACCGAGAAGTATTTTGCTGCCAAAGGGATTCAGGTCGAGTTGATTAAGCTGTATGGTTCGATTGAGTTGGCTCCATTGGTAGGATTGTCGGAGCGGATTGTCGACCTGGTGTCGACTGGTGGCACCCTTAAGGCAAATAATATGGTTGAAGTTGAAACCATTGCTGAAGTGACCAGTCGGTTGATTGTTAATCGTGCCAGTTTAAAAACCAAGCATGGGCGCATCAGCAAGATCATCGACGGTTTGGAAAAGGTTATTGGTGATGAGGTCAGAATCTCTCAATAAGTTGCGGAGCTCATTATGATGCGTATTTTAAAATTCAGCGATGCTGATTTTGACAAACAGTTACAGCGGATTGAACAGCGGGCGGATGAAGTCCCCGATGCAGTCGAAGAAACGGTTAAAGCTATTATTGCAGCGGTGCGCGAGCGTGGCGATGCGGCGTTGTTTGAGCTTAGCGCCAAATTTGACCGGATTGATCTGTCGACTGATAATATTGAAGTCAGTGCCACTGAAATTGACACAGCCATGGCTGCGGTCAGTGCTGAATCGCTGGCGGCATTGCAATTGGCGGCTGACAGGATTGCCACCTATCACGCTAAGCAGAAGCAGGAAACCTGGCTCTCCACTGATGAGGATGATGTCCTTCTCGGGCAGATGGTGCGCCCCCTTGACCGGGTTGGTATCTATGTCCCCGGTGGTAAAGCTGCTTATCCTTCTTCGGTGTTGATGAATGCCATTCCTGCTAAAGTTGCTGGAGTTGCCGAAGTGATCATGGTGGTGCCGATGCCGGGTGGTGAAGTGAATCCCCATGTTTTGGCGGCGGCAAAAATTGCCGGAGTTGACCGGATTTTTAAACTTGGCGGTGCTCAGGCCGTTGCTGCGCTGGCTTATGGGACGGAATCGATCCCACGGGTCGATAAGATCACCGGACCAGGGAATATCTATGTTGCAACAGCGAAAAAACTGGTTTTCGGGCAGGTTGATATCGATATGATTGCCGGGCCGAGTGAAATTCTGGTGATTAATGATGGCAGTGGCAACGCTGCTCATATTGCAGCTGATCTGTTGTCCCAGGCCGAACACGATGAATTGGCTTCTGCCATTCTGGTGACCAGTTCCGAGACGATGGCGGTTGCGGTTCAGGGCGAAGTCGAAAAGCAATTACAACAGCTGAGTCGGGAAACCATTGCACGGCAGTCTATTGACGATTTTGGGGCAATTATCCTGGCAGAAGATTTGTCGGAGGCGATTGAATTTTCCAATCGGATTGCCCCCGAGCATCTTGAGTTGGCGGTTGATGATCCCTTCGCCATTTTGTCCGCAATCCGACATGCCGGGGCTATTTTTATGGGGCACCATACCCCGGAAGCCGCTGGAGATTATCTGGCCGGACCGAACCATACTTTACCCACGGGTGGAACAGCACGTTTCTTTTCCCCGTTGTCTCTGGATGATTTTGTCAAAAAGTCGAGTATCCTTTCCTTTTCGGAAAAAGGATTGCAGCGACTTGGCAATGAAATTATCCAGATTGCCGAACTGGAAGGTTTGGAGGCACACGCCAAGTCAGTTTCTATTCGGTTAGAGAAATAGGTGATGTAGAGGCCAACCACTAGGTTCGCCCGGGCAGACACAGAGGTTTGCCCCTACAGGAGAAAACATATGACCCGCACAGCAAAAATTGATCGTGAAACCAAAGAAACCAATATCAGCATTGAACTGAACCTTGATGGTTCGGGACAGCACCACATTGAAAGTCCGGTCCCATTTTTTAACCACATGCTTTCCGCAGTTGCACGGCATGGTTTTTTTGATCTGACAGTCAAGGCTACCGGTGACACTGAAATTGATGCCCATCATACGGTAGAAGATTTGGGGATTGTCTTGGGAGAGGCGTTCAAGAAAGCGCTGGGAGACAAGTCTGGAGTCCGCCGTTTTGGTCGCTCGACCATGCCTATGCATGAGGCTTTGTCTTCAGTCGTTATCGATTTTTCCGGCAGACCTTTTTTGGTGTTTAATGTCGATCTGCCAAAAGCTAAAGTTGGTGACTTTGATACCGAACTTGTAGCGGAGTTTTTTGTTGCTTTCTGTAACCATTCAGGAGCCAATATTCACGTCAATCTGGCCTATGGTGATAACTTGCATCATATTATTGAGGGGATTTTTAAAGCGTTTGGCCGTGCTTTAGACGAAGCGACGGGACTGGATCCCCGGATTCAGGGAGTGTTGTCGACCAAAGGAAGTTTAGAATAGAATTTTAACTTCGATTTGAAAGTATTGAAGTCAACCCCCTCAAGAGGCAGCTGCCGGAGAAACAGCACAATGATTAATATTATTGACTACGAGATGGGTAATCTGCGCAGCGTAGAAAAGGCTTTTGAAAGCCTTGGCTTTGATGTGCGTGTGAGTGCTGATCCAAACGACATAAAAACAGCTGACAAGGTTGTATTGCCCGGAGTCGGGGCTTTCCGGGATTGCATGCATCATTTTCGTGACGGTGGTTTTGTTAAGCCGCTGCAGGAGCATATAGACGCCGGAAAGCCAATGCTTGGAATCTGTGTTGGTATGCAGATGCTGTTCGATGAAAGTGAAGAGTTTGGGCTTCACCAGGGGTTGGGATTGATTCCGGGGAAAGTGATCCGTTTTCCTTCGGGGATGGTGGAGAATGGCGAACGCCTCAAAGTGCCGCACATGGGTTGGAACAATCTGGCTATCCAACAATCTTCACCATTGTTTGCCGGAACCGCGGACCAGAGCTTTGTCTATTTTGTCCACTCCTACTATTGTGATGCAGAAAATGAGAGTGATATCGCTGCCAGTTGCCGTTATGGTGATGTGGAGTTCTGTGCGTCAATCTGGCGTGAAAATATTATGGCAACCCAGTTTCACCCGGAAAAAAGCCAGACCGTTGGTCTGAATATTTTTAAAAATTTTGGGGAATTATAATTGAAATTTGCGCCACAAAGTCAGTGAGATAGCAAAACAGCAATTTGTAGGTTTTCTCCGTACCTCTGTGGTTAAAGGACTTGACGAACAATGATTATTTTACCAGCAATTGATCTTAAAGAGGGGCGCTGTGTCCGTTTGGAACAGGGGCTGATGGATAAAGACACCGTCTACAATGATGATCCTGCCGCTCAGGCTCTTCTTTGGCAAGAGCAGGGAGGTGAATTCCTCCATATCGTTGATCTCGATGGTGCTTTTGCCGGGGTGCCAAAAAATAAATCTGCAATCCAGGCCATTGTCAGCGCGATTGATATCCCTTCTGAACTGGGGGGTGGCATTCGCGATCTGGAAACCATCGAAGCATATCTCGATTTGGGGATCAATCGGGTGATTCTCGGAACGGTGGCCAAAGAGAATCCCGATTTGGTCAAGGAGGCTTGCCGTAGATTCCCCGGACAGATTGTTGTTGGTATCGATGCCAAAGATGGTTTGGTGGCCGTCCGTGGCTGGGCTGATGTGACCGAAAAAAAAGCCACAGAGATGGCGAAAGAGATGGAAGGTTTTGGTGTTGAAGCCATCATCTATACCGATATTTCCCGTGATGGGATGATGCAGGGTCCAAATATCGGGGCAACCAAGGCTTTGGCAGAAGCGATTACCATTCCGGTTATTGCTTCGGGTGGTTTGTCAACGCTGGATGATATTCGTAACTTATTAAAGATCGAATCTTCCGGGGTGAGTGGTGTGATTACCGGAAAGGCAATTTACTCTGGTGCAATTGACTTGCGAGAAGCCGTTGCCCTGACTAAAGGGGGCGTTTGATGCTGACTAAACGGATCATACCCTGTCTTGATGTTAAGGACGGGCGCGTTGTCAAAGGGGTTAATTTTGTCGGCTTGCGTGATGCCGGAGATCCGGTCGAGGCAGCAGAAGCCTATAGTGATCAAGGGGCTGATGAACTCACCTTCCTCGATATCACTGCCAGTAGCGATAATCGCGGTATTATTCTCGATGTTGTTGCGAAAACGGCTGAACGGGTTTTTATGCCGCTGACTGTTGGCGGCGGTGTTCGGGAGATCGCTGATATTCGTAATTTGCTCAATGCCGGGGCCGACAAGGTTTCAATTAACACTGCTGCGGTCCAGAACCCTGAATTTGTCCGTAAAGCGGCCGAACGTTTCGGCAGCCAGTGCATTGTCGTGGCGATTGACGCCCGCCGGGTCCCTTGCTCTCAGCCTCCAGCTTGGGAGGTCTACACCCATGGTGGCCGCAAAGAAACCGGGATCGATGCTATTGCATGGGCTGAGCAGATGGAACGCCTGGGGTGTGGAGAAATTCTGCTCACCTCAATGGATTGCGATGGCACCAAAGATGGGTACGATATCGCTCTTACGCGTGCAGTGAGTGATGCGGTTGAAATCCCTGTGATTGCTTCGGGCGGTGTTGGCAACCTGGAGCATATTCGTGAAGGACTTGTCGAAGGAGGAGCCAGTGCAGCACTGGCGGCATCCATCTTCCATTTTAAAGAATACACCATTGCCGAGTGCAAGGAATATCTGCAGCAACACGGCGTCGCGGCCAGAATTTAATCGACGACAGGAAGAGGATCATGTCTGAAGAGAATAACAACAAAGAACAGGATATTCTTGAAGCCGTCTATCAGATTGTTTTAGAACGCAAACAAATGTCTGATGGGGAAAAATCTTATGTTAAATCATTGTTTGATAAAGGTTTAGATAAGATTCTCAGTAAAATTGGAGAGGAAGCGACTGAAACAGCTGTTGCGGGTAAAGGGGGGGATCCGGAAGAGATTGTTTACGAAGTCGCTGATCTGTTTTTTCACGTGTTGATATTGCTGGGGTATTACGATTTGCCACCAGAGAAAGTTTATGTTGAGTTACGCCGCCGCTTTGGTGTGTCGGGAATTGAAGAAAAAGCAAGTCGCCAGAAGTAAAGCTGGTATCGCTTTGTCTTTGCCGGTTTATATTGATTTGATTTTTGAATATGGAGATTTAATATGCTTAGGATCCAGACAGATAATGTGACTGTAGAAATTGAGCTCGACTCCCATTTCTATTTAAAAAGAGGTGACGCTGAAGATGATAGTATCCGGGTGGCGTGGAGTGATCTGGACGCGTCTGCTGCCGCTAACCTCAAGCAGTTCGCCGAGATGATTGAAGGAACCTTGGAAGGGATGATTCCCAAGGCAGAATAAAGAAGAGTTACAAAGATATTTTACCCAAACGAAAAGGCCGTTCCTTCATGGAACGGCCTTTTCGTTTGGGTTTGAGTGTTACTTATGTGACCATTTACAATGTAAAAACTCAGGTTGTTTTTTTCTTGTCAGCAGTCAAATGCAATCTGCAATGGTAGCATCGACGTACAGGGCGAAACAGAAAGCCATTCATATGAAAGCAATTGCCACATTGAGGACATCTCACCAGAGCAAGTAGGGCTACAGCAATAATCAGTAAGAGAATCCAGACGACAAAGACAATGCCAACGGCTTGATTCGGTTGCGATGATTGTAGAGCAAAGAGCATGGCTGGAAGATAAGCCATGATTGTGATCCAGAAAAACCAGCGCCGACGCCGTATTTTCTGCAGGCCGGGTTTCACTTCTTCAGGGCTGAGCTCTTCTATTTCATCCACTATGACCTCCCGGAAATTTGCAAATGATTTACGACAATGTCCAGAGATTACTTGGTTTGCTTGTCGAGGGCAATTAACTATTTCTTCTCAGGGTATTTTGCTTGCGGTGGTTCTGGCTCCACACCCCTTTTATCCGCATTGACATGGAGTGCACAGTGGAGACAACGACGGAAGGGGAGAAAGGTTGGTCCGTGAGTATGAAAACATTCTCCGCAGCGTGGACAGCGGACAACACAGGCAAAAGCGACAGCAATAATCAGCAACACAATCCAAACGGCAAAAACAGCGGTGGCTCTGGCCTGATAATTGGGAGAATCCAGGGCGATCATCATTGCTGGCAGGTAGGCAAAAATAATGGCCCATAAAACCAAGCGGCGCTTGCGGATCTTTTTTAAGCCGGGCTGGTATTCAATTGGATCGACTGGTTTGTGTTCTTCCATCTTTGGAAATCTCGCAGAAACAGTATTTTTATGAAGGTGCGATACTACTGATTTTATAGTGAGAGATCAATGCTGAAGGGGGCTTCGCTGACTCATCCTCCAGCTTCTTTTTTAATTTTTAACTCTGCATAAATAAAATATTTATCGGAATAAAAATATATACAATTTATACTTTTGCCTTAACTGCTTTAAATTCAGTAAGTTATGCTTTTATCCACGATTCACATCACAAGTTTTATCCCTCGAGTTGTATATCTCTTTCATACATGCGTGTTTTGAATTGAACAGACTTTCTTGTCGAGGTTGAACTA
>JAZBPC010000182.1:0-8941 GCA_036351455.1 Desulfuromusa sp.
CAGGGCACTCCGTTCTGATAGCAGAGTCTCTGGTGAAAACCCAAAAGGGTTAAAATTAGCTGAGGGTTTAGTACGCTATTCAACACGCGGTGAAGACTATGTCAAAGAATTACAAGCAATGATCCGTTCCAATCAATTGAATCGATTTGCAAGCGCAAAGCTCCGCACCAGCAGCTGATGCTGACACATACTTAAAAACTCCCAATAACTCCTTTTTTACGAGAAAATCGGTCGATTATTCCTGATACTGAGCCTTCTTTTTTGCATTGATCCAAAGGTGGCTATACCAGAGCCAATCTCCCTGCCTGGTTTGCAAGGTTAAGGTATACTTGTTCCTCCTTCCAGTCAGCGGCTGTTCTGCAACAATTTTATAGCCATCGGATTCATCGGTCTCTACCCAGCAACGGTTCTCCCCTTGGACAAAGCAATTAAACTGCTGGGGATCGATTTTTCCCTGTCCCTGAAGTTGAAAGGACAACACAGGGGGATTATTCTGGATAACTGGATCAATAGGGGTTTGCGCAAAAACCTGTAAAGGTTGCATGGAAAATTTTGACTTAAATCCATCCACAGTTGCAAACGGGCCCCCCATAGGAAACCGAGGCAGAATAAAGCGATTTGAGCCGGAATAGATAACCCCTGACTGCTGAGCAAATGCTGCTTTGAACCCAAGCCCCTGAACAATATCTATAACGGTGGGAGAATATTCGCCAAACGGGTAAGCAAAGATGTCCGGCCTGAAACCCAGATGATCCTCAAAGTGCTTCTGTGCCCTTTCGATATCTCCTGTAATCCGCTCCTGCCACTGACTGTATGTTTCTGCGGGTTCCATTTCTACCAGATAAGCATGGCTTGCTGTATGATTTCCAATTTCAACCCCCTCAGCAGCAAGCTCCTTAATTTCATCCCAATTTAAATATCCTGAGGTTCCAACCGAATCGGTATTAACAAACAGGGTGACGGGAAAACCATAACGTCGGATAATCGGCATACAGACATCGTAAAAAGAGCGAAAGGCATCATCAATGGAAATAGAAGCAGCATGATCAGGAAGTTGCTGTTTATCTTTCAGACGTGTCGCCACAGCCCCCAGAGAAACAACCTCGATGTTACTATTTTTAAGATATTCAAGCTGTTGGGTAAAAATATCTGCTGAAATATTGGTTGAGGGGTAGCGGTTTTCATCAAAGCGGTGATAGATGAAAGCGTTCACCTGAGCAGCAGAACTGGTAGTAACAAGAAAGGTTAAAAAATAAAATACACACAAAATTAGATACTTCAATATAATTCCTTTATCTATATGATTAAGAGGCGCGAACCTTATTTCGTAGGTAACGGCGGATACTATTCCGAGCCCGGGGTGTGACTGCCCATTCCAACCATTTTGGAAGAACTTCTGGCTTCTCAGATGTTTCTACGACCACTTGATCACCGTCAAGCAACCGGGTTTTCAATTGACGTGTGCGTCCATTGATTTGACCTCGCCGAGCATGTAGCCCGAGGGAATCATGAATTTCAAAAGCAAAATCAAGAACGCTGCTTCCCTCCGGGAGTGTTTGAATGTCCCCCTGAGGGGTATAAACCTGGATCGTTGCGGAAGCCAAACGGAGCGACTCCGTATCAAAGGCAGACTCACCATCCATCAGCGAGCGAATCAAATGACGGAAGTTCTTGTGACGGAACTTGAACCCTGGGGCAAGAACACCTGACTCGTTAAATCGGGTCAATTTCCGTGTCGTAATTTCCACCCGCATCCGATGCTCATCCGCTTGTACAGTCGTTTTTAATGCTTGATATCCATGCTGTGAGGTTAAATTGAGATGATCACGAATTTTTCCAGGGATGGGTGGAAACAGACCATGCAATATCCCTAGAAACATATAGGCATCCATAATGCGATCTACTTGAACTTCCAGGGTATACAAAGAAGAAAAGCCACGTTGTTGGCTTCGACCAGAGACAACTGAAAATGGACGCCACCTGTCCTTCATCACAACATCCAGTTTATGCTGCTCACAAGCGTTCATAATACGGGCGCGAACTTTGCGAAGAAAGTCAGTGTTATCTTTTTTTTGTGTGGCAATTGTGTCGTTATAGCGGATGGCGCGCCGAGGATAAAGAAGCGAGTATGAAAGAGACTCAAGCTCAGTCGCCACGTAACCCATCCCTAAATGCTGGGCCAGCGGGACATAAACCATACGGGTTTCTTCTGCAATCAATTTTTGTTTATGACGTGGCAAAGCATCAATCGTCCTGAGATTATCAATTCTATCCCAGAATTTGAGACACAGAACACGAATATCATCAATAGCAACCAGAAGGGTTTTTTTATAGGTTTCCTTTTTCAGATCTTCTCGGGTCATTATATTTGATGTGACTTTGGTCAAACCATCAACAAGGTGAGCAACCTCATCCCCGTATTTATTCCTGACATCTTCTAAAGTGACGGGTGTATCTTCGACAATATCATGCAATAAAGCCGCAATAACAGAGGGGAAATCCATCCAGTGGCGTGCTGCCAAATGGGTAACCCGCAAAGGATGGAATATATAGGGTTCTCCAGATTTACGCATCTGGCCCTGATGTGAAGTGCGGGCATCAGTAAGAGCCTGCTCTACCCGCTCTATTTCGTGATCCAGATCTTCCTCAGACAGTTCCGCACCATAATGGGTGACCAGCAACTCCATAATATCGGTCATCAGGCGCTGTTCTGTTTGGCTATCGAATTCCTGCATAGAACCTTCTTACAACGTTGTTAGCCTGGTGGCCAGGTCATGCTACGTCCACCCAGAAGATGGAAATGAATATGCCAGACGGTTTGGCCTCCTGCCTCATTACAATTATTCACCACCCGGAAACCGTCATCGGCAAAACCTAAATTACGCGCCATCTTTCCGGCAATCTGATAAATGTGTCCGACTAAATCGTTGTCCTGGGCAGTTAAATCCAAAGTCGTCGCAATATGCTTTTTAGGAACAATCAAAACGTGTTGCGGTGCCTGTGGATCGATATCATTGAAAACGACGAGCTGTGGATCTTCATAAATGATCGACGCCGGGATTTCCCCGGCAATTATCTTACAAAATAGACACTCTGAAGCCATAACAATCTCCTCTGCTTTTTAATAATAACAAAGATTTAAACCGATATCTAACTGAAAAACAGCTTTGTCAACCGAGCTGATGATTTTCTTCGCAGTTTTTCTGCAGGTAAATAAGAAATTCTCGATTTCCCTTTGGACCTAAAATGGGACTATCAGTTGTTCCCAGGACCGTACAGTTCAAATCTCTGGCGAGATCACAAATTTGTTGCACAACCGCCGTATGCAGATGCTGATCCTTGACCACTCCCCCTTTACCAACCTGCCCTTTACCGACTTCGAATTGAGGTTTGATCAGAGCGATAACTTCAGCATCAACCGTCATCAGAGCTAAAGTGTTGGGTAAGACTTTTGACAGGGAAATAAATGAAGCATCAATCACTGCCAGCGAGGGAATATCAGCTAATTGCTCCGACTGAAGGTGCCTGATGTTACAACGCTCCATGTTGACAATGCGGGGATCTTCACGAAGTTGCCACGCTAATTGCCCATAGCCCACATCAACGGCATAAACTTTCTTAGCACCTTGCTGAAGCAAACAATCACTAAAACCGCCCGTTGAAGCACCAACATCAATTGCGATTTTACCGTTAACATTAATAGCAAATTCGTTGATCGCTTTTTCTAATTTCAGTCCCCCGCGAGAAACATAGGGAAGATCTTCACCTTTTAAACGTAAATCAGCATCAACAGGAACCTGAGCACCAGCTTTATCAACACGGTGATCATCGACAATAACCTTACCCGCAAGGATTAAAGCTCGGGCTCGTTCACGAGATACAGTTAATCCTCGTAGCACCAATAATTTATCAAGACGCTCTTTCATGCCGCAGATCATAGCAGTGGTTCAAATAAAAAGGGAGGCAAAATGCCTCCCCAAAATACAAACTTTTAAATTCAACGATACTGGGTAAAAAACTCTCATCATCAGCCGATAAAGAAATCCCGGTTTTCAGTAAAAACCTGTTCAACTTCAACAAGTGCTCGTTGAACTTCTTCTTCATCCAGATTCAGGGATTGAGCACCTGGACATTTCATCAGATCAAGTTCCTCGTCGGGTTGCCGCTGACCAATCCCCAACTTACGACAAACATGCCCGGCAAGATTAACTGTTGCGGTTAAGCGCAACAGAGCTTCCCCATTTTCCTCTTCATCGAGGGAAATCAGCAAATCTTCATGGTGCAAGGTTGTCATCACCAGTGAACGGGAAAAATTCCATTTATCCAGAACTGCGGCACCAACAACAGAGTGGGCATAGGGGAAAAACTTTCCTTCCAGTTCAGTGGTACTGATACTTTCTGAATAAGCCATTTCAACCAGAGAACGATAAGCGTCGGGATCGCTGTAATTCATCACAATTTTACCCAGGTGACGAAATAAACCGCCAAGAAAAGCTTCTTCAGGATCCGCTGATGCAAATTTTCTCGCCAGGATACGGCTCCCAATTGCACACCCCATGGAGTCTTCCCAAAGCATTTTTTCCAGCAATCCGTAAGATTTATTCATCCCCTCCAGACTTGCTGCCAGAACCAAACTGCGTAACGTCCGTTCGCCAACAATTGCAATAGCATGTTCAAGAGTTTTTATCTGCCGTTTCATACTGTAAAACGCAGAGTTTGCTACCTTGAGCATCCGAGCTGACACTGCCGGGTCACTGGATATTGCCGCTCCAAGTTTTTCATAATTAACATTTGGATCATTCAATAATTCAAGAACTTTCACTGCCACAGCTGGCATAGGCGGAAGGTCCCGAATTGAACTCACAACAGTCTTGAAATCAGTCGTCATGCAAAGCTCCTTAGAAATTAACTTTAAATAATTATATAAGCATAACAAATTTAAACAAAGGAAGCATGTAAAAAATCAATCGAGAAATAAATCAGGATAGAGTTGATGACCTGAAGCAACTGCATAGGGAGAAAAATCAGAAATCCCCTCTTCCATAAGAACGTCCTCATCGATATAAAAATGACCGGAACAGGTACGACTGTCACGGCCTAAAATCGCACAGGCAGCGTCGGCCATAATTTCCGGAGTACGACATTTTTGCGGATCAACAAGACCACCGAGCATTGCCAAAGCGGCCGTATGAATAACCGTTTTTGGCCAGAGGGCATTGACTGCAATCCCCTGCTCAGAAAATTCAGCGGCTACGCCCAAAACCGTCATGCTCATTCCATACTTGGCCATTGTGTAAGCAGTATGATTTTTAAACCACTGAGGCTTTAAATTCAACGGTGGAGAAAATGTGAGAATGTGTGGATTTTCTGCTTTGAGCAAATAGGGCAAACAGACCTGACACGCAAGAAAAGTCCCGCGGACATTAACTTGATTCATCAGGTCAAAACGCTTCATTGGAGTTTCCAGAACTCCAGACAGATAGATAGCACTGGCATTATTAACAAGAATATCTATGCCACCAAAGGTCTCAGCAGCACGCTTCGCGGCATCCAGCAATTGAGACTCTTCACGGATATCAACCACGAGGGGAAGCGCTTTGCCACCTGCTTTTTCAATTTCATCAGCTGCGGTATAAATTGTTCCCGGAAGTTTGGGATGTGGTGCTGCTGTCTTGGCAGCAATAACAATATTTGCCCCTGCAGATGCAGCTTTTAGAGCAACAGCTAAACCAATTCCCCGACTCGCGCCGGTTATAAATAATGTTTTTCCTTTTAAATGATTCATGGGATGCCCTCTTCTTGGTTTTAATCACCATCCAGCATACGACCGATACCGCCCAGCAATGACCCCTCCCCTTTTTGCGTACCTCCAGCCTTGGGAGCATGAGCAATGATGCGGTCAGCCAGACGGCTGAACGGTAAACTTTGCAGCCAGACGCGACCTGTGCCGCGTAAAGTCGCTAAAAACAAGCCTTCACCACCAAAAAACATGCTCTTTAAGTTTCCGGCACGCTCAATACTATATTCGATGCCAGGCTCAAAAGCGACCAGACAACCGGTATCAACCCGCAAAGTTTCACCATGAAGCTGACGTTCAATGATGGTTCCACACGCATGCATAAACGTCATTCCATCACCGTTTAAGCGTTGCAAGATAAAACCTTCACCACCAAAGAATCCTGTTCCCAAGCGACGCTGGAAGGCAATCCCTACTTGAGTTCCATAGGCTGCACAAAGAAACGAATCCTTCTGGCAGAGGATTTCTCCTCCGGGAATAGTCGCAAGATTAAGAGGGATAATTTTCCCCGGATACGGAGCGGCAAAAGCGACATGCTGCTTACCTCGCCCCTGATTGGTAAAATGGGTCATAAATATGGATTCGCCAGTCAGGACACGCTTTCCAGCACCAAGTAACTTACCGAATAAACCTTGCTCAGGTTCTGAACCATCCCCCATTCGGGCTTCAAAGCTGATCCCTTCTTCCATATAAGTCATTGCACCAGCTTCAGCGACGACTGTTTCTGCGGGGTCAAGTTCAACCTGAACCATCTGCATATCATCACCAAAGATTTCATAATCAACTTCATGACAGCGCATAGCCACCTCCATTCATGATTTATTCAGTTCAAGGTGTATTAAATTCATAATCGAATGCATCACAGAAATGTTTGGTAAAACGTTTCTTAGCTTCTGCCATATCCACAGTTCGATTTAACTCGCGACTTAAAGACGTGACAACCTCGTCAGGACGGCCACAGGGAACAATCATATCAAAGGTTTCCAGTGAATTATTGATATTCAACGCAATCCCGTGAGATGAAATCCATTTCTTCAGCGCAATCCCAAAACTACATATTTTGCGACCATCAACCCAGACACCAGGCTCACCTTCTTTGAGATATCCCTCAACGTCATAGTCAGCAAGGACGCTGATGACAACTTGCAAAAAACGATTGGCAAACCAGCGCAGATCGTGTTTCTTCAACTCAATAATCGGATAAACAACCAGTTGACCTGGTTCATGAGCTGTTGCCAACCCCCCTCGATTTATTTTCTGCAGGGTTACGCCACGTTCAGAGAATGTTTTTTCAGAAAAGTGCAAATCCTCATCAGTTGCTCGCCGCCCAAGAGTCACTGTTGTTGGATGCTCAACAAAAACCAGTGTATCCTCTCCGTTCCCGGCCAATTTTGCAGCCACCATTTCTGTCTGTCGATCAAAGGCAACCCAATAATCAGTCAGCCCCCAATCCTCAATCTTAAGCGCTGAAGTGTCTTGCTTAGTAGAAATCATCGATTAATTATCCTGATCATCCTGCAACTCAACCGGAAGCAGATCATGATTAAAATTCTGATAACAAACAGGGCGCAAAAAACGGTTAACAGCAGATGTGCCAACTGATGAAAAACGACAATCCGTGGTCGCAGGGTATGGACCACCATGATGCATAGCAGCGCAAACTTCAACCCCGGTTGGAAAATCATTATAGACCAATCGACCAACTTTTCTCTCCAGAATTGTGATCAATTGTCGACAAAAGCTTTGATCATCATCTGTCGCGTGTAGTGTTGCTGTCAATTGACCCTGAAGATTCTCAGCTAAAAGCAACATCTGTCCTTGTGACTGACATTCAACAATCAAGGATGAAGGGCCAAAAACTTCTTCCTCAAGGGTTGGTTGTTGCAGAAAGTCCTCTGCAGAAACCACTGAAAGAGCTGGGGAGACGAAACAGCTGTCAGCCTCCGTAGAGCTGTAACCAACAACACAGGAAATTCCCTGCACTGATTTCATTCTTTCAAGCTTGGCCATGAAATTCTGTTTGATGCCAACATGTAACATGGGCAGGGGTTGGGTACGGTTCAGGGATTCATTGACAGTCCGAATAAAATCATCAAGCGACTTTCCTTTAACGGCGAGTAACAATCCCGGATTGGTACAGAACTGTCCAACGCCCAAGGTTAATGATTCAGCATATTTGCCAGCCAGAGTCTGCCCATTTCCTTGCAACGCACCGGGTAGGATGAAAACAGGATTGACACTTCCCATTTCAGCAAAAACCGGGATTGGATCAGGCCGTCTTGCTGCCAGATCAAACAACGCGCGACCACCTGATTGAGATCCTGTAAAAGCGACAGCTTTTATTGCAGGATGTTGAACCAGAGCAGTTCCAACAGCATGGCTGCTGCCTTGAATCAGGGAGAAAACCCCCTCTGGCAGACCTGTTTTTTGAAGAGCCTTTAAAATGGCCTGTCCTGCAAATTCAGAGGTCCCTGGATGGGCGGGATGACCCTTAACAATAACCGGGCACCCTACAGCCAGAGCGGATGCGGTATCACCACCAGCCACAGAAAATGCCAGAGGGAAGTTACTGGCACCAAAAACAGCAACAGGGCCGATTGGAATATGATTTAAACGTAAATCGGGCTTGGGAAAAGGCTGTCGATCAGCAATCCCATGATCAATGAGGATCTGTTTGTAGTCATCATTTTTTACTAATTCTGAAAACATATTCAGCTGATTGACGGTACGCGTTAACTCACCTTCCAAACGGGGCAGAGGCAACCCTGTTTCAAGGTTTGCTCTGTGAATAAGGGCATCTTTCAGTTTCGAGAGTTCTCTTCCAATTGCCGCCAGAAGTTCGCTCCTCTTTAAGCCGTTGGTTTGCCTGAAAACATCAAAATGACTTGCAGCCAGTTTGGCCGCAGCGGCAACATCATCAACATCCCCTTCTGCAAACTCTCCCTGCAAACGATCATTTGTTACGGGATTCAGAGCATAAAACGTTGCCGGTTGGCTTACTGATAAATATCCAGAGATGAGGTGTTTTCCTGTCAATTCCATCTGAAACCCTCCGCAAAAGCAGATTTTACGTTATAGGGGCAAACAGAAAGAGGCTAACCACCGCTGGCTAACCTCTTAATTAATTCTTGGTGGGCGGTACTG
>JAZBPC010000183.1:0-2060 GCA_036351455.1 Desulfuromusa sp.
TTACCTATTAGCTGATCTGACGCGTCTTTACGGCCCTCTTGCTGGTGTGGGCTTCGGCATGACTCTGTCCATGCTGGTCATGATTTTATTGTCCTGGCTGCTTGCCGACCGCTTGCAGAAACCGGTCACCACGCCGTTATTGCAGCTGGCTCGGGTGATGGGGAATATTTCCACAGTTGAAGACTATTCGATGCGGGCGAAAAAAGTAAATAACGACGAGATTGGTGATCTGGTCGATGGTTTTAATCAAATGCTTGACCAGATTGAACTCCATCAATCGCGTTTGGCAGAACATCAAATTCACCTCGAACAGACAGTTTCAGACCGCACTTCAGAATTGCGATCCGCGGTGACGGCGCTGGAGCAGGCCAGAAATCAGGCTGATGCGGCGAATGAAGCAAAATCCCACTTTCTGTCACGGATGACTCATGAACTGCGAACCCCGCTCATTGGTGTTCTGGGGATGAATGAATTGTTGTTGCGAACCTCTTTAACACCACAACAGCAGGAACTTGCGGACACCGTACACAAATCTGCAGAGCAACTTCTGGAACTTGTCAGTGAAGTCCTTGATTTTTCACGTATAGAAGCTGGGAAACTCCTCCTTGATTCTGTCGAGTTTCAGTTCCATCGCGTTGTTCAGGAGGTGACCTCTTTATTACAGCCCCAGGCGGAAGAGAAGGGACTGTCTCTGTTGACGGATATTTCTGCCGGAGCATGTTTGACCGTGAGCGGTGATGAAGTCAGAATCCGTCAGATTCTGATGAACCTGGTAGGGAATGCGATAAAATTCACCCCCAGCGGTTTTATCAGCGTAAATTTAAAATGTACAGCAGCAGATCAAAAGGGGCTGTTCTTTCTTGAAGTTGCAGACAGTGGCATTGGTATGACTGCTGAGGTCAAGCAGCAGATTTATGATGTTTTTTACCAGGTTCATGGAGCGGGTTCCGGGTCAATGAATGGAACCGGGCTGGGACTTGCGATTGTCAAGCAATTGGTTGATTTGATGAAGGGGGAATTGAACCTGATCTCAGCTCCCGGCCGGGGAAGTAGATTTCAAGTCACGATTGAATTGCCTATTGTTAAGGAAAAGCGTCCTGGAAAGGGTGCCAACTGATGAAACGTCTACTTGTTGCACTGACGATCGTAATGCTTTTTCTGGGTGGCATTGTGGCACTTTTATTTTTTGGCAATCATTTTTTTGATTATATCTCTTCTGATGAATATTTACGGGTCGAAATGCCTCTATCTCAGGTTATCCCTTTGGGGGAAGAAGCGGTCATAAATTTGCGTGGAACTGGTTTTAACCGGGAAACGACAGCAAGCCTGATTATGGATGTTAACAGCAGTGGGGCTATTGTTGGGTCACTACCTTTAGAAGGTGTTTACAATAAAAGTCTGCTCTATGGAAATTACCTCTATTTAGCTAATAGCTATGGGGGGTTGAAAGTTCTGGATATCAGTAATCCAATACAACCTGAATTGTTAAGTGAATATCAGGATGGGCGATCTGTCTTTGATATCTATGAAAATGATGGATATCTTTATCTTTGTTGCGGGAGGTCAGGCGTCTCTATTTTACGAATTCAAGAGGACGGGACTCTGCAACATATTGCTGACATCGCGGTCAAGAATCGTGCGGTTAGCTGCCGAAGTTTAGGTGGGAACCTGTATGTTGCAGAGGGAGAGGGGGGGCTGTCTGTCTACGATGTGAGGCAGCCTACAGAAGCGAGTTTGCTGAAAACATTACGATCGGGGTCTCTTGTTGCACATATCGCTATTTTAAACGAGTTTTTGTATCTCCAGATTGATGCGAACAAAATTGAAATATATGAATTGGATGAACCACAAAAACCACAACTTGCTGGTTTTTTTCAGCATCCTGAAAAAATATATGATTTTGGTGTTCATCAGAACCATCTTTATATTGCCGGTGAGGCAGGTGTGTCTTTATATGGTTTAGAAACACCCCGGCAACCTGACTTCTTGCAACAATGGGTTGATTTTGGTTCAGCTAGAAAGATTTTCCCGGGGATAGAACATGTCTATGTGTCTGATAA
>JAZBPC010000184.1:0-4652 GCA_036351455.1 Desulfuromusa sp.
CTTCGAATGAGTTTTCATTCAGAAATGGCCCCGTTGTTCCTCAATCTTTGTATCATTAGCATTCAGTGGCCCATAGAAATCAGCTGGAAGAGCGTGACCCGGCTATCGCTTATTCCTGTGCATCTGAAGGTTTGGTCTCACTCAGACTCGAAACAGCGACAGCGGTGCAGGGCAAAGGTCCTCGATGGTGGCCAGTTCATCCCCTGAGCAGTAGCCTTTGGAGTAATAGCCTTTTTCCAGCCCTTTTTCAGTGATCACCTGTAAATGGGTATGATAAAACCAGTTGCCATTATCAGAGAAATCGCCGATATGGGCAAAGATATCTCCCGGACGGAATTGGGTTCCAGCTGCGGGAAGGGTTTTCCTCGCCAGATGTCCATAAAGACTGAAAAAAGTCTCAAAATCAGAACTTTCATGGCGTAGCAGCACATTACCGCCATAATTCCCCTCTCCACTCTCATAGCCACTGGCTTCGACTGTTGCTTCCAGCGGAGTGTGCAAAGGGGTCCCTAGAGGGACGATAATGTCGAGTCCTAAATGGTAAAAGCGCTGTTCTTCGACCATTTGTGGACAGTTGGACAATAGATGCTTGCGGTTTTCCAGGTAGGAAGAAATCCCCCATGTGTGCTTGCCTTCGGCCATAAGCTGGTCGATGCGACGTTGACATTCGCGCTGGTCTCTGACATCCATTTTCTCAAAAATGATCCCTTCGTTTGACATGTCAACGATGAGAGGTTCACCCTCCAGCCCTGTGAATAGGGGCTGAATCTCAATCTTTGGGCTGTAGGTGATATAAGGGTACCTCATGCGGATGCTCCTGTTTCAAGAAACCGGGAATCTATTTGTCTTAACCAGGCCTGGAACCTCAACGACCGGTTTTTCATCGTCAAATTCAACGTCCTGGGCAAATGTGTAGTAAGGATTCATCTCCAGATAATAGGCCTTGTCGTAGCAGTCGAGCTTTATTTTGCAGGTATCCTGCTCATGGATGAAAGAAGAGGACAAGCCGTAATCGACCTCACCGTATATTGTGCTGATGATGTACCGGGGAATTTCCCGACCGCTGCCTTCCCGTCTGACCATAGTGGCAATATCAGTAACGTCGTAAGAGTCGATCGGATAATAGTTGTTCCAGGGATTCTGAACCGGTAGACCGGCGATATAGAGGTGATGAAATTCTATTCCTGTTTCGCGCAGTTTGTAGGCGAGCTCATGGATAACCGTATCTCTGTCATTGATACCGCCAAGCAGAGGAACATTGCAGTAGACAGTTATCCCTTTGTTATTCAGTTTTCTCACCAGAGTTTTATGTGCCGCAGTTATTTCGTCAGGCAGGATAAACCAGGTTTCGATTTCCAGCCGTAAAGGGTTGATAGTGCGTACACTATTCAGGTTTGCCAGGGTATTGATGATACCGCGAGTGAAACGTTCAGGGGTCCTGCTGAATGTCATGCTGCGCAATCTTACGGTATTAACATGGGGGATGTCGGCCAGTTTTTTAATGATCCTGTTGACAGAGAAAAGAGCTTCGATGGCATCCACTGAGGCAGAAATGACGACGTCGCTGATCTGCTTGTCATTGGCGATGTAGTTGAGTGATTCATCCCCGGCATCGAAGTCGATTTCGACCTTGGTTTTATGGGTTCGGCAAAGGTGTTCCAGACCGGTATCAACGATGCTGTGTGCTGTTTGCCTGGTGTCTGCCAACTTTTGTTTAATTTGTTCTATCTCTTCAGGCCGGGCCGGTTGGTGACGGGCGGTCTCCCGTTTTGGGCGCGGTCCGATTAAATAAGAATCGTTACCTATTTCTGCCAGGTACTTGATGTCGATGGTTCCTTCATCATTATTCCGGATGATATCCAGATTGCTGGCAAGTGGGGCGAACTCCTTGAAAAACTCCGGCGTATAAGGGGTTCTTATCCAGATGAAATTTTCGTTTTCGGCGACCCTTTCCACGGCCCAACCACTGCTGAACCAGTCGAATTTACCGATAGGCGTTGCGGTGCAGATTCTTGGAATGGCACGGTCGGATAAATTGGCGCGTAGGTAAGCGCCCATGTCGATGCCGTAGGACAGTGGCTTCCAGTAGATGCTGTTCCCCTTGATCGGGCTGCAGGGAATATAGATATAGTGGATCTCGGCACCTGCACCACGCAGACGGCTGAACAGCTCAACCAGTTCGGGGCCGGAATCATTGCAGTTGTTGAGAAACGGTGTCTGAATATAGACGGCGATACCGTTATTGACAAATTCCGCGATAATTTCCAGGCTTTCAGGGGAAATTTCATCAGGATGGATAAAGTGCGTAGCAATCTCCATCCGTTTGCCGTGTTTTTGCAGTTCAAGATTTTTACCCTTGAGATAGTTGAGGTACTCTTCGTCTTTCTCCAGAAACATATTGGGATAATAGGCAACAGAACGGGTTGCAAGACGTAAAGTCTGCACATGCTTGACCTGCATCAACCCTTCGATAGTCGCTTCCATATTGGCGCGATGCATGAAAGGGTCGCCACCGGTGACAACAATCTCCTTGATCGACGGAGAATTCTCCACCTGACCGACAGCTTTTTTCACATCATTTGGGGTCGGGTTTTTTTCGTTCCTTGAATCCTTGTGTTTCCTGAAACAGAAGCGACAATAAACCGGGCAGGCCATATTGAGAAGAAAAATGACCCGATTCTGATACATCTGCTCGAACAGACCATCGTGGAATTGCCCGATCCAGGTGTTATCAAAACCTGTTGGATTAAGCTCCTGGATGAAAGGCATATACTGATAGGCGACCGCTTTGGATACCATCAGCTGACGGATGGTGTGACGCGACAGTCGGACCGGATAGATATCGATCACTTTCTGGATGTCGTCCTTTTGCTCTTCAGGAATATCGCAGTTGGTCAGGTCAATAAGTTGCTGAACATTTTTGATTGAGATATAGCCGTGCCCCGGCAAGATCTGTTCCAGCAAAGCAACGAGCAGGGCATGGGGTAGAATAACCCCCTGAATGACAACGGCTTCACCTGTCCCCGCGGCAATTTCATTCAGAACTGCGGTAAAAAAAGCTTCTGCGTTATCGCTGTAGCCGGTAGCGTTGAGCAAATTGCTGAATTGCGGCTGACCACTTTCGTTGGTGACGAGATCCCAGAATTCTGGCAAGGCGAAGCCACTGTTCTGGTAGATTTGCAGGAATTCCTCGCTACATTCGATCAATGTACGCAGATCAACAGCCTCTTTTTGCAGGGAATTTTTGAAGATTATACTCATTGCTCTGTCGTCATAAGCTTCCATCACTAAACTCCTGAATGTATTTTCAGCCACGTATAAAGCCCCCCGGCAAAGCCAGCGAGCTTTATGACGCTACAGCGATATATCACTCCCACCTCAGGTTTTAATCAACCGGCAATCCGCGGGGTTGATACTGATGCAGACCTCGTCATTCCGCTTCAAAGGAACGCGGCGGGTAAAACTGATGATATGAAGCACCGATTTGTCTTCAAGTTCGACATAATAACTGACTTCGCCACCCATATAGCTTTTGTCACTGACCTTGCCGAACAGATAGTTCATCCCTTCTTTCCGTTTAAATTCGGACTTAAGATCCAGCTTGAGTTTTTGTGCTCTGACCACGACTTCAGCCTTGTCTCCACACTTGAATTCCGTGGCCGGAGTTGCCAGAAATGTATCGCCGCTTTCCAAATGAACCTCAAGAAAGCCGTTATGCTCTTCGTCCACAATGACCTGCAAGAAATTGGGGTGGCCGAGGAAATCCGCAACAAAGTGGTTGGTGAAGCCGTTGTAGACATCTTCCGGCGCCCCTTCTTGTTGCTTGACGCCTTGATTCATGATGATAATTTTGTCCGACATGGAGAGGGCTTCGCGTTGGTCATGGGTTACGAAAATCGTCGTGACCCCAATCTCCTGCTGCAGGTTGGTAATTTCGCGGCGCATCTCCTCGCGCAGGTTTTCGTCCAGAGCAGACAGAGGTTCATCCATCAGCAGAACATCCGGCTCGATGACAATCGCACGTGCAAGTGCGATGCGTTGTTGCTGGCCACCGGAGAGTTGCGAAGGCATGCGGTTTTCGACACCGGGCAAACGCACCAATTCCAGAGCTTTGTGAACTTTTTCGCGCATTTCATCCTTTCTGATGCCCCTGTATTTGAGCCCAAAGGCGACATTGTCAAAGATGGACTTGTGTGGAAACAAGGCGTAGTTCTGGAAAATCATCCCGAGATTGCGCTTATGTATGGGGACATCGTTGATTCTCTTATCGTTGATGAAAATGTCCCCTTCAGTTGGAGTTTCCAACCCAGCGATCATCCTCAAAAGGGTGGTCTTGCCGCAGCCAGACGGCCCGAGCAGAGTGACCAGAGATCCCTCAGCTATGTCGATATCGACGTTGTTGACCGCGGTTACTTCACCAAAACGTTTGATAATATTCCGAAATTTTACGAATGCGGGATTCTTCATGTCAGTCAAAACATGCCTCTTCTTGTTAATCACGAAAATGAGTCTAAAGCGGTCCAGACCGTTACCGGCCTGAACCGCCTTTCAGGAGAGCCTTTCGGCTTATGCGCCGGCCTTGACGCGATCCCATTTCTCGCCCCATTCCAACTGCTTGCTGTTCCAGTAGACCGGATCGGCGAACAGATAGC
>JAZBPC010000185.1:0-2423 GCA_036351455.1 Desulfuromusa sp.
AGTTGTCTATGAATACGGTTATCGTTATTCCGGTCTATAATGAGGCCGGAGCTGTTAGCCAGGTCATTGAGGAGGTCCGGGCCCACGGTTTCCAGCATATTATCGTGGTTGACGACGGCAGCTCGGATGAGAGCTGGTGCGCGGCCTCTGCCCATGATGTGCTGGCTCTCCGCCTCAAGGTGAATCGCGGCAAAGGAGCTGCGGTCAAGACCGGCATCATGGCGGCCAATCTGCTGGATGCGGACGTCGTCGTGACAATGGACGGTGACGGGCAGCACGATCCTGCGGATATCAAGCCGCTGACCACCCCGATTCTTGAAGGGGAAAGTGATGTGGTGCTTGGTTCCCGCCTGCTTCATCGGGAGGAGATGCCCTTTATCAAGGTGATCGCCAATAATATCGGCAATTTTTTCACCTGGATGTTCTACGGCCTGCTGGTTTCGGACAGTCAGTCCGGCTTTCGCGCCTATTCCCGCTGTGCGGCCTTGATTATTGATACCAAGGCGGATAAATATGAATACGACAGCAAGGTGATCCGGGAGATAAAAAATAATCGCCTGCGGTTCACCGAGGTTCCCGTGCAGACCCGGTATACGGATTACTCCAAGGGAAAGAAGAATAAGCAGGGCTTTCTTAACGGTCTTGTGACTCTGTACAGGATGGTTTGGAAGCTGATTGCCTAACAGTAGAAAAAAGGCCAGGATATAGGGTGATATCCTGTATTAATTTCAGGTTGTCCGTGCTGTTCGACGGCATGATGATGAATGATTTAAAAATTAAATGGAAAGGTGAAAATTCTTTGGGAGCCGGAAGAACTATTTTCGAACAAATCCCTACTGAAAAACGCACCGAATGGGCCGCATCCGTTCTTAAACTTGCCACCTCTTGGGTAAGACATATTCCAGAGATTGATTATGTTTTTGCGATAGCTCGTGATCCCAAAGAATGGACCAAGAATCATTGGTGGAATTTTTACTGTTATTGGCAGAAAACACAGCGAAGATCATTTACAATGAAACGAATCCAAGAGATTCTTTTGACGAAGATTCGGGTTGGTGGGTAGCTGAAAATTTATGGGTAATAGAGATTAAGGGACAGACCACGATAACATCCTTGTTCAATGAACAAAACGGCAAAAATAACCGAACAAAAAACTACAGCCGACCGCAAGAAGCGGCGCGGCTGATTAGCTGCGTTGAGCCTGAAAGATTACTGAGAACAAAAACAAATAATGAAAATTAAACAGTTGGATATTGAGGGATTCCGCTCTCTACGAAATGTAAGTTGGGTTCCTGGAGATCTCAATGTAATTATCGGACCTAACGGGACTGGTAAATCAAATTTATTACGATTAATGGAATTAATTTCCGTATCTGCACAGGGAAAGCTTGGCAAGTATATTCAATCGTTGGGTGGAATGGATCCTATCGTTTGGGATGGCACTGCTACTTCCATAAAGTTTGCCCTTGAATCAATTCCTGAGGGAGGAGAGCTGGGTCCTGAACATTACGAACTTGAATTAGCAAGGCTCGGGACCGGAAGTTCGTATAAAGTTGAAAAGGAACTTTTAATTAACTCTCATAAATTAAGGAAAAATACTGAAAAAAAAACATTTAAACTTTTAGAAAGATTCTCAAAAACAGCAGTTATTTTTGATGAAACTGAACGTACCTTTACTACTCCTGAAGAATTTGTCCCTGAGGAGGAAAGTCTTCTTTCAATAGCGTCAGGACCATTTATCAATAATCACTACATACCACCTTTTCAACGAGAATTGGCCTCTATTGCTGTTTATCATGATCTGCATACGAATAAAGATGCCTCTGTTCGTCAACCTGCTATATCTCGTATGGAAAAACGCGTTGATCCTGACGGACAAAATCTCATTTCTGTTATGCATACGCTTTACACAGGTGATCGTAATTTCAAGAAAGATATTAATACGGCCATGCGAGCTGCATTTGGTAATGATTTCGAAGAGTTAGTTTTTCCACCTGCGTCTGATCAGAGAATTCAAATGCGGATTCGTTGGAAATCGTTGAAGCGCGAGCAATCAGCTGCTGAACTTTCAGACGGAACACTGCGTTTTTTATTTTTGTTAACGGTACTGGCAAGTCCGTCACCGGCTCCGGTTATTGCGATCGATGAACCGGAAACAGGGCTGCATCCATCCATGTTGCCTTTGGTTGCAGAATATGCGATTGATGCATCCACTCGATCTCAAGTTATTCTTACGACGCATTCCCCACAATTTCTGGATGCTTTCGTAGGGACTCAGCCTACAACAACTGTAGCAACATGGGAAAATGGTGAAACCATATTGAAAACGCTCAAAGGCGAAGACCTTGACTACTGGCTGAAAGAATACTCTCTGGGGGCTCTTTTTAAATCCGGGGAATTGGAGCAGATGGTATGAGATTTAT
>JAZBPC010000186.1:0-2353 GCA_036351455.1 Desulfuromusa sp.
AGTGCAGATATCTATGCCATCAGCAATTCATGGTGAAGAGTATGCTGTTGACTGCTTAACAAACGCTGAATCAATAGCGGTGCCCTTCACCTTTAACGATCACACCTTCATGGTCGAACTACAGATCAGTGGAAATAACCAATAATCCATTTTTTAACCCCCATTTAAGGAAAAATAGTGGAATTCGCTAAAAAAATCGTAGAAACGACCGAAGAGATCTTTAGCACTATGATTTTCATGGACATTGCCCCCGAAGCGCCACTTGAACAGGGGAAGCAGGCCCTTGGCTGCCATGTTTCAGCCATGATAGGGCTGACCGGTGGTTTTTCAGCGATGTTGGGGGTTCACTGCCCTGAAGCGGTTGGTCTGGCTGTTGCGGGAGCCATGCTGGGCATGGAGATAGATGAAATTGATGCCGATGTTAAAGATGCTCTTGGAGAAATTGCTAATATGGCTGCCGGGGGACTGAAAGAAAGATTCGCCGCCGAAAATATTGACCTGGAACTGGCAATACCAACGGCTATTTCAGGAAATTCGTATACGATTTCTTCTTCAACGCGAAGTAATCGACTTATTATTCCGTTCAGAGTTGAACAGGGTCAGTTTTTTATTGAGATGAAGTATAATCTCAATTAACCCGATACCAGCAAAGAGGCTAACTTGGATCAGCGGGCTATAGTTGATGTCGTCTGTAAGTCTGGCATGGGAAACCTAGCTGGAGAAATTGGCGTCCTGCTGGGACAAGAACTAACCTGTTCCGACATCCAGCTCAACCTTTCCACCAGAGAAGAACTCTTCAGCGATCTCAACCGCAAAAAAACAGCTCTCACCCGAATGACCGTTGAAGGTGATCGCCAAGGCGATTGTTATCTCTTAGCAGAAATTTCGTCCGCAGCCATCCTGGGTGGCACTCTGATCATGCTCCCTGAAGATGCTATTGAAGAGAATGCTCAAAGCGAAAAACTTGAAGGTGAGCTAGACGATGCTTTTGGCGAAGTTGCCAATATTATTGCTGGCGTCTTTACTCAAGCATTTGTTGACAAATACGCTAAAACCTTGCGTTTCATCAAGAAAACTGTCGAGGAATTAGTCCCAACTAAAATTGATCCGATCAGTATTGATCAGCCTTTTCCTGCGGGAAACTACCATGTGACCAGATGTAACATGAAGATGGGCGACAGAGATCTTGGCCCATTAGAGCTTGTTGTTCCCGCAGCAATTTTTGAACTCGAAGACACTGTTGAAAAAACTGAAGCGCCAACAGTTGAAAAGCCCTCAGAAGAATCCTCAGGAGAAAAAACGACTTCAGAACCAGAACCAGTTTCAACAAACAGCCCTTCAGAACCAACTGAGAAACCTGCACCGCCCGTTGAAAAAAAACGACCCTTTGCCGATGCTAAAAAGATTGTTGATGTTGTCTTTAATGCCATTATTGGGCAGACCGGTGAGGAGATTGGGGCATTACTTGGTCAATCCCTGAAATGTGATGATATTCAGCTGATCATGACCAGCAAAGCCAATTTTTTCTCAAGTCATTGCATTGAAAAATCGGTCATGACCAACATGAAAGTAACAGGTGATCGTGAAGGTTTAGGCTTTATGATTGTCCAGGTTCCTGACGCTATTGCTCTTGGTGGAACCTTGATCATGCTTCCCGAAGATCAGATCGCTGAGCAGAAGAAAACTGGTCAGTTTGATGGTGATGTGGAAGATGCATACGGTGAAGTGGCCAATATTCTTTCAGGCAGTCTGACTCAGGTTTTTCTGGAACGTTACCCTAAAAAACTCCATTTCGTTAAAACAGACGCAGAGATAATTGTTCCAACAAAAATTGATCCATCTTCCGAGCAACCATTTTCTGAAAGTGATTACTATCTGGCATCATTCTCGATTGAGATGGAAGGTCACGAATTAAATCGGATATTGCTCCTTTTCCCTGCTGAAATCTTTGATCTTGAACAGCAATCCGAGGCTGAAAAAGCTCAAGAATCAGCCCCTGCTGCCGGACTGACAGCTTCGCAACCTGATTCCGCAGCAGTAAGAAATCCCGACGAACCTGCGCCTGGGGACTGGGGAGGACCTCCCGTATCAGAAGGGGCTGTTGCTTCCAGCAAAGAAAGCCCTGCAACTTCAATTGATGCCGGCGCTAAAACAACCACCTCTCAGCCAGCAGCGGAACCTACTGGACCACCTATTGTCCTTTTGATCGGTGATCAAAAAACCGATGCTGATCCATTTGTTGAGATTCTTTCTTCGGCTCAATATGAATGTCGGGTCCTGACCTTTCAGGAGGAAGTCAAAGGACTTTTTCAGCAACATAAAATACTCGGAATATTTTTGATTATGGAGCAGA
>JAZBPC010000187.1:0-35462 GCA_036351455.1 Desulfuromusa sp.
AAGAAAAGGAAATAAAGCTAGAAATTCAAATGAATGACGATGTTGCTTCGGGGCAATATATCAACATGGCAGTTGTCAACCACAACGATAGTGAATTTGTTATCGACTGTATTTATATTCAGCCTCAGGCACCCAAAGCAAAAGTTCAGTCAAGGCTGATAACATCCCCACGTCACGCCAAACGGTTGTTGCTGACGTTGCAAAACAATATTGATAAATATGAGAAAAAACATGGTGTTATTGAGTTAGTTGAAGCAACTGGCAATAATCCCACAGATCGACCAATGCATTGATATTTGGAACAAAACTGACTTTTTATTGATTATCTCTTTGCCAGTCTATCGTGTGCTTTAGTTAACATCTCCACAGTCGTTTCCCAGTCGACACATTTATCGGTGACCGACACACCATATTTCAACAGCTCGAGGTCTTCGGGAATGCTTTGGTTCCCAGCATTAAGATTACTTTCAATCATAACACCAGTAATTGAGCCTGGATCCGCAATCAGCTGATCAATGATATTGTCCAAAACTTCTCCCTGACGATTATGATCTTTGTAAGAATTGGCGTGACTACAATCAACCATTATTGCAGGTGGAAGTTGTTTTTTTCGTAAAAGGTTCGTCGCCCTGTTGATGTCTTCAGGAAAATAATTTGGAGCGTTGTCACCGCCACGCAGGACCAGATGGATATCCGGATTTCCTAAGGTTTGGACGATTGATGAGCGTCCTTCATAGTTGATTCCGAGAAAACTGTGTTCGCGGCAGGATGCAGACATTGCATCCAGTGCGATTTTCAGACCGCCATCCGTTCCATTTTTAAATCCGACTGGAAAAGAGAGTCCGCTGGCCATTTCACGATGTGTTTGCGACTCTGTTGTCCGTGCACCAATGGCGCCCCAGCTGATCATGTCTGACAAATACTGAGGTGTAATGGGATCGAGCATTTCACTTGCTATTGGAAGATGCATATCGGTTATGGCACAAAAAAGTTGCCGGGCAACACCTAGACCTTTAGAAATCTTGTGGCTACCATCCATGTCTGGATCATTTATCAAACCTTTCCAGCCCACGGTTGTGCGGGGTTTTTCAAAGTAGACTCGCATAATAATGAATAGCTGATCTTGTAACTCTTCAGAGAGTTTAACCAGGCGTCGGGCATACTCAAGTGCTGCGATTGGATCGTGAATAGAGCAGGGGCCAACGACTGTCAGTAACCGATTATCTTCACCTTTTAGTATCGACTTGATAGTGTTACGAGTATTGTTAACAAAAGCCGCTCCTGAAAGTGGCAAGGGGAAAACCTGTTTTAGATCCAGTGGGGCAATAATTGGAGAGACTTCCAAAACATTTAAATTATTGGTTTGAACCATGGTGCTAACCTCATTTCAGGGTGAATTTAATTTGTTCATTCATTTATTGCAGAGCAACTTAACTGGTTTTACATTTTAAGTCAAAATCATCTATAACAGACCGGCACAGGTAATTATTTGACAGGTTTATTGCCATTGGGTATAAATGCCAAGAATTACAGTGATTTTTGTGACAAAGAAAGGTGTGTCTGTATGAATGTTTTAATTATAGCTATAGCCAGGATTCTTGATCTGGCCTTCAATATTTATACTTTTATCGTTATTGCCAGGGCCCTTGTCTCATGGGTTAATCCCGATCCCTATAACCCTATTGTCCGTTTTCTCCACAGTGCAACCGATCCGGCTCTGTACCGCTTGCGACGACTTATCCCCTTTTTGCAGGTGGGCGCCTTTGATCTCTCCCCGATAGCTCTGCTGATTCTTCTTTCTGTTGTTCAGCAAGTCTTGGTCTCGTTTTTGTATCAACTGGCTCAGTAGTCGAGCTGATAGAGGATCTGAAAATGCGCATTACGCCAATTGAAATTCAGCAACACCAATTCAAAACCCGCCTTTTGGGTTATGATACCACTGCAGTGGATGGCTTTCTTGAGATGTTGGCTGATGAGCTCGAGCGGTTACATAAGCAGAATAATGAGTTGAAGGAGTCTTTGGCCAGAACTCGTATTTCCCTTGAACAAATGCGTGAGCGAGAAAAAGCATTGCAGGAAACGCTGATGACAGCACATCAAGTGACCGAAGAATTGAAGATGAATGCCCGCAAGGAAGCTGAGATCGTGGTTGCTGAGGCTCACCTTGAAGGTGAACGTGTGATTCGTGATGCCAATGAGCGCCGTATCCAGTTGATTAATGAAGTTCAAGAACTCAGACGTCAGAAAATATCTTTTGAAGGTGGCTTACGGGCGCTTATTGAGAACCATTTGAAGCTTATGGATTTGGATACTCTGCAACTTGAAGAGGATGATTATCAGGCGCGATTGCTGCAGCCGCTGCTCAGCGAAGAAGATATTGATGACCCTCTCAATTTCCCCTGATATCTTTCACTTTTTGTAAACTTTTCTTGACAGAGATTCTCCCCTCAAATTAATATCTAAGGTTGTTTAGTCCTGTTGCGATGGAGGTTGAAATCATGCCGTTGTATGAATATCAATGTGAAGAATGTGGTCTGAGCTTCGAGGTTCGGCAAAAATTTACAGATGACCCAGTGAAAGACTGCCAGCATTGTGGTGGGGTGGTGAAAAAGAAGATTTCCCAAACTGCATTTACCCTTAAAGGGGGAGGGTGGTATGATCAGGGTTATTCTCAAGGAAAGAGTTGCCAAACTTCTGCGACTGCCAGTGGCGGTGATTCTTGTGCTTCCTGCCCTAAGGCAGTGAATAGTTGATTTGGTTTGTTTGTGTTTAAAAGCCCTCGTTAGAAGACTCTGACGGGGGCTTTTTCGTGTTCATACCAAAAGGATCTCGGTTTACAAACGGAGTATGCTTACGTATAGTTCGTGTTTCATGAGAGGTTAATTTCTTTCCGATGGAGGCTTTCTAGTGGCAGATATTATTGATGGTAAAGCAATAGCAGCAGAGATGCGAAAGCAGATTGCAGCTGATACAATGGATTTGATTGCTCGGGGCGTAACTCCAGGATTGGCAGTCGTCCTCGTGGGAGAAGATCCTGCCAGTCGGGTCTATGTATCGATGAAAGAAAAAGCCTGTGCTGCTGCTGGAATTTATTCTGTTGAGCATAAATTATCTGTGGAGACCAGTGAAGCTGAATTGTTGGGACTTATCAATAAGTTGAATGACGATATCCATATTGATGGCATCTTGGTGCAATTACCATTACCGGAACATATTGATGAGTCAAAGGTTCTTGAGGCCATTTCTCCTAATAAAGATGTTGATGGTTTTCATCCCTACAATGTTGGTCGTTTAATGACGGGTAACCCCGTTTTTCAGCCTTGTACTCCCTATGGTGTTATGAAGATGCTGGAATATAGCGGGGTAAACCTCAAGGGGAAAGAAGTCGTTGTTGTCGGTCGTTCGAATATTGTTGGTAAGCCCGTGGCATTGATGTGCTTAGCTGAACATGCAACGGTTACAATCTGTCATTCCAGGACGGTCGATCTAGCGCAAAAAGTTGCCGCTGCAGATGTTGTTATTGCAGCAGTCGGACGCCCCGAAATGATCAAAGGGGATTGGATTAAAAAAGGGGCCATTGTCATTGATGTCGGTGTGAATCGTGTGGGTGAAAAAAAATTGGTTGGTGATGTTGATTTTACTGCTGCCTGCGAAAATGCTGCTGCAATCACTCCTGTTCCCGGTGGTGTCGGTCCAATGACGATTACGATGTTGCTTTTCAACACCATTGTCAGCGCCAAGCGCCGGGCCGCTCAGCAAGAATAATATGATTTTTAATATTCTTATGTGTACAGGTCGCACAAGATTTGCTAAAACGCTTGATGAGGATTGATAATCTTTGGCTGGTGTTGGGTCGTGAGTTTTTCCCTCCTGAAACGCCGACCCATTGACTAAACTAGTGAGGAGTTTGCACATGAAAGCAACACCTTTAAACCAGATTCATCGTCAATTAGGCGCTCGCATGGTCGATTTTGGCGGTTGGGATATGCCGGTGCAATATGCTGGCGTTATTGCCGAGCATTTAACCGTGAGATCTGCAGCAGGCATCTTTGATGTCTCCCATATGGGAGAGATTGAAGTGTCAGGCCCACAAGCACTAGATTTTCTCCAATATGCTATGACCAATGATGTTTCAATGCTAGTCGATGGACAGGTTCAATATACCGCTATGTGCTATGAAACCGGTGGTGTTGTTGATGACCTTACCCTTTATCGATTGGCTGCCGATAACTACCTTCTTTGTGTCAATGCCTCCAATAGTGATAAAGATTTTGCCTGGTTGCAAGATCTACAAAAAAGTACAAATTATGATGATGTGAATCTGATCAATCGCAGTGATGACTATGCGCAGTTGGCTCTCCAGGGTCCTGTTGCTGCTGAGATTTTATCAAAATTGACATCAGCGGATCTTGCCGGGATAAAATTTTATCATTTCGTTGAAGGTGATGTTGCCGGGATTGAGACCATTATCTCTCGCACCGGGTATACTGGTGAGGATGGTTTTGAGCTTTATTGTCCTGCGAAAGATGGGGTCAAATTATGGCAGGAATTGATGATTGCCGGGCAGCCATTCGGTCTGGAGCCAATTGGCTTGGGAGCACGTGATACTCTTCGGCTGGAAAAGGGCTATGCACTTTATGGCCATGAAATTACCGCAGAGATTATGCCCCTTGAGGCACGGCTTGCCTGGATTACTAAGCTGAAAAAAGGTAACTTTGTTGGTCGAGATGCTATGCTTAAGGCGAAAGAGGCTGGCTTGCTACGGAAGCAAGTTGCCTTAACATTGACGGATTCAGGAGTTCCACGCGAAGGGTATCCCATCTTTTGTGATGATAAAGAGGTTGGTTACGTGACCAGCGGAACTATGTCACCAAGTTTAAAGAAAGGAATTGCTTTAGCACTGGTGGAGATTGCCGCTGCTGATAGCAGTCAACCTTTGCTGGTAGGGATCCGCAAGCGCAAAGTATCAACTGAACGAACTGCACTACCATTTGTAAAATAATGCACGCCCATTGGGCTTTTTCCTAAGTAGGGAGGATAATATGGATTTTCCAGAAGAACTTAAATACACCGAAGAGCATGAGTGGGTTTTGGTTGAGGATGATATTGCGACAATTGGAATCACCGATTTTGCTCAGGATCAACTAGGAGATGTTGTTTTTGTTGAACTTCCTGAAGTGGGTGACAACGTTGAAGCCGGGGAAACATTTGGCGTGGTTGAGTCGGTCAAAGCTGTCTCAGATGTCTATGCTCCAGTCAGCGGTGAAGTTGTGGAAATAAACGAAGATCTTCTAGATGAGCCGGAAACCTTGAATAATTCACCGTATGATGCCGGCTGGATGGTTAAGGTGAAATTATCTGATTCCTCGGCTCTAGATGAACTGATGGATGTCGCCGCATATCAGGAATTTGTCGAAAAGGATTAATGGTTAAACCTCTCGATGAGTTTTAGCTGTTTAAGGATAAAGTTATATTTGAAAGGATAATTATGCGTTATCTACCCCATACCGACGTAGATGTGCAGCAGATGCTCGAACGGATTGGCGTGCCGAATATCGATGCACTGTTCTCCGGAGTCCCTGAAAACTGCAGGTTGAAAAGACCTCTCGATGTCTCTGCCGCGAAATCAGAGTCTGAATCATTGGCTTTTTTAATGGGGTTGGCTGAAAAAAACAGCAGAACATCAGACTGGGATTCTTTTCTCGGTGGCGGAGCCTATAACCATTTTATCCCTGCAGTTATTGATCAGCTCGTCAGTCGCAGTGAGTTCTATACTGCTTATACTCCCTACCAGCCAGAGATTAGCCAGGGAACTCTACAGGCAATATTTGAGTATCAAACCCTGATTTGTCAATTGACTGGGATGGATGTTGCCAATGCTTCAATGTATGACGGTGCCTCGGCTTGTGCAGAGGCAGTTTTGTTAACCATTCGTGCAGCAAAAAAACGAAATAAAATTCTGCTATCAGAAGGACTACCACCACAGTATCGTGAAACTGTAGCAACTTATTGCCGTTATCTTGATGTGGTTTTAATTGATGTCCCGTTGCTGAATGGTGTAACAGATCAAGGTGCATTACAGGCCTTACTTGATGATCAGGTTGCCGCCGTGGTGGTTGGCTATCCCAACTTCCTTGGTCAGGTTGAAGAACTTGCCGCCATTTCAGCATTGACTCATGCATCAGGAGCGCGTCTGGTTGCCGCAGTTGCTGAGCCATTAGCGCTTGCACTGTATAAATCCCCTGGCGATTTAGGTGCTGATGTTGTTATTGGTGAGGGGCAAAGCTTTGGCATCCCACTGTCTTACGGTGGCCCTGGAATAGGTTTTTTTGCGGTGCGCAAGAAAGATATGCGTGTTCTTCCGGGTCGTCTTGTTGGTGAGACGGTTGATCAGGATGGTAAACGGGGTTTTGTCCTGACCCTGGCAACCCGTGAGCAACATATTCGTCGGGAGAAGGCAACTTCAAACATTTGTTCAAATCAAGGAATGAATGTGTTGATTGTCAGTATTTATTTAGCTTTGCATGGTAAGCAGGGTCTGCGCCAGCTAGCAGAACACAATTATGCAAAAGCAGCTTATGCCCGAAAACAAATCAGCCAGCTGGATGGATTTTCAATACCATTCTCTGGTCCATCATTTAACGAATTTGTTGTCACTTGCCCTGAGCCGGTTGCCGCTTTGAAAAAGCGTCTGGAACAAAAGGGTATTCTGGCTGGAATTTCCCTTGGTAGAGATTATTCTGACCTGGAGGATGGACTGTTAATTTGTGTGACTGAACAGAACAGCCGGGAGCAGATCGATCGGTTGGTGCTTGCACTGGCGGGAGGTGAGGCATGATGAGCACAGAAGGTCGTGGTTTAGTTTTGGATGAAAACCTACTTTTTGAACAGTCTCAGCCCGGTCGGGTTGGTTACAGCATTGCCAACCTGGATGTTCCTATGGTTGCTCCTGACAGCAGTTTGATCCGTAATGAAATTGAGGGCTTTCCCGAGCTTTCAGAGGTTGATGTGGTCCGTCACTATACCCGGCTATCAACCTGGAACTATGGCGTCGATAGTGGGTTTTACCCTCTCGGAAGCTGTACCATGAAGTATAACCCCAAAGTCAATGAGACGGCAGCACGTTTGCCTGGCTTTACCAATATTCATCCGCAAACTCCAGAAGCTCTAAATCAAGGTGCTTTGGAGCTGATGTATAATTTACAGCGCGATTTGGGTGAAATATCGGGCTTTCCCGCCATGACTTTACAGCCTGCCGCCGGAGCTCAGGGTGAATTTGCCGGGATGTTGATGATTCGGGCCTGGCATGAAGCCAATGGGTCAAAGCGGCATAAGGTCATTATTCCTGATACTGCTCATGGGACCAATCCAGCATCTTCGGCTTTAGCTGGTTATGAAGTTATCCCTGTTGCTTCTGATGGAATTTTAACCAAAGAAGCTGTTGCTGCGGTGATGGATGACGATGTTGCTGCATTGATGGTGACCAATCCCAATACTTTAGGGCTGTTTGAAGCAGATATCCGTGAAATTTGTGATCTTGTCCATGAACGGGGTGGGTTGGTTTACAGTGATGGGGCCAATCTCAATGCATTGATGGGGATTAGCCGTCCAGGCGATATCGGTATCGATGTGATGCACTTTAATTTGCATAAAACATTTTCAACTCCCCACGGTGGTGGAGGACCAGGTTCCGGTCCTGTCGGAGTGGTAGAAAAATTGGAACCCTTTTTGCCTGTTCCTGTTGTTGTCAAGGAGGGTGATGGTTTTAAGCTTGAATATGAACGTCCCCAATCCATCGGGCGACTGAAATCATTTTACGGTCACTTTGGTATTCTGGTGCGGGCGTATAGCTATATTCTCTCCATGGGGGGGGAAGGTTTAAAGCGGGCTACTGAACTGGCAGTTCTTAATGCCAATTATATTCGTGCCCGCCTTGAAGGTGTTTATGCTTTACCCAACAAGCAACGTTCCCTGCATGAGGTGGTGTTTTCCGAGGATGCTCTGCACAATGAATGTCATACCCTCGATGTCGCCAAAAGGCTGATTGATTACGGTTATCACCCCCCTACAATTTACTTTCCCCTGGTTGTTCATGGTGCATTAATGATTGAGCCGACCGAAACCGAAAGTAAACAGACAATCGATGAATTCTGTGATGCCTTATTGGCCATTGCAGAAGAAGCCAAAAACAGTCCTGAACTGCTTAAGCAGGCACCAGTGCGAGCGAAGGTCAAGCGATTGGACGAAGCGACTGCAGCACGTAAGCCAAAGCTGCGTTGGGAGCTTGAATAATTTTATTTCACTTTAAAATGCCCGGGTCACCCGGGCATTTTGGTTTTCAATAGCCGCGACCATAAATGATTTTTCCACCGAGCCGATAGCTGAAATAAGCGCGAATTTTGAGTTTTTCATGTGGATAATGCTTTGTCAACGGCCCGAAAGGTGCTGCTCGGTAGACAGCCTGGATGGCTTCAAAATCAAGCAGGTCTGAACCGCTGCTCTGCCTCAGGTCAACATCGAGTAGCTTTCCTGTTCGGTCAACAATAATCATCAACTCCAGCGTTCCTTCGATTCCATTAGCAATTGCTTTTGATGGGTAATTCCAGACGAGTTCAATCTGATCGTGAAATCGGCGAAAGAATGAAACCAGGAGATTGTTCTGCAGGTTTAGCCATACTGTGTCACCAATTTCTGTGTCTTTGCGCTCCTTAGCCCGGTTTCGCTCCCCTTGAGATCCCCTGACAATTTGATCTAAAGAACTGGCATCAGGACGGAGTTGCTCTGGAGTCAATCGTGGCTGGGTGGGGGGCGGTTGAACAGGTTGAACTGGCTGAACAGGAGTTGTCGGTGAAAGTGTTTCCACTTGCTTTTCAGTTGATTCTCCTGGTGTCTGCTCCATTTTTCTTGGTTCAGGTTTTACTGCTTGTCTCTGAACAGGTTTCTTTTCGGTTTTTTGTGGCTGCTGTTGTGGAGTTGCAGGTGTTGTTTGCAGTGTTGTCTGATCGCGAACATCATCTCCTTCGGGTGCTTGTTCCCGCTCAACCTTTTGATTTCGGTCCGCCTGGCGAAATGATTCCACAGGGATTTCTGGTTGAGGTTTGACCGGGAGTGGATCTATCTCAAATTCACGCGGTTTATCCACCTGATTGTTATTGACTTTTGGGGGAAGATCAACAAGTTGAACAATCGTAGGTTGCTGTTGCCATCGTTGTGAACTGTCCTCTTGTTGTAGCAAGGGGAGAAGTAACACCACAGATAGGTGTAGCCCAAGGGAAAAAATCAGACAAAGAAAGAGCAGTCGTGATTGATCTCTGGATGTTTTGGTTTTGGGTGAATGGAGAAGATTCATATTCTAGTGAGTATAACCAGAGTCTTCATTGAGGACTAGCGTGATTAGGTGATAAATTGAAAAAGGATTGACCCTTGGTTTTGCCATTAGGTAGTATCCAGCGGAAAACTTTAAATAAATCGTATTCGAAAAATAATATTATCATATTTAGAGGAGGTAAAGATGCACCTAGTTGACCAGATTAAAGCAAAAGCTTGTAGCAATTTACAAACGGTAGTTCTGCCTGAAGGGTACGATGATCGCATGGTTGAAGCTGCAGCCAGGATTGTTGAAAGCAAGCTTGCCAATATTGTATTGCTTGGGAATACTGCCGCTCTTAATGCAAAGGCTGTTGAGTTGGGTGTATCACTGGATGGTGTTAAACTTATCGATCCGAAAAGCGCTGACCAGCTTAATGCTTATGCTGATGAGCTGGTTGAAATACGTAGGAAAAAAGGTTTAAGTCATGAGGATGCAGTGGCTCTTCTAAGTGCTGATGACAACCTTTATTTTGCTTCGATGATGGTTCGCAGAGGTGATGCTGGTGGTGCTGTTGCGGGAGCATACAATACGACTGGTGATGTTTTACGAGCCGCATTTCAGGTGATTGGCACGGCGCCAGGGATGAAGACTGTTTCTTCCGTTTTTCTGATGGTGACGAGTAATCCGGAGTTTGGTGAAAATGGCACCCTCTGCTTTGCCGATTGCGCTGTCAACCCAAATCCCGATGCTCAGTCCTTGGCTGAAATTGCTGTAAGTACGGCTGCCAGCTGTAAGAGCTTTTTGGGAGTTGATGCTCGGGTAGCAATGCTCAGTTTTTCTACTAAAGGAAGTGCAGCTCATAGTGATTGTGATAAGGTCCTCAATGCCTTGAAAATTGCTAAGGAATTAGATCCCAATCTGGCGATTGATGGCGAATTGCAGCTCGACACTGCTTTGATTCCAAAAGTTGGAGATAAGAAGGCACCAGGTTCCAGTGTTGCCGGTCAAGCCAATACTTTGATCTTTCCTGATCTTGATGCTGGAAATATTGGCTATAAACTGGTTGAGCGCATTGCTGGAGCAGAAGCTGTAGGTCCAATCATCCAAGGTCTGGCCAAACCAGTTAATGATCTGTCACGTGGATGTTCGATTGAGGATATCGTCAGTGTTGCAGCGATCACCGCAGTACAGGCGCAAGGTTGACCAGATTGGAATAAGGTTAGTTTGCTCAGACAGTCTTTGCTTGGCTGTTATGGCTGAGGTTTTAAAAGGATTCTCCCCTACATGTTTGTTGGATGCTCATGATACAATTGTACAACGTCACAAAAAAATACGGCGGTGAATCTGCTGCGGTAAAAGATATGACGCTGCAGATCGGTAAAGGTGAGTTTGTTTATATCACTGGTGCATCCGGGGCCGGAAAGACAACTTTGTTAAGGATGCTCTACGCTGCAGAGAAGCCAACTAAAGGACAAATTCTGGTTGATCGGCAGAATATATCGCGTATTCGTAGTCGGCAGATACCTTTTTTGCGGCGCAAAGTTGGTGTTGTTTTTCAGGATTTCAAGTTACTGCAAAGCAGAACTGTCTATGAAAATGTTGCATTTGCTTTGGAAGCACAGGGTAAAAAGCGTTACGAAGTCAGTAAAAAGGTTTATCAGGCCCTGAAACAAGTTGGCCTCGAACATCGCTTGCAAAGAAAACCCCTGGAGCTTTCTGGAGGTGAGCAACAACGTATCGCTATTGCGAGAGCCTTGGTTGTCGATCCTTTGATTCTTTTGGCTGATGAGCCCAGTGGTAATCTCGATCAAGATGTAACATTCGAGATTATGGCTTTGTTTCAACAAGCTAATGCACGTGGCACAACGGTTCTATTAGCAACCCATGATCACAGTTTGAATCAACGTTTTCCGCGGCGGGTACTGACTCTTGACAAAGGCAAGCTCATCGGTGATCAACAGCCGTTACAGGGTTAATCTATCTACCTGTAGATGCTTATCAATACCCATGGATACAGGTATTTATTTGTTTGACATTCAAGTTGGTTGAATTGGAGGTTCCAGCAGTGCTGGATAAAATTCGTTATTTTATATTTCGTGCCCTGCGCAACATGCGTCAGTGGCCTCTTTTGTGCGCGGCATCTATTCTGACGATGGCTGTTGCTTTGGCTACTGTGGCGACTTTTTTTCTGGTTGTTATTAATACCGAGCAGCTTGCTTTGCGCTGGACTAAAGAGATACAAGTCATAGCCTATCTTGAAAAAGCACCAGCTCAGCAAAGTGTTGCTGGGTTAACAAAAAAACTTAAAAATATAACTGAAGTTGAATCGGTAAAATATGTTTCTCCAGATGATGCCATGGAGCGTTTCAAGAAGCACTTAGGTGATGATGCCAGTTTATTGGAAGGAGTAAGCAAGGATTTACTTCCGCCTTCCTTTGAGTTGGGTTTGTATGCTGAATATAGAAATCAGCGAGGAATTGCCTCGGTTATCGAACAGTTAGAACATTATCTAGAGGTTGATGACTTACGATATGGCCAAGAATGGTTGGACCAATTCAATAAATTCGCTCAGACACTCCGATTTGTCGGAATTATTTTGGGTGGATTTTTGTTGTTTGCAGCTCTGTTTATTGTTTCCAATACAATTAAACTAACCCTGTATGCCAGACGCGATGAACTGGAAATTATGGCTCTGGTGGGTGCAACAATGCGTTTTATTCAAATTCCCTTTATGCTGGAAGGTGCTATCCAGGGCCTCTTAGGTGGGGTTCTTTCTCTTGCTTTTTTAGGCATTTCTTTTGTTTTTTTACTATCTCCTAGTCTGAATTCTTTCTGGTTGACACCTACTGATTTTGATCTGCAATTTTTAACCTTTAACCAGCAAATTATTCTGGCGCTTTCTGGGGTCGTTCTTGGCGTTCTTGGTAGCTTGTCGTCCTTGCGACGTTTTGTTCGCATTTGATACTATGATTCGACCCTTGTCCTTTGTTTTTGTCTGCTTGCTGCTCGTATTGTCGATATCTCCATGCTGGGCAGGTTCTCCTGATAATCGCTCGCAGTTAGAGGAAATTGAAGCACGAATTAATCGCGCTGAAACCGCTCTTAAAAATAAAAAGAAATCAGAATTGATCATTAGCAGAGAGTTGGCGTTAATCAAAAAGACTCTTCAACGGGTTAACGATCGAGTTAAGGTGTTAAATAAAAATCTTAAAAAGTTACAGAGTGAGATTCAACAGCAGCGTAAGTTGGTTAAAGAGAACGAAAAAGGGCTAAAGAAGACAGTCTTACAATTGGAAAAACGATTGGTTGCTCTGTATAAGGAAGGGGACACGGGGTTATTGAAAATCCTTTTTTCAGCGGAGTCACCAACCGAGATGGTTCAACAGTATCAGTACTTCACCAGAGTACTGCAATACGATAAAAAGTTGTTGTCAGATTACCGAGAAGCTACCAAGGTGCACCAACAGAATTTAGCAGCATTGGAGTCTTTGTCCCTGCAAAAGGAAGAAGCTCTTGAGGATGAAAAGCAACAGCAACTTATTGCTTTAAAGGGCAGAAAGTTACAAGCTAGATTGCTGAAGCAAGCGCGATCAGATCAACAGAAGCTTTCTTCTGAGCTGTCACAATTAAAAGAAAACGCTTTAAAGCTGAAAGCTTTGATTGCCAGGCTTGAGATAGAGCCACCGTCTGAATCTGGGCCGGTAGCAGGAACTTTTGCAACAGGGCGGGGTAAACTGGGTTGGCCAGTGAATGGTCGTGTCGTCATTGGCTTTGGTCAACAGAAGGATGATAAACTTGGAACTTATTATGAGAGTAACGGTGTTGAAATCGCCACTCCTGTTGGTAGTCCTATAAAGGCTGTTGCTGCTGGTAAAGTAGTTTTTGCCGATTATTTTAAAGGCTACGGAAACTTGTTTATTCTCAGTCACCCTGGTGGATATCACACTCTTTATGCCCAGACTGATCGGATGTTGAAACACTTGGGTGATCAGGTTTCTGCTGGAGAAATACTTGGGCGTAGCGGTTTGGGTGGTCGTGACAGTATATATTTTGAAATTCGTTCTAAGGGGTCTCCTGTTAACCCTTTATCGTGGTTGCAGCCGCGTTAAATTTGTGAGGTTTTATGCCTAAACTAAAACAGTCCTTTCTGGGCGGGGTTTTCCTGCTGATCTTTTGTTGTAGCGCTGCTGTCTTCTGTGACACAGCCTCTGCAAATGACAAGGACGAATATCAGAACCTGGAAATTTTTACAGATGTTCTTTCTTTGATTCGTAGCAGTTATGTTGAAAAAGTCGATATGGAAGAACTGATCTATGGCGCTATTCGTGGCATGCTGAGCACCTTGGATCCCCATAGTAGCTTTTTAACTCCAGAGATGTATGAAGAGATGCAGGCTGAAACCCATGGTGAATTTGGTGGGTTGGGGATAGAAATTACCATTAAGGATGGAAATTTGATCATCGTGTCACCGATTGAAGATACTCCAGCTGATGCCGTTGGACTTCAAGCTGGGGATCAAATAATTAAAATTAATGGCAAGCCGACCCGTGATATTGAAATTATGGAGGCGGTACGGATGATGCGTGGACCCAAGGGGGAGGCGATCACTATCAGTATTCAGCGTTCCGGAGTGACGGATCTGTTGGATTTTACTATCGTTCGCGATCTTATTCAGGTACAGAGTGTCAAAAGTAGATTGCTTCAAAGTCATTATGGCTATGTTCGGGTCTCTCAGTTCCAGGATCGAACAGGAACCGACCTGAAAGAAAGTCTGATGCGATTACGCCAGGAAAGTGGTGAACAATTCCAGGGAATGATTCTGGATTTACGTAATAACCCCGGAGGGCTTCTGGATCAGGCTGTCGAAGTTGCCGATCTCTTTTTAAGTCAAGGGCTGATTGTTTATACTGAGGGGCGGGAACCTGAAGCACAAATGAAATTTTCTGCACGACAGGATGGGACCGAACCTGAATATCCACTTGTTGTGCTCATTAATGGCGGTAGTGCCAGTGCTGCTGAAATTGTTGCTGGTGCCCTACAAGATCATAGCCGAGCTATCATCCTTGGAGAACAAAGTTTTGGCAAAGGATCAGTGCAGACAATTATTCCACTAGATGATAACTCTGGATTGAGATTGACAACGGCGCGATATTTTACGCCATCAGGAAGATCTATTCAGGCTCGGGGGATCAGTCCCGATATTGCTGTATCACAGCTGAAATTTCAACGTCTGGAAAATGAAGGTCCCCCTCTAAGGGAGGAAGATCTGGAAAACCATTTTCAACCTTCTACACAACAACAAAGTGGTGAAAATCATAATATTTTAAAGGAATCCGTTTCGGAAGAACAAGAGGATACCCAATTACAGCGTGCAATTGATTTGCTTAAAGGAATTAATATCCTCAAGCAATATAGCAAAGCTGCTTGAAGAAAGATCTGCTGCTAGATGACTACAAAAAAGACAAAGACTGTAAAAAAAACGAGCCGCAAACAACCTAAAAAAAAGCAGCTAAGCCAGAATATGCGGATTCTTCTGGCGTCTGTTTTTTTATTGGGGTTTGTTGTGATTTGCCTGATTGCATTGGTGAATTTACGATCGATATTTCTGCCTGACCCTGCTCCTTATCCTGAGGCCTTTATCTATGAAGAACCTGCAGACGTTATCCATGACTTGAAGATATATAGCTATGCGGATATTCAGGATTTGATTGATAACCAGCTTATCAATGGACCAGATTCAATGGGATGGCGTAAGTTGCCGGACCAAGATAATATTCATCGGAGAGAGATTTTTGGTGATTTTCCTCCTACAACTTTTTTGTCAGAATTAGCGGCACATATAGAACAAACAAATAGTCAGGCACAACTGAAAGTCAGCCGTAAAGACGGGATTATTCATCTTTACTGGCAGGGTGATCTTAAACTTGAGCTCAGGTATCAGATCCCAAGTGTAGAGGTCTCCAAGCAGGGGAAGATTGCCGTTATTATGGATGATATGGGGGGGTCTCTCAATGTTATACGTGAGTTGTTGCACCTGAATGTCATCATTACCCCTTCAATTTTGCCTGGTACTGGAAGGGCAATACCAGCGACCTCATTGCTGCAGCAGGAGGGTCGTGAGTATATGATTCATATGCCGATGCAACCGCGCAGTTATCCGCGCATAAATCCGGGGGCGAATGCTCTGTTGCTTGGACAGTCAGAAAATCAAACTCGCAGCCTGGTGCAATCCTATATGGATGGAGTTCCAGGCGCTGTTGGTGGAAATAATCACATGGGATCACGATATACTGAAGACTCTGAAGCGATGCAGATAGTCTTGGATGAGCTAAAACAGCATGATCTTTTCTTTATTGACAGTCGGACTATTGGCAATTCAGTTGCTTTTTCTGAAGCGCGAAAAATGGGGCTGAAAACGGCAACCAGGAATATTTTTCTCGATAATAAGGAAGACGTTGCGTATATACGGCAACAGATTCGTAAGATGGTTAAACTAGCTGGTAAAAACCGTGAGGTTATTGCTATTTGTCACCCTCATAAAGAAACATTGGAAGCCTTTCGGCTGGAGCAGGACTGGTTAAAACAGCAGCCCGTTACATTTGTTGCAGCATCAAAACTGGTTCATGTTTATTGATCGGCAGAGTTATCTGGCTATTGTATCCAATTGGTTATCAATCTGCACCCGGCTGAAGACAGTTTGCCATTCCAGATAATTTTGATGTTGTAGGCACTCCAGGGGGTTTTCCCCGGCCTGACGAATCAAAAGTTGCTGAGATTTTTCTGGATGCCCATTTGTTGCCTGCTCGAAAAGGTGCAGCAGACTTATTTTCTCTTGGCGCTGCAATCGTCCTCTTTTTTTCAATAAAACACTCCGTCCGGATATTTTTTCACCTTGCTGATCCAGTTGGAAAAGATCACCCTGGGCTTGTCCGTTATCTAATTGGATTTTTTGTATCAGAAAAAGGGCTTTCTTTGCAGAGCCCATGAGGATTTCCTGTAACAATTTTTGCTGTTCTTTACCATTGAGTTCCGGATAAAAACTTTGAAGCAGTAGGTCCAAAAAGCAGCTTTCTTCAATAAATCCAATGAAGTTACCCGTTTCATTTTCTAAAAAATAGGCATTTGGCCAGATTTTATCTTTTTTAACAGGTTTCTCACAGCAGAGGCAGGTCGGCTGAAGTTTGTTGACTCTAGCGTTATATTGTTGCAGGTCATATTCTTCTTGATCATAAAGATTGTTGGCTACTTCATTTATCCTCACAGGCCCCTGCTCTAAATACTCAAGATAGACTTGTCGTGCCAAATGAGTTAATTGGAGATGAACTTCTGTGTTACGACCATGAGTTATAACAGGGTAGATTTTTCCTTCAGGGTTGGTACCCAGTGATTCTACTTTAGGGCTTTTAGCAATAAACCCTTCAAAACAGCGGTACCCGCGGTTGATTGCATATGCTTTTAATAATTGATATGAATTGCGAAAAGGTCCATCAAAATGAATTCTGGTGTCAATCAGACAAGGGAGTAACTTCAAAACAGTTTTAGAGCGTTTATTAAAGGACAGAAAATCGGCTAAATTACGGCAGTTTTCCAAAGATGGAGCGTCCTTTATCGGAACAATAATGCGGTCCGCAGCGTAGAGTGCGTTGCGGGTATAGATATCGAGTATCGGGCTGGTATCGATGATTGTCACTCCCTGTAAAGGGGAACGACTGATAGCTTTAGCAAGTTGATCTACACTTTCGACCAGGTGTTGATATGTAAACAAATCGCGGCTGGATTGAATAAAATTTACCCCATATTGTCCATCAGAGAGAAGCTCTGCAGGGTTACGACCAGTAAAGAGTTCGCCAACATGGTGTGGGTTTCTCGTTTTGCTGAGTTGGAACATCTGGTCGACAGTAAAGTGATTATCAAAGCTGAAGAGGGTAACAGGAAGATCTTCAGATAGGCCTTTTAAATAAATGGCTAAATTTGTTGCCAAGGTGGTTTTACCTACGCCACCTTTTTCGCTGGCAATGGCGATAACATATGAGCGTGCCATGAGCTCCTCAATTAATAATATCTAAAAAATAGCTATTTATAAGGGATTCCCACAAACCTGTCAATCTTGATTGAAGGTTGCTACAATTTCGGTACTTGGCCTCTTAAATAATGTGAAGGTGTCTATAAAATGGGAACTAGTACAGCAATTTCAGTCGCATCATTAGTACAGTTACTGCAGGAATTGGTTGAGGATAATTTTGTCGAAGTTCTGGTGCAGGGAGAGTTAAGTAATGTTTCACAGCCTGCTTCTGGTCACTATTATTTCACTTTGAAAGATAGCAAAGCGCAAATCAGATGTGCGATGTTTCGCAGCTATGCCAGGGCACTGAGATTTAAACCAGAAAATGGTTTAGCCGTCATTTGTCGGGGCCGGGTCTCAATTTATCCGCAACGTGGTGATTTACAATTGATTGTCGAAGGGATTGAGCCCGTGGGGGTCGGTAGTTTACAGCTCGCCTTCGAACAATTGAAAGTGAGGTTGGAGAAAGAGGGACTTTTTGATCAAAGGAAAAAGAAAAGTTTACCACCGTTTCCGCAGACAATTGCTGTGGTGACTTCGTCTTCCGGGGCGGCAATTCAGGATGTTTTAAATGTCTTACGGAGGCGGTCTGCCGGTGTTAAGGTCTTGTTACGTTCCGTGCGGGTGCAAGGGGCAGGAGCTGCTGCGGAAATAGCTGCAGCCATAGCTGAAATCAACAGGGAAGACGATGTCGATGTCATCATAGTCGGGCGTGGGGGAGGGTCCAAAGAGGATCTTTGGGCGTTTAACGAAGAAATTGTTGCCAGGTCAATCGTTGCATCCAGAATTCCTATTGTCTCTGCAGTCGGCCATGAAGTCGATATTTCTATTTCTGACCTTGCTGCAGATTTACGTGCTCCAACACCTAGTGCCGCTGCAGAGCTTGTGGTGCAAAATCGACTGGAGCTGGAACGTCATCTGGACCAACTGACGTTGCGTCTTGCTGCTCAGATGCGTTCACGCTTATCTATACTTAGAAGTTCTTTGAACGGTTTGGAAAAAAGATTGAAGGGGCCCGCAGAACAGGTCAAAATGCAGCGATTGCAGTTAGAACAGCTTGAAGCCCGGTTAAAACGGGCGATAATTGGATTTATGAATCAACAGCAGCATAAACTTGCCGTTCAGGCTGGACAACTTGAGATATTGTCCCCTTTGGCGGTGTTGTCGCGCGGCTACGCAATTGTAAAAAATTTGCGTAGCGGTGATGTTATTCATGATTCAAAACAGTTGGAAAGAGGTGATCGGTTAGAAATACAACTGGCTGAAGGGAAAATAGCTGCAATGGCCACAGAAATTATCGGAAAAGGTGCGGAAAAATAGTTTATCCTCTTGACGACAAGCGGGGGGGCTGTCGATAATCTAAAGTTAATATCAATCCAGAGGTGGATCAGAATTATGGCTACAAAAAACAGTTTTGAAGCTTCACTACAAAAATTGGAGAATGCGGTCGAGAAGTTGGAATCTGGAGATCTTACCCTGGACCAAGCTTTAAAAGTTTTTTCTGATGGAGTAAAACAGGCTGAAACTTGTCGCAAATCTCTAAGCAAAGTAGAATTGCAGGTGCAACAATTGCTGCCAAATAATGATGGGATTTTACAGCGGGAGCCGTTTGATAATGAGTGATGATTGGCAGTTAGAAAATTATTTGCAAGAGAGAACCCGGTTGATTGATTCTGCTTTGGATCACTACATGCCAGGTGCAGAAATTCTACCAGCTGTTCTACACGAATCCATGCGCTATTCCGTCTTTGCCGGGGGAAAACGTATTCGTCCTGTTCTGATGTTGGCAGCTTGTGAAGCCGTTGGTGGTGAGATTGAAAATGTCATGCCGGCAGCTTGTGCTATTGAAATGGTTCATAGCTATTCTTTGATCCATGATGATCTCCCGGCGATGGATGATGATGATTACCGGCGGGGAAGCCCAACCAACCATAAAGTTTATGGTGAGGCAACTGCAATTTTAGCTGGTGATGGGTTGCTGACGGAAGCCTTTATCCTCCTTTCCAATCCCGATATTTGGGAAAGGGTTTCTGTCGACTGTTCGCGTGAAGTGATTCATCTTTTGGCTAGAAGTGCCGGATCTCGTGGTATGGTCGGTGGCCAGGTTGTTGATATGGAGGCCGAACAGAAGCCGGTTGATTTACCAACGCTTGAATATATTCATACCCATAAAACCGGAGCTTTAATAAAGGCTGCCATCGAAATAGGTGCTTTACTCGGAGGAGCGACACAACAGCAACGTGAATCGCTGTGTCGCTATGCGGAAGCTGCTGGATTAGCATTTCAAATCGCTGATGATATTCTTGATATCGAAGCGGATCAGTCACAACTGGGTAAGGATGTTGGCAGTGATCAAAAGCGTGGTAAAGCAACATATCCGTCATTGTTGGGGCTTTCTGAAGCGCGTCAGCGTGCCAGTGAACTGCGGGATTTAGCTTTATCAGCGTTGAGCGATTTTGCTGACTCAGCGAGACCACTGCGGGAAATAGCAAGTTATATTATCAATCGTTCTTGTTGAAAGTTTCCCCATCTTGTTTGCATATTTTATGTTAGGAATATAAATGGAAACCCTTCTTTCACAACTGAAGTCACCAGCAGATCTGAAAAAGCTTGATAGGAAACAACTTCCTCAGGTGGCTTCAGAATTGCGTGAACAAATTGTTGCAACGGTTGCTACCAATGGAGGGCACTTAGGCAGTTCTCTTGGGGTTGTAGAGTTGACGATTGCTCTTCATCGCGTTTTTGATTCACCTCGTGATCATATTATCTGGGATGTTGGTCATCAGGCTTATGCCCATAAATTACTGACTGGTCGCCAGGACCAATTTGGAACGTTGCGCCAGTTAGATGGTTTGAGTGGATTTCCTAAGCGTAAAGAAAGTGAATATGACTGTTTTGGTGTCGGTCATTCCAGTACTTCAATTTCTGCAGCCTTAGGGATGGCAGCAGGAAGAGATATTTGTGGTGGTGATGATAAGGTTGTTGCTGTTATTGGCGATGGATCATTGACTGCGGGTATGGCCTTTGAGGGGTTGAATCATGCGGGCCACTTAAAACAAAAACTGGTTGTTATTTTAAATGATAACGAAATGTCGATTTCTCCGAATGTTGGAGCTCTCTCTTCATTTCTCAGTCGCAAGATGACCTCGGATACTTTCATCCGTTTCAAGAAAGAAACAGAGCATCTTCTTAGCTATGTTCCTGGTATTGGCCGTGATCTTGTCAATCTGGCAAAACGTGCTGAAGAATCATTGAAAAGTTTTATGACTCCAGGAATGCTTTTTGAAGGTTTTGGTTTTGATTATTTTGGGCCTATCGATGGACACAATATAGAGGAATTGACAGAAACTCTGCACAATGTTGCTCAGATTCAAGGTCCAGTTCTTTTGCATGTTTTGACTAAAAAAGGGAAGGGTTATGAGCCTGCAGAGGTGAACCCACCAATGTTTCATGGTATTGGGCCGTTTGATCCAGAAACGGGAAAGGTCAATGGGGGTAAACCCGGCGCGGCCATTTCTTATACCAAAGCTTTTGGTGAAACCTTGATTGATCTTGCTTCGAAGGATGAACGTATTGTTGCCATTACTGCAGCTATGGCTGAAGGAACTGGTCTGAAAAAATTCTCTGAAGTTTTTCCTAAGCGATTTTTTGATGTCGGTATTGCTGAGCAACATGCTGTCACTTTTGCAGCAGGATTGGCCTGCCGGGGATTACGTCCGGTGGTCACAATATATTCAACCTTTATGCAACGTGCTTACGATCAGGTCATTCATGATGTTTGCCTGCAAAATTTACCGGTGACCTTTGCTATGGATCGCTGTGGTCTGGTTGGCGCAGATGGGCCAACACATCATGGCACTTTTGATCTATCCTTTTTACGCCACATACCAAACTTGGTTTTTGCTGCCCCAAGAAATGAGGTTGAACTGCAGCGTATTATGAAAACAGCCAGTTTATTTGAGGGGCCTTTCGCTTACCGTTATCCACGAGGGAGTGGGGTTGGGCTGCCACTGCTTGAAGAGATTGAAGCTCTGGATATTGGCCGGGGAGAATTACTTTGCGAGGGCTCTGATGGTCTGATTGTTGCTGTAGGAGATATGGTAAATCAAGCTCTTTTAGCGGCAAGTCATTTATCTTCAGTCGAGGGTATTGATCTTGCGGTCGTTGATGCCCGCTTTATTAAACCTCTGGATGAGAAGTTAATCCTCAGTCAGATGGAAAAGGCTCCATTTGTTGTTACTGCAGAAGAGAATTCTCTCCAAGGTGGATTTGGTGCGTCAATCCTCGAACTGATGCATGATGCAGGGTTGTCTATGCCTGTTGAACGCATTGGTATCCCTGACCATTTTGTCGGTCAAGGGACTCAAGAAGAATTAAAAGTTCACCTGGGGCTTGATTCTGAGGGGATCATAAAAAGGGTTTTGCATTTAGTTTTACGACAAAAGACAAAAGCAACAGCGAGTTAATTTATGTATGGTTTTGATCGATGTGTGACTTTTCCGGGGCAGTTTAGATGATTGAACTTGTCCTTATTGGTTCTCTTGCTGGCCTGGTGATGGGTACAGTCGGTGTGGGCGGTGGGGCTGTTATTATTTTCTCTCTGGCCGTTTTTGCAAAATTCCCTCAGAAATTGGCACAAGGAACGACTCTTTTTATTGTCGCAGCACCCATAAGTTTGCTAGCAGCTTTGCGTTACTATCGGCAAGGGTATGTTGATGTCAAAGCAGGCTTGGTTGTGATGGCCTGTTTTCTTGTGTTTAGTTTGATTGGCGCTCAGTTTGCGAGCTATCTGCCAAACGAAATATTACGCACGTCGGTCGGTGTCATGCTGCTTTTTATGGGGATAAAATTAATTTTTTTCAGTTGATGTCAATTAAGGTTTTTGGTTATGCAAAAAATTAGAATTTGTATTGGATCCAATGATGGAGAAACAATCGCAAAAACCCATATGGGGGATACAGAATCCTTCTATATCTATGACCTCGTGGCAACCCAGGGTTATGCCCTTGTTGAAAAGCGCAATAATATAGCTCAGGACATGGAGCATGATGGGGCTGACAAAATGAAAGCGATCATTGCATTGGTTGAAGATGCAGAAGTCTTTGTTGCGCGGCAGAAAAGTCCGAACTTTGTTAAAATTGCCAAGCAAACACGATATCAGCCGATTGTTGTCAAGGTCGACAATATCCAGAGTGTGCTCTCTTTATTACTGGATGGTTTTGCGCAACTTGATACTTATGTCAAGCGTAGGAGAGCTGGGGAAACGTTTGACGTTATCCCAGAGATTGGTTGATTAAAAATTCTTTTTATGGCTCGCTTAAGCTCTCTGGGTTGATCAAACAGCAAAAATTATATTCTGCACTAGGAATTATTTTATATTTCAATCCTCTTTTGTCCTCCTGCAAATCAATCCCTTTATTGTTATTTTAAAAATGAAATATTATGTTAAATATGTTTTCTTCTCTGGGAATCAGAAGATATCTAAATAGAAGTTTTGATGTGAAAATTTAATATAATCATTGCGTGACATTTTTGTTAATTTAATCTATATGGAACCGTAGAGGAATAAAGGAGATAACTTTTATGGCACGCAAAGTTTTTATAGCTGCAACAGGAATGAATAGTGGGAAAACGACAACCAGTCTTTCGTTGATGCATATGGCCAAAAAGAAATATGACAGGGTTGGATTCATCAAGCCTATTGGGCCTAAACCCGTAGAATTTCAAGGGCAGGTTGCCGATAAAGATGCTGTGGTCATGGCGCGGTACTTTGATCTCGTCAAAGATCTGCCATTGATGTCACCGTTTGTTCTTCAACCGGGAGACACCAGGCGTATTATGGATGGATCTCTTAATAGAGATGAGATAGCTAGCCGTATGTTTGATGCCATTGCAGAATTGGATGCAAAGAACGATTTTTTGATTATTGAAGGCGCTGGGCATACCGGAGTAGGGACTCTCTTTGGCTGTAATAATGCGAGGATTGCCAGGAAAACAGATGCGACGGTATTAATGGTCACTGGCGGTGGTCTGGGTAACGTTGTTGACTCTGCCCAGACAAATTTAGCTTTGTTTCAGAAAGAAAAAGCAAAAGTCAAAGCAATCCTTGTCAATAAGATTATAGCTGAGAAACGTGAACAGACTCTGAAATACCTTGAGATGGCCTTTTCGGATGAAAATATTAAGGTTATCGGCGGCTTTAATTACCAACCAATCCTTGCAAATCCTACCATGCGCCGTATTGCCAGTGTTCTTGATATCAAACTCCATGCAACCGAAGAACAAGGGCAGAGGATCGTTCATACTGTTCAGATTGGCGCTGCTTCAGCACAGCGGGTTGTTGAATTGCTGGAGAGTTCCACTTTGGTGATTGTCAATAGCAGTCGTGATGAACTCCTGGTGACGCTCTCAAATCTATATCAACTTGAAGAGTTTCGGGATAAAATCGCTGGGATCGTTATTCCTGGAGTTGGCGAAATCAGCCATATTACGCAAAAAATTATTGATAGTAGCGGAGTTCCGTACATGCGTGCCGGGCTGACCTCCTCAACAGTTTTTGAAATTATTAGAGATGATGTTTCAAAATTGACGGCAGAAGATACTCATAAGATAGGCTTGATAACTGATCTTGCCGAAAAGCGATTTGATTTTGATGCCATTGATGCTTTACTGGACTGAGTTTATGCCAATGCAATCAAGAATTTGTTAGGGAGAATAAACATGCTGATTCGCGTCCGCTATAAAGATGGTCGTATAGATTTAATCCCTTCACGCAAACTTGATGAATTGATTGTGATGAGTGAAATTGAACAATTTGAACGTTCAACTGGTTGGGTGAGAGTGGGTACTGATCCGATAAGAAGCACACTTCGCGGACATTATGTTGGAACTGAGCGGCGGAAATCTTTTTTAAATTGATATGGTATGGAAAGTCTCTTATATGGTTTTACAAGGCTGTTGTTAAATGCTATAATTGAACCATCCTGAGGAGATGTATTATGAAAGAAGTTTCAGTTGTTTATCATGACGGTATGATGGATATGGTTAAACCATCCACGTTGCAAAGGCTTATTGATAATGATGGTATTATAAAATTTCAACGCTCCACTGGATGGGTTTATCCGGAAATCGATCCAGTCAGAAGTGGTCCTTCTCCTAGCTATCAAGGGGCTGAACGACGTTTTCAGTGACCGATCTCCCCTTTAGTTATATTTTATAGAAAAGGCTCAGCAAAGCATTGTTGAGCCTTTTCTGTTAGGGGTGAAGTTTTGTGAGTTTTTGTCGATATTTGTTGAGAAGTTTAAAAGTTCTCGTTCTCTGCTCTTGACCTAATCTTAATAATATTTTTTGTCCAACTGATCGTTTTTCAAGGTCGGGATCAGCATAAGTAAAAAGAACGGCTGGTTGTGCCAGTTGGATCGGGTCAGGAGGGTTTGGTGTTTCGATCAGGTGGTCGATAACATAAACCAGGCGGTCATTAAAATAGGCATTTTTATAGCCAAGTTGCTCATAAGCAGTTTGAAATAATGGGTAGAAATAAATATAGATCTTGATTGCAAGGTCGACATCGATTGCTTCGAATAAGAGCAGGCTAGAGCTATAACGTTTATAATTTCTGCTGCTGGTTTGTGGTGCTTCGGGTGTCCCTGATACCAAAAATTTCCCTCCCGGAGGTTTGATTGGTAAAATGCTCCTGGGGAGTCGTGCCTCTGGAAGGTTGTCAATAGTTGCCACAAATTTTTGTATGAAGTTGTCTTTGTTGAAAAGTCGGTTGATTGCCTCTTCACTTAATAAACTGTTAAGTGCAGCTTGAATACTTTGATCGCTTTCTTGCACTAAAGGTAGTTTTTCTGGGAGTTGTGGAGACACAGTCTGCGAAGCAGGAGGCTCTAGTTCTGCGGGAGGTTGTTCTTCTGCTGGTTCAAGAACGGGATAGTGAACAATTGGATTTTTAATCGGTTCTGGGGGTAACTTTGGCTGAACCTCATGAACGGTTTGTTTTTGCACTGGACTATTTTGAAAATAAATGCTCAAAGCGATGGCTCCGAGGGTTACTACTAAAATGAAGATGATCAGACCTGTTCTATTCATCGATCCTTCTCCTGTCTGGGTTTTAATCCATTATGACGAGTTTGTTTCATCATTTCCAGTAGTTATTTGGGTTGATTAAGGAAATTGTTCCTTTTGGGCGAAGCCAATGAAACTTATCCAGTCAGAAATTAATAAAAGATATTCCGCAGACACAGAGTCTCGGCGCTTGTTTCATGGTCGAGGACATTGTTTTCCTGGATATGAAGATCTTTTGATTGATTGGTTTAAGCCAGTTGTGTTTGTGACTTTATACTGTCAACGTGATGAAGGCTGGCTGGAACGGCTTGTAAATGTTCTACGTTTAGAAGTTGTTTCAGCCGAAGTGATCCTGCTTCAGGAAAGGTATCTGCAGAACTGTCCAAGTCGAATATTATTCGGAGAATTACCTGATGAGGTGAATGCTATTGAGGCGAGTTTAAAATATCGTTTACGTTTGCATGGGGCTCAGAATATTGGTTTTTTCCCAGACATGATCCAGGGACGTAATTTAGTCAGGAAAATTGCAGCTGGGAAGAGTGTTCTTAATCTTTTTTCTTACAGTTGTAGTTTTTCTGTTGTTGCAATAGCTGCAGGTGCAAAACATGTTGTGAATCTGGATATGAATCGGGGGGCTTTGGAGTTGGGTCGCCTCAATCATCGGCTTAATGACTTAGATCTGCGACAAGCCAGCTTCCTGCATATGGAGTTATTTCGCAGCTTCAGTAAGTTAAATAAGTTGGCTCCTTTTGATTTGATTGTTTGTGATCCTCCCGCTGATCAAGGGAATAACTTTCAATCACAACGGGATTGGTCGAGAATTATTCGTAAGTTACCAGTATTATTGAGTTCTGGTGGCGATGTGTTGATCTGTCTAAGTAGTCCATATTTATACCCAGAATATATCCAACAATTATTTTCCAAGCTTTGTCCGCAAGCACAATTGATAGAAATTGTGAATTCAGGTGAAGACTTTCCAGAATTAATTGTGGATAAAGGTTTGAATATATTACATTATAAAATCAATTAAGTTGGCATGGTCGTCGACCACTGTTTTGAAAGTAAATATGAATAATTTGTCTGTTGCTTTTTTTGTTGTCGGGCTATAATGACATTCTTATTTGCAGAGTGTATTGAAAGGAGACTGTAAGATGCCAGTTGTAACTGTTCGAGCAATTGAAGGTATTAGTATAGAAAAAAAAGAAGAGTTAATGGAAAGGATTACTGTTGTCATGAAAGAAGTTCTCGGTAAAAACCCTGAGGCTACTCATGTTATTATCGAAGAGGTGTCAGCGGAAAATTGGGGAATTCGTGGGAAAACTGTGGCGACAATCCGTTCAGGAAAATAGATTGGTACAAAAGAATCATAAAAAAACGGTCGTCTCACAAGACGACCGTTTTTTTATGATTCTTTTTTTTGAAATTTAATTACAACTAAATGAATCACCAAAGATTGCACCGACAATGCGGATAGCTTCAGGGGAAGTGACTTGATAGTACACTTCTACACCTTCTCGCCGACCCGTAATAATATTTTTATTTTTTAGAAGTGCAAGATGTTGAGATACTGTTGCCTGTGGAAGAGAAAGACATTCCCATATTTTCTTCACATTACAGCATTGGGACATCAATCCCGCAACAATTTTCAGTCTGATTGGGTGACCAAGAACTTTCAGGATTTCTGATTCTCGATCAAAGTCCTGACTTGCATCAAAAGGTAGATTGTCATTTGCGTCTGCCATGTTGCACTCCTCATTATATTTTGAATATATTGATATTAATGGTAAGAAGTTTTTTCGTCAAGAAATGATTTGTCAGTACCAACTGATTTTGTAAATAAATAAGTTGTTTGGAGCTTTATGATGAATAAAATGACAAAGATCCTGCTTCTTTTTCTGGTATTGTCAATATGTCCAGCGAATTCGTATTCCTCTGCAACACGAACCCTAGACCCTTCTATTCAATCACTGGTTGGTGAATATTTAAGCTACGAAATATCTTTTCTGTGGTTTAATCACCTTGCTGAAGGGACAATCACCCTGACTCAAGGAGAACAACCGGGGACGTATCTTGTCGTTATGCAGGCTGAGACATTGGGGGCTGCAGCATTTTTTACCAGACATCGTATTGAAAAATATCAAACGCTAATGAAAGTCAATGCAACAGGACTATTGCTCCCTTTATGGCATAGTTCGCACACGATTCGTGGTGAAGGGGAATCAAGAAAAGAGAAAGTGACTAAAATAACATTCGATTATTTGTCTGGCCGTGTCAGATATCAAAAAATTAAAAATAAAAAGGTCTACGCTGATGAATGGTTTGAAATGGACAAAGATAAACCTCTGTATGATATTTTAAGCGCTCTGTATAATTTACGCCTTGGTTTTTATGGTCAGCCTGGACAGGACGCTATCCATATTCCTACCTTTCACCGGAAAGGTACTCAGGATATTGTTATTGAACCGCTAGAAAAGATAGGTGATAAGGATCAAAAGTATTTTTCTGATAATTCGGTGAAATGTCGAGTTTTAGTTGATCCTTCTGTTTTCGGGACTAAGGGACGAGATATCCTGGTCTCTTTTGATGAAACAATGCATCCTGAGAAAGGAATTATAAAGAATGTTATTGGTTTGGGAGACGTGCGGGGAAAGCTCCGTACCGTTGTAGACTAAGAGGAGGAGAGGGTGGAGTTAGAAGATAAAGTTTTCGTAATCGGGCACCGAAATCCTGATTCAGATTCAATTTGTAGTGCAATAGCTTATGCGGAACTGCGTCGCTTGCAAGGGCTTTCCGGAGTTAAAGCTGCCAGGGCAGGGACCATCAATCATCAAACCCAATTTGTTCTCGATTTTCTGGATGTTGAGGTTCCCGAATTGCTTGCAGATGTTCATCCCAGAATCAAAGATATTGTGACTGAAAAAGTGATCTCTATCCATAAGTCCGAACCGATGTCAAAGGCAATTGAACTTTATCATCAGCACCATATTCGGATGCTACCTGTTGTAGATGATGACGACTTGGCTGTGGGGTTGTTACACTTAAAGCGAGCGACGGAATTTTTTCTGATACCTGCTGAACCGGAAAGACTACGCCGTATTACTGCTTCGCTAAGTTCTATCAAGAGTTGTCTTGGAGCAAAGGTTCAGCATCTATATAATCCTGAACAAATTGAGGATTTTGACCTCCATGTTGGTGCCAGACGTGAAGCCAGCTTCAGTCGTTGGGTTGAAGGAGTCGTTCCTGGAAAAACAATCCTCATTACAGGCGACCGCCCTGGTATCCAACGCCTCGCTGTTGAGGCTGGTATCCGTTTATTAATTATTTCTGGTGGCTCTCCCGTTGATGAGAATCTTCTGGAAACTGCCCAAAAAAATAATGTATCAATATTGGTGAGTCATTTTGATACGGCAAACTGTGTTTGGTTGACGCGGATGGCAACTCCTGTTGGACTTTTGGCTGAAACTGATTTTATGGTGGTTAAGCCGAATGACTTAATCGAAGATCTCCGTTTGAAATTGACCCACGGAAAACAGTCTGGAGCCATTGTTTGTTCCAAAGACGGTCTTGTTGCAGGGATAGCCACAAAAAGCCACTTGATCAAAAATTCACCTATAAAACTTGTTTTGGTTGATCATAATGAATTGTCTCAAGCGGTCCCTGGGGCAGATAAGGTTGAAATTATTGAGGTTATAGATCATCATCGGTTGGGTAATTTTCATACCGATTTACCGATTCGATTTATCAATCAGCCTTTGGGGAGTACCTGCTCATTAGTTTCTACTCTCTATCAGCAGGCAGGAATTGAGCCCGAAAAGAAAATAGCAGGTTTACTTCTGGCCGGATTACTCTCAGATACGGTCATTTTGAAGTCTCCGACAACAACTGACATTGACCGAAAGTTAATTCCCTGGTTAGAGCAGTATTCCGGTTTGGATCATCAGTCCTTTGGTTCTCAGTTGTTTGCTTCCGGAAGTCCTATGGCAAGTGGTGCTCCTGCTCGAAAACTGATATTCACTGACTTTAAAGAGTATGGAGTTAGTAATGGCTTGCTTGGACTTGGGCAAGTTGAAGTTGTCAATTTTCATTCCTTTCACCAGCGTCAGGATGAGTTGATGACGGAATTACAGAAAATTCGTAAAGAGAAGGGTTATGAACTTGCAGCTCTTCTGGTGACCGATATTGTCATGGAGACAAGTTTACTATTGACCGCAGGACCAAATGAGCTTCCTCTTATTATCGGTTATCCGCAGGAAGCTGATAATATCTATCGTTTGAAAGGGGTCCTGTCGCGCAAAAAACAACTGGTCCCTCATCTGTTGAAAGTCTTTAAGGGGGCGTGAGTTTGGAGTAATCTTTCTAACTCAGATGGTTTAGTCGCTGGAGGCAGACAGCTTGTTCCGGTACAGAGCCAGGCGGTGATTTCTCCATTAAGCGCAGTTTTATCTGCAACAAAAGGGACCGTGCCGGTATATTTTTCCGGCGTCGCTGTAATAACTGTCAGAAGCTGATGTCTCAGTGGCTGTAGTGCTTCTAACCAACTCTCTGCCAGTTCTGCTTCCGCTGTCGGTAAAATTATAGCCAGGGTTAATTGCTCAGTCAGGGTCAGGTCCAATGCCTGAAGTAAACTGGCAAAAGAAGTGGGGTATTTCTCTGCATGTAGCAGTGCAGAGCTGAGTAATTCTAAGGCCTGTTCTTCAAACTCATATTTACCTGTCAATCTTGCCAGTCTGATTAAGTTGTGTGCCGTGATTGATCCCGCCGCTGGAATGGCTCCATCCTGTTTGGTTCGCCCTCGTCCTTGACCGTTGGCAAATGGTTTTGCAGAATCATAATACCTTCCTTGTCCATCATGAAAAAGCAGCCTGCTCTCTTTGGTCAATGTCAGCGCAAGGTTTAAATGGTCGGGATTGAAATTTGCAAGAAATAATTCAATGAGACCATAGATAAAGAATGAAAAGTCCTCATGGAATGCGTCTATGAGGGTTTCCTTATCACGATAGCGCCTTTTCAACTTTCCATCTATCATTAGTGTATCTCGAAGGAATGAAGCCGCTTTTTCTGCAGCAAGAAGATAGCGGGAATCTTGAAACAAAAAACCTCCTCTGGCTAACGAAGCAATCATTAATCCGTTCCATCCGGTCAGGATCTTATCGTCAAGGTGGGGGTGTGGGCGTTGGTTGCGAATCAAGAGCAATTTAGATTTGAGTTCTTCTAACTTCTGATGCTTTTGGTCCGGTTGTTTTAAAGAAAAGCTGCGGTGGAGAATATTCTTCCCTTCGAAATTACCTTCAATATTGACATTATAGGTATCTGCAAATAACTTATTTTCTTCAGCTGTCAGGATTTCAGCGAGCTCTTCGGAAGACCAGAGATAATAGGTCCCTTCAGACCCTTCTGAATCAGCATCTTCACCACAATAAAACCCTCCATTTAGGTCCGTTAGCTCCCTTAGAGTGTAATTAAGTATATTCTCGGCGGCTTGTTTAAAAAGTTGATTGTTGGTTGTTTGCCAAGCTTCAACATAAGCTGTAGAAATTAATGCTTGGTCGTAAAGCATTTTTTCAAAGTGGGGTACCAGCCAATATGTGTCGACAGAGTAGCGATGCATTCCTCCTCCGAGTTGATCAGTGATTCCCCCTTGGTCGATATTCTGTAAAGTCTGGAGTGCCATCCGCTCTAAATCTGAGTCATTAAAGCGTTGTGCCAAACGTAGTAATAACGAAAGATTATGAGGCTGGGGGAATTTTGGAGGGCTGCCAAAACCACTATGATTTTTGTCAAATAGCTGTTGGAATTTTTCAGCCGCTAAACGTAGCAGGTTTTCGTCTGCCTCAATATTTTCCTGATGCCGTTCCTGGTTGATAATTGCTTCAGATAATTGTTTAGCATTGGCAACCAAGGTTGAAGGTTGTTGCTGCCACAACTCAGTTAACTTATCAATAATATCTATAAATCCAAGGTGTTGCCCTCTGGTTAGTTTTGGGGCATAGGTGAGGGCGTAAAAAGGTTCGGCTTCTGAGGTCAGGAATAGATTGAGGGGCCAGCCTCCATGTCCATTGAGTAGTTGGCAGGCGTGCATAAAGCTGGAATCAATATCTGGGCGCTCTTCACGATCAACTTTGATACAGATGAAATTTTTATTCAACTTTTCTGCGACCAGACTATCTTCAAAAGACTCATGAGCCATAACATGGCACCAATGGCAGGTTGAATAACCTATAGAGATGAAAATTGGTTTTTGCTCTCGTTGTGCTTTTTCAAGGGCATCATCACACCAGGGAAACCAATCAACCGGGTTTTCAGCATGTTGCAAAAGGTACGGGCTTTTTTCATTGCGTAAATGATTCATTCGATTTCCCTCTTTTGAGCGGCTCTATATCGGTCAGTCATATATATTATTACTAACTATTATGGGTTGAATGGCTTTCAGGCGCAAGAGAGGGGATAAAAATAGCCCCGCGTCAGGAGGGAGAACACGGGGCAAAAACCTTATGAGAGAGAGTTTTATTATCTTTTGATTGTAATTGTACTGGAAATATTATTAATGTCAACTTAAAAAATAAATTAATTTATTTTTTTTATTTTTTGCTCGTCTCTTTCTGATTTATGGGTAAAAAGGCGCTTTCCCGTGGAGAGAAACCGCCTTTTTAAAATTTATAAATATTAAGATGACTATTTGATGTGACATTCTTTACATTTTACCGGTCCTTTTTTTGCTTCTTTGTGACAGTCTTTACAAAGTTTGTGAAACGCGTTCTTAGCCGTAGGAGCATTATCGTTGACACCATGGCAACTTTTACATTGAGCGTAATCTCCAGTGTGATGGCAGGTTGCGCAATCGGTTAATCCCTGGTGTGCTGTATGTTGAAATGTCACCGTCCCCATCTTTGGGGTATATTTAACTTCGCTGGGGGCCTCTGTTGCCGCAATAGCAGCGGTCGCAATAATTGATGTGAAAGCTGTGGCAGTTAGTAGAATGAAAATCTTTTTCATTGTCTTCCTCCTTTTTGGGTTGGTTAATGACTTGTGAGTAATAATTTCATATCTATTCTTTCTTTTCATCCGACATCGATTAGAATATCGAAAGATGTCTAGTCAAAACCTCATGATATCAGTATGTTGAGGTTTGTATGGATCTATCTATATTGCTGATCAGATCCTTCTAATAGGTTGTTTACAGCGTTACAGACTCTCTGTTAGACTCCCGAATACTTTAGAGTTTTCTCGCTTGGATACTGATATGGATACTTTCAATGCACCATCTGTTGCGATAGATGGGAATGTTATTCGAAAAATTAGGGAAGAAAAACGTTTGACGCAGCTGTATGTCTCTAAAGTTGTTGGTGTGACAACGGATACCGTTTCGCGTTGGGAAAATAACCGTTATCCGACAATAATGCGGGACAATGCACTAAAGCTTGCAGAAGCACTGGAAGTCGATATTAATGCAATTTTGAAACAAGATCATGATCCTGAAGATTCTGATTGCGAGGTCCTGCCACCTGAAGTTAAAAAAAACAATTGGATAAATTATCTATTGTTGGTTGTTGTTGGTTTAATTGTCCTCCTTTTTTTATTTTTGCAGTCCAGCTCCCCTCCTGTTCCGGTGTTGCATGCAAAAAGAATTTTGCCAGCTTTTGCCGCACCTGGCAGCCGTATTTTGGTTCAAATGGAACTTTCTTCTGAAGTCCCTTTGAAGGGAATGATTCTCAAGGAAAATTTTCCTGAAGGTTGGCGACTATTAGAATCTGAGCCTGTTATTTCTCATCTTGATGCTGCAACAGGAGTTGCTCGGTGGATTTTTAGAAAACCACCTTTAAAAATGCGAGTTTTTTATATTCTTGGGGTTCCTGACAGCCTTCATCCTGATTCTGATATGACCATTACAGGTGAATTGATAGCTAACCCTGATGGGCAGCGTTCAGTTGCAATAGTGAAATCGTCCGGGACAATGCAAGTCAAGCCTGTGCATTGGGCTGATAAAAATGGTGACTTTGTTATTGATGATATAGAGATCCTGGAAGTTTCTGACTTAACTGAAGAAGCGAAAACTTTGAACTTAAATTGGGATTTACTGGATGACATCTGGGAAGCCGGTGCCTATCAGTGGGAAGAGGATAAAAAACAATTTGTCCCTGTGGCGATGACTTCCAGTTAAATCCTCAGGAATTGAGGCAAAAAGGTTTTGACATTGGTTCACTAGATTCTAGTATAATGTTCCACCATCTCAGTCATATAGGCGAATTCGCTGTTGTTCTAACATCTTAGGAAATGTTCGGGATATGGATACTGTTATAGAGCTACTGAAAGAAGAAATGCTGGCGGTTGAGAGTCAGTTCAAAAAGAATCTGGCCTCAGATGTTCAGCTGGTCAGTCAGGTTGGGGACTATGTGCTTTCAAGTGGTGGCAAGCGTATTCGACCTATGCTGTTACTTCTTTGTGCTCGCTTATGTGCATATCAGGGTGATAAACATATCGATTTAGCAGGAGTTGTCGAGTTTATTCATACTGCAACTCTGTTGCATGATGATGTTGTTGATAGTGCCAACTTGCGTCGGGGAAATCGTTCTGCAAACTCAGTTTGGGGGAATCAGGCCTCAGTTCTGGTTGGGGATTTTCTGTTTGCCAAGTCATTTTCTGTCATGGTTGGTTCGGAAAGTCTTAAAATTTTACAGATCCTTTCTGATACGACCACTCAGTTGGCTGAAGGAGAAATCCTCCAATTGATCAACACCTGTGACCTTGAGGTTGATGAAACACGTTATCTGCAAGTCGTGCGTGACAAGACGGCTATCTTGATTGCTGCGGCCTGCCAGGTTGCCGGAGTGCTTGCTCGGGTTGATGATGACCATGAAATGGCGTTGCGTGAGTTTGGTTTGGAGATTGGCACGGCTTTTCAGTTGATGGATGATGCTCTTGACTATGTTGCCGATGAGGAAGACTTTGGTAAAGAAAAGGGACATGATCTTTTCGAAGGTAAAATGACTTTACCACTCATTCACGCTTATTCTCACTCTTCGGAAAAAGAGCGCCTGGAGATCTCCAGAATTATCGAAGCTGAAGAGTTGGCCACAGAGGATTTGGAATATGTTTGTGCTTTAATCAATGATAAAGAAGGTATCGAGTATACACGCACCAAAGCTATTGAGCGCATTGAAAGGGCGAAACAGCAATTGGCATTATTTCCAGACTGTGAAGCACGACAAGCTCTTTTTGTTCTTGCTGATTATGTTGTTTCAAGGAATAAATAATATCTCTCTGTTTTTGAATTATTCTCTCCACAGTTTCTTCCCTCCTATGCCCCCACTAGAATTTCATCTATAGTTGGCAACATGCTGCGTCTTAACTTACATAAAAAAGTTCTTGGTGCTTTTTTACTGCTCTCATTGGTGCCGTTGGGGATTTTATTGTTCAATTCTCAGCATAGTTTGCGAATAGTTGAAAATTTGCTGAGCCAAAGCACAACAGAATCTTTTGACACCCAGGCCGCTAAAGCTCTTGAAAATCGAGCACAAATGGTTGCTGCCCAGGTCTCTTCCTTCCTTCATGAAGTCGAAGGCGACATTCTTGATTTATCATTATTGCCTCCGACTGAAGAGGCCTACCTTAGCTTTAGTAATAATCATAAGCGGGAACTTTTGTATCGTCGTGGGACTAACGAAAAACCAGTTGAGATCTTGGAAGATACACTCCTTTATAGTGAACTGGCTTATGTCGATGCCGATGGCCAAGAATTATTGCGCATCGTTGCGGGCATTCCTTCCTCTGATTATCGAAATATTTCTGACTCAACCCAAACAACATATAAAACTGAAACATATTTTAACCATGCAGCTCAATTGGATGTCGGCCAGCTTTGGGTTACTCGTCTGAATGGTTGGTATGTTAGTCGTAATGAGCGCCTCCAAGGTGCTGAAACTCCTTTGGAAGCGGTCCAGGGTTCGTTGTATCGTGGAGTTATCCGCTTTGCTACACCTGTTCGCAAGAATGGTGAACTGCAAGGAGTGGTAGTTTTGTCCCTTG
>JAZBPC010000188.1:0-2435 GCA_036351455.1 Desulfuromusa sp.
AATCTTGTCCTTCATACAAGCCATGGCATAATAAAAAAACAGGCCAGACATATCTAAAACCGGATCAGGGAAAATGTTTGCATTATTATTTTTACCTGATTGATGAAGACCTTGGCCTTTGTTATGTCAGGGTGCCGACTTGGTGTCCTTTTCGGTTACAAATATATTTTAATGGTCACAATTACCTTGCATCAGCACTTGAAAAGCACTCAGTTAAACATTCTCAAGTTGATAACATGTTTATCAATTTAGAATCGTTTAAATATGCGCAAGAAATAAATAGAGCCTCTTCAAAAAGCCAGACGCTCATACAGGCAATCCTGCAGACTTGCCCCGGGCATTTGCTCAAGGAATGCCCATAATCGAGTGGTAATGTGTTTCAGCAGTTTGCGTAAACGTAAAAAACGTGAAAAAAATAAATTTTCGAGCTGTTCCTGCAACTTCCTGAGCAGAACCATCAGATTCATGACCAGGAAGATACAGTTAATCCATGCTTCAGAGGTTCGCTGAAGTTTTGCTCGGATGCAGTTGAGTCGGTAGCCGTTTTTTCCTTGACCAAATTTCCCTTCAATGGGGATCCGTTCCCGACTGTCCCGAATCCGTTGTGCTTTCAGTTCCCGAAGACGTTCTTTGTTTTCTTCCGTCTCTTTCGGGGGTCTCCCATTGGCTTGCCACCAAAGCGAATACCTTTCTCTTTGAGATATTTACGATTTTCTCTTGATCCGCAGATCTGGTCAGCCAACACAACTGCCGGGTAGTAACCATTTCGGCGCTTGTAACTCTCCGCTTGCTCCTGCAAATCAGTGCCTTCGTTGAAGGCATCCCAACCGATATGATCAACAAAAGCCAGGCCGTCGACCATACTCACGCTGAGTTCGGCTCCGAACTCCACTTTTTTGCCTGCTTTCCCCCGAACTGTCGGTCGCACATGGGGTTGGGCAATGGAAACAATTCGGCCATCGCAGCGTTTTTCCCGGTTTCTGTACATCTCATTCTGCCGGCGGTACACATGCTGAATGATCCGATACTGTCGTTGTTGCCGATGGGGAAGCGGAAAAGGTACTGATCCAACATCGCCAATCAGACGTTTGATATATTTCAGATTCCTTCGCAAGTACTGCAACTGCTCACGAAGACCGCGCCGCAGAACCTTTCGGCCCGGTTTCTTTTTCTTAGCCGGATTCAGGTGTTTTTTACGGGCAATTCGCCGATACGTTCCGGGTTTTCCGGCGTAGTCACTCTGTTTGTACAGATCATCAATCAGCTGCTCGGAAATCTCACGGGCTTCATTGAGCAAACTCAGATCCGCGGGATAACGAACCGCCTGCTCGGCAACCGTTGCGTCGACAAGCATTTTTCCTTTATTTTTAACTGGCTCTTCCTCATTTTTATCTTCATTTTCACCATCATTCTCCGTACTCGTTTTTGAGAGAGCAAGTTTCTCCGAAATCACTTCTTCAAAAGCGGAAAAAATATCTTTTCCCATGCGTTTGCGAATCTCAACAAACAGGCCGGGGCCGGAGGTCGCTTGTCCTGAAAACAAGAAAACCCAACAAAATATTGAAGATAGGGATTCTCCTGGATCTGAAGCACGGTTTCCTCATCGCTGAGCGTCAGCTTGTGCTTAATGATTAACGCGCCGATCACCAATCTGGCATTTTTGGCAGGTCGCCCTTGATCGGGGTCCAAAATCCGGTAATATCTGATGGCGAACTCATCCCGCGGAATAACTTTATGCCATGTTATCCATCTGTTTTCCGGGTTCAGCTTGCCACCGAACGGGAGCGTGAAACCTTCAAGGGTGAGCTGTCTATCACCGGTGTACCTGATCATGTGCATGCCTTATGAGGGGGTGGTCGTCAAAAGCATGCATATTTTACTCTATTCTTAGATAAATTTCATTTTAAATCAACATATTGACCCTTTTTAAGGAGAATCTAATTATTCTCCACAATTTCAACCTGACTCGCTTTCTCAAACAGCCAGTTCAAGGTATCGAATAATTTCTGCAGATTGCCGGGCTCATCATTGTCATCTAAAACTGATATCTTATTCATCTGCTTTATAACTCAAAAGCGACACCTTGCGCCAGCTGTCCTTAGAGCCGTAAGGGTTTGCAGGGATTTTTTGTTTTTCGTAATACCTGAAACAGGTTAGAGCAAGCCACCTTGAAATTCATAGTTTAAGTTGCTGAAAATGCTAAGGTCGGTCTTTCAAGGCGAAACATCAGAGCAAACGCACGACTATCTAAGGTTTGCGCCAAGAAGGTGTCGCTTTTGAGAATATAGGAAACCGCTCAATTCAGGTTTGTATTCATGCCCCTCAATGCGGGGCGATCACATAACATCAGATCCTAAATTAGGTTACTGACAAGAGCTATAATCAACCATGCATCCTGCCCGTTTTTTTGCGTGTCAAAATGTTGTCATTCCGCT
>JAZBPC010000189.1:0-2947 GCA_036351455.1 Desulfuromusa sp.
CTGCACTGTATCTTCAGTTGGTGATGCAACGACATCACTCCCCCCTGAACCACCACTACTTCCGCAGCCCCAAAGTGCGGCACTTGCCAGAACGGCAACTAACAAAACTAACCATTGTTTACGCATTGAAATACCTCCTTGTGTGTTGAACATAACTTTTGCTTTTAGTGACATTTTCGGCATGTTTTGCCGTTGCTTGCATCTTTGATATTTCCACTGATGTCATCCCAGTCTTTTGGATGTGGATTAAAGCCAATAGCTCCACCTCGGGCACTGTGACAACGAAGACAGACGTCACCTTCCGGGTGGCAAGCCTGACAGGATGCCAAAGATCTTCTTGCTTCACGTGCATGGCCGATTGACCACGAATGGAAATCCATGGTGGTCTCTGAATGACAGGTGTCGCAGGACAAAGAGCTGCTGATTCCGGCATGGATATCATCAATATCTGCACCCTCGATCCCTAAGTCAAAGGTGCGTCGATGCGATGGACTACCGATATCATCACTTTTGAACTGCCATGCATCATGACAGTCGCTACAGAAACGGGATTCATGGCAGCTGGCACAATTATTCTGACCTGCACGTGCTGCAAGTGGATGACTCACCGAGAAATCACTGCGGTGGACATTGATCATGTTATTACCCAGAGATCCCATTTCATCTGCGAATCCGGCCTTATGACAATCAAGGCAGGAACTCTGCTCATGACAGGATGCGCAATCGATAGAATTTCCTTTGGCGACAGGACCATGGTTTAAAGACCAGACCGGACCGTGAGTTTGGGTTTCAGGCAGCACGACTTCATCAATCAGTGTTGCGTCATGACATTCGAGGCAAACATCTGTCTTGGGAACAATAGAGTCTGCTGCATCGATGTGACAGGCCGTGCAATCAGCGTCAGCGACATACTCCTCAACGTGGGCACGATGATCAAAATCCGCAGCCCAGAGTGGAGCAACCGTAGACGCCAACAACAGAACAAGTGACAAAAAAAGTTTACGAGTCATAATGGCGCTCCTTGTTAAAATTTAAAGTTCAGGCGGAGGATGCCGCGATTGTAGTAATCCCAGAGATCACTTTCGATGTATTCATATTTGGCTGTGAGGTTCATCGTTTTGCTGAGATCGTATCTACCATCCACCCAAATTCGTGTACTGGTTGTCTCGTTTTGCTCAGAATCGTCGGTGTTGAAATAAGCAATATCGCGTTCCAGAACATCAATATTGGCACCGAGACCTGCCCTGAATTTTGTACAGAACTGATAATTGGCGTAGGCTTTGAAACCATAGAGACCCTGGCCGTCTTTATCATCACGGAAGGTTCCCGTCAGATAACCGTACATAGCATCTGTTCTGAGTTTTTCCACACCGATTTCAAAAACATCGGCATCTGAAAATTCTTCATACATTTCATGGGTGAGACGACCGAAGAATTGGATGTCACGCGAAAGTTTGTAGGTCAGTTCTGCCATTAACTCTTTATATTCATCGACAGCAAAAACTGAATAGATTGATGTGGCAGAAAAAACAGGGAGCGAGTAGAGATATTCGGTTCTCAGGGTGAACGCTTTTTTGAAGCGATATTTCCCGCCAAGCAGTGCATAGCTGATGCGTTCTGAGATGATGTCAAACTGGAGTTCGTTGTAGAGCCAGAGATTGTCGTTCAAATCATAATCGACATTGAATCCGACCAATTCCTGAGCTATCAATCCTTCATCCCATTTTTGCAGGTAGGAGATCCCCATGTCGATACTGTCATTGAGGAATTTACCGTTAAACTCAATTCCATCAACAACGTCTTTAAGGTTGTAACCATCGTAATACTTAACATCGCCACCCGCGAAAGCACGAATGCTGTAAGCGTCTGATAGCGAATATTTCAGGGTCAGACCATCCATCATGGATGCGCCAGCCGTTGTAGAGATGAACTGCCGTCCGAGACGGAAATCAAGATTGTTGAGAAATTCCTTTTTTTCGAGGTAGACATAATAAAGACGACTATCAACATTGTCTTCATTGCTGAGATCATCAGCTAGTCGGCCATAGAACTTGAAATTATAATCGGATTTGAGAAGGTCCTTCACGCTCAATTGTAAGTATTGATACGCGGGGGTGGCAGTCTCCTCATTTGCCGTGTCATACCATTCCAGCGCGGTACTGGAACGTCCGGACACTGATGCAGCCTCAACAGACGCCACCGGCCACGCGACCAGAAAGGCGAATATCAACCCAAGTGTTAGTCCCTGCCAAAATTTCATGCTACCTCCTTCATTCGATGGCTGGATACAGGTGGTAAAAATCACCAACCTGTCAGGAAACGTATCTTCGTAGGGCGTTACATGAGCAAGACTTAGGCCAATATTAATTTTTATAAATTTAAAGCGCGTTATTAGGGTGTTAGTGGTTTTGGGCCCAAAATAGGAGATGGGGATCTAAAAAAGATCTGGGAATTTTACCAGATGGCATTGGTAAAATTCCCAGATTGGATGAAAAGATTCAGTTTTAATGAGGGTTTACGGCAGGGTTAAATTTTCAGATTCTGATGTCCCAGGATTAAATGGTCACGAATGCGTTGAAGTGTTTCTGTCGATACTTCTTGTTGATCGATCTTTTCCAATTCTGTTAGTGCCAGCTGTACATGATTCATACGTGTACGCATATCATTTAAAAGCAGATTTATTTGCTCTGCAAGCGGAATGAGTTGATCTCCATCTCTGAGTTTTGTTTGCACTCTCAGATCGTTGTCATCGATCACTTGCTGCAGATCCATTTCTATGCGGTAGAGTCCACCGGCAATCGGTTTTGGAAAAAACAAACTGCCGATAACCCCGGCAACCAGACTGATGGCGAAAGAACTGAGAACGACCGGCAGAAGAAAATCGAGAAAATTGCGTGCCTTGACATGGAACATCTGGAAGGAAGAGGTGATCTCCTGGTTGGCGAAC
>JAZBPC010000190.1:0-2450 GCA_036351455.1 Desulfuromusa sp.
GCCAGTCATAGTCGCGTTCTTCCCGATCGAACACGAAACGGCAATTTCCCCAGACTGGATTTTGTTCAGGGAACTGCCGCAACCAAGCCGATCGTCCACGGTAAACGAATTTGACTCGAATATTCTTTGGGGTCTGGTCGCGCATGATTATCGCCAGTATTCTTCAACCCAGGGCGTCGGCTTGCAGCTTTTGTATAGTTTTTTCCAGCCTTTGGCCGTTTTGTTCGAGTGCGGATCCGACCACTGCCCCTGAATGGCATCCCGTAATCCTGGGCATCCGTGAAATGCCACCATTTTGGTTCCCGGTTTTGGTTTGTGCGGCGTCATGAAATGGCGAAGCGGACCCCAGGGAAGACAGTGGTAGCGGAACGATTGAAACCATTCCTCCGGCCAGAATGTCAGCGTTCCATATTTTTCAATGAGCACATGGGACAGATATTGTTGTGTCGCGCTTCCATATCGGTCAATCCAGACCGCAGCATCGGCCTCAAAGCGGTCTTTCACGAATCCGACGGTTCCAACAACTAACGAATAACAGGATCCCTGACCCACATGGTCGCCGCGGGTATTCCAGTCATTGATAATATAAAATCGGTCATCTTTCGGGTAGCGGAACAGCTCGTCGAGGTTGTCCATGAAGAGCACGTCGAGGTCAAACACGAAAATCCGCTTGCCGGTGAGGCCTGCCAGATTGTCATCACACAACCCAACCGTTTTGCGGTAGTTCTTTTTTCGGTGCTCATCGGGCATGTTCAGGTGCACGTCCGGGTGCTGTTGAATCTCAGGGTCCAGTCCGGGAAGATTTTCGCTGCTGAATAAGTGGCAACAAAGCGGAAGCGTTGTGTTCCGCCGAATCATCGAAAACAGATTGTTAACATCCTTCTCGTTGTATGCTTGCCCCCATTGGGTGGTCACCACATGGATCGGTTCATTTTGTGTCATACTGACCTTTCAGGTTTCTTGCGTTGAAGGGAGTCAACGGTATAGCTAATCTCGGCAATTTCTCGGTAAAAAAAATGTGCCATTTTATCCTTTGTTTTTTTGTCGTTAAATCGCGGCCCGGGCTGAAATTTAATTAAGTGGAATCTCTCATATTGCGGAAGTCGAAGGCCAGAGCCTGTTTGATTTTTTTCATCGGCCCCATGTTGATGCCGTAGATGTTTCATCACATGAAGGGACGGGGGCGGTGACTCGGTTAGCGAAAAAACCCGTCTGTTCCGTTCGGGGGGGTGATCCGCTTTGTATTGTCCAGATCAGCTGCACAACATTCCACTTAATTGTAGCTTTCTGCTGACTTGGTTTTTGTATGAATCAACTCCCGATAAACCGTCAGTTCGTCCTCAGTCATGCGCTGCTGGTGTTCCGGCGGAACATTCAGATCGGGTTCGGGGTGTTTCTGGATTTGAGGGTTGAGGTCGGGGAGCTCATTGCCACTGAACAGTTGGAAACAGACCTGCCGTGAGGTGTTCCGACAGATCATGTCGTAAAGGTTGTTGGCATCCTTTTCGTTGTAGGCGGCTCCCCACAGGCTGGCGACAATATGAACGGGTTTCTGTATACTCATGCTTCTTTTCCGGTTGATTAAAGCAGCTTTGGATTCGTTAGATAACTCTTCTCGCTGGAAACTCGAAGATGAGCCACACCCGAAAAAACCAATTTAACCGATTGGTACAAATTCTCAAGTCTGCCTCTTGAAGCACTCCTTCGATCCTGCAGACTAAAACCGCATTCTTTTTTGCTGTAAAAAATCAGTATGAAAGAAACCCCGTTGTATATTTGTAATGCTAGCCTTTGAGGGTTGAACGCAACCCGCGCGACAGAGTGTGGTGCTCGTCTTGACATAATATTCGCCTACTACTACCTTACTTGCTATGAAATCTCCCTTTAGAACATCTCCCTTGGAATCAGAGTCGTCTTGCACCGTCCGTCAAATGGAGACTGGCCAATGATGGTGTGCGAAGCATTGTGGTTTGAAGAACTTCTGCCGAGTTTTTCAGTGGAAGAGCTTTCCCCGCTTGTCAATATCGGCAGCTCCACACGTGCTTTTAGAGAGGTGGAAAAGCCTCATATTTACCGTCATGTATTTCGTTTGCTGCAAGAAATGGGCGTGCAGGTTATTCATTCGGATATAAAACAAGCTGACGGGGTCGATGTTGTCGGTAATATTTTCAATGATGAAGCTCTACAGACGTTAAAAGATCTCAATCCCAAAGCGCTGATTTGTGGCAATATGTTTGAGCATATTGAAGATCGACAATTGCTGGCAGACCGCCTTATGGAAGTGTTGCCAGAAGGAGGGCTATTTTTTGTTACAGCGCCAAATAGCTACCATCACCATGCCGACCCTATTGATACCATGTACCGCCCAAGTCCTGAGGAGCTTGCGCTGTTGTTTCCTGGGCAGGAGATTCTGCAAACCGAACTACTGACGGGTGGTAACTATTGGGGGA
>JAZBPC010000191.1:0-5214 GCA_036351455.1 Desulfuromusa sp.
AACTCAAAGATATTCTTGAAAGCAGTCTTGGGGGTAATTGTGGTCCAGAAAGTAAAGATCTGACTGAGTGATTCAGAATCAATGGAGCGTGCTACTTCCGAATCTGCAAAAATAGCTTTAATTTCAGAGGAGAACCTGAACTTTCCACCTTGCATCGTGTAAAAAAGTGGTCGAATTCCAACCCGGTCACGGGCGAGAAAAAGTTCTTTTTTTTGACGGTCCCAGATAGCAATTGCAAATTGACCGTTGAAATGCGACAGGCAATCGGAGCCATATTCCTGATACATTGCCAGAACAACTTCGGTATCTGTACCCGTTGTGAACTGATACCCTTTCTGGATTAGATCTTCTTGTAATTCAAGATAATTAAAGACCTCTCCGTTATAGACAATCCACAAGGACTCATCAACGTTTGAAATTGGCTGCACACCACATTCTAAACCAAGAATACTTAAACGTGCATGCCCAAGGCAAATATCTCCATCACGATAGAGTCCTGATTCATCTGGACCCCGATGACGAAGCATAGTGATCATCTTGGCAACTGTGGTTTCCGTTGCTTGATCAAGCTGGTTTAAATTCAGAATTCCCGCTATACCGCACATAGATAAAACCTGCTATTGTCACAGAAGTACACTGACATATTCGGACCAAAATCAGTACTTACAACACTTAAATACCAAAAACTATCTCTCACCCGTTCGCTCCGCTCTCTCAAGCAACAGAGACACAGAGAAAAAATGGTTTTTGTTTTAAATCCCCAAGCCCTTACCTTTGACGTTCTCCGTGTCTTCGTGACTCCGTGAGAAACAACATATGGAACTAGCTTTTAGACCTGCCATTCTTTTTTGAGTTTGATTTCAACCAAAAACATCTAAACAGCTCTTCCACTGAATACCCTGATAGCACTGAAAATCATAGGCTCAGATATCAGACAAATTCTTCGGTACTTTCAGTGAGATCCGTGGACTTATTTTTTCCTAAACTTTCGTACTCTCCATGGATTCCGTGGTTAAAGCATTCTTTAAAGGTCCAAAGCTGAAATCATTCAATAAACGATTGAACCGACTTTCTGTTCTCGTCAAATTCAAATAATGACGTAATTTACTTTTGGCACTTGCGCCTGCCATTCGCGGTTGTTCCGGATCGAACTCCCAGGGATGCAAGTAAAAAACAAAAGGTTGCTGCTCCTTTTTATTGATATGCTTCAGGCCCCAGCGCGTCGCAGCATATGGAAGCAGGCGAAAATAACCCCCACCAGCAATAGGAAGGTTTCTGTTCCCTAATCGCAGAGTTGTAATTGGGATTTCGCGAATACCCGTTTGTTCTTCAGATAACGAGGGACTATCCACCCACTGATCACCATTTTTTACAGCATACCCTGCAAAGCGTGGCCAATCAGGAATCCCATAAAAATCATGCTGCATCGGAAAAATGCTGGAATCATATTGAAATCCAGCATCGATCAATTCATCAAAAGCCCAAGCTGTCTGACGAGTAATAGAATAACTCGGGGCACGGTAGCCTAGAACAGGTGCTCCGATCTGATCTTCCAACAGCGATTTGCCACGCCTGATATCCTGCCGATAGGTTTCCCGATCCTGCAAAGCAACCCGCTGATGCAGATAACCATGACTGGCTATTTCATGACCCAACGAGTGGATTTTTTTTGCGATCTGGGGATAGCGCTCAGCCACCCACCCAAGGATAAAAAAGGTCGCCTTAACGCCCTTCTCATCCATCATTTCGAGGATGCCGTCAGTATTCTTTTCAACCCGGCATTCACGGCTCCCCCAGGTGCTCGGGGGCGACTGCTTTTCAAACGCAGAGACATGAAAGTAATCTTCCACGTCAATTGTCATGTAGTTGGTGATCGCCATTTAAAAAACCAATTCTTTAAATCCCGTTTAGCCACAGATGAACACGGATATACACAGATTTAACACCTACAATTTATAGCCTTCTCTGTGTTTTCCGTGTGTTCAGTGGTGCGATTGATAACCTTGCGGGTTTTTGCTCTGCCAGTTCCAGCTGTCACGCATCATCGCATCCAGACCACGTTCCGCCTTCCAGTTCAGTTCCCGTTGCGCCAGATCGGGATCAGCCCAGCATTCTGCAATATCTCCAGAGCGACGGGGTGTGATTTTATAAGCAATCTGTTTTCCCGAAGCTTTCTCAAATGCCGCAATAATTTCAAGGACCGAGTAGCCACTTCCCGTACCCAGATTGTAGGTCAAGACCCCAGAGTTTTCCTTGATACGGTCCAGAGCCTTGAGGTGCCCTTTGGCCAGGTCGACAACATGGATATAATCACGCACTCCGGTTCCGTCTTTGGTCGGATAATCGTTACCGAAAACGGAAACTTCTGCAAGCTTGCCAACCGCCACTTGACTGACATAGGGGATCAGGTTGTTTGGGATTCCCTGGGGATCTTCACCGATGAGACCTGAGCTGTGGGCACCGACAGGATTAAAGTAGCGCAACAGCACAACTCCCCAGCGCGGATCGGAAGCGGCCAGATCTTTGAGCATTTCTTCAATCATAAGTTTACTGCGCCCATAAGGATTGGTCGCAGATGTGGGAAAGTCTTCCCGAATTGGAACTTCCGCCGGGTCGCCATAAACGGTGGCAGAAGAACTGAACACCAGCTTGAAAACTCCGGCACGCCGCATGGCCTGCAGCAGAACCAGAGTTCCATTAACATTGTTATCGTAGTAATCCAATGGTATCTGGGTCGATTCGCCAACTGCTTTCAGACCGGCAAAATGAATCACCGCATCAACAGCATGTTCACTGAAAATCTTATCAAGAGCATCCACATCACGGATATCAGCCTGAACAAAGGTCAATGTACGTCCACTGATCTTCTCGACCCGTTCAAGAGCCACCTGACTTGAGTTACACAGATTATCGATGATCACCAGGTTGTAATCAGCAGCAAGCAGCTCAACCACTGTGTGCGAACCGATGTACCCTGCTCCGCCTGTAACCAGAATTGTTTTCATAAGTATTTATCCACTGAGTTCACTGAAATCACAGAACAAACCTGTCAATAGTGACTTTGGGGAAAGAACCAAAATTAACAAGCAGACCCAATTTCATTTGTCCCGCTTTCAGGTAATTTAGGACCTGAGCTTGATGTTCATTTGACACCTTTGATAACGCTTTTAATTCTAGGATGATGCTGTCAAAACAAACAAAATCCGGTTTATAAAATTGATTCAGCTTTTCATCTTTGTAATAAAGATCCAACTGAGGCTGCGATACAAAAGGTATATTCCTTACTAGAAATTCCTTCTCCAGACACTCTTGATAGACAGCTTCTAGAAAACCTGCCCCCAGCTGATAATAAACCTCAAAAATAGCGCCACGAATCACAAAGGACTCATTTTCGTAAATCAGCACCTTCCCCCCCCATTTTTTCAGTTTTGTCGAGCTCATCCACTGAGATCACAGAAATCACTGAATGAATTTTTCGTTCTTAGCTATAAGAAATGATTTCTTTATCTCCTTCAGTGTTCTCCGTGTTATCAGTGGACTCGATTATAAGGACCAGTAGCTCAACCCCGCAGCTTCAACATCTAGCCGTTGGTGAGAACTCTTGACATCCACCAGGACCCCACGACCATTGCCATTACTGCAGAACTCTGCCAGCTTTTCAGCTGTCAGGGATTTAAAAGCCTGGTGGCTAACAGCGTAGATAACGGCATCGACCTTGCCGACAGCTTCCAGATCAGTCAATTCCAACCCATATTCATGACGCGTTTCCTCAGCATCAGCCATGGGATCATGAATCAACACCTCAATGCCATAATCTTTTAATTCTTTGACAATATCGACAACCTTGGTATTACGGATGTCCGGGACATCTTCCTTGAAAGTCAGCCCCAGAATCAGCACCCGTGAACCCTTGATGACCTTGCCCGATTTGATCATCTGCTTGACTGTATTCTCAGCGACATACTTGCCCATGCCATCGTTGATACGACGACCAGCGAGAATAACCTGCGGCAGATAACCGATCTGTTCTGCTTTATGAGTCAGATAATAGGGGTCAACACCGATACAGTGTCCACCGACCAATCCTGGTGTAAACTTGAGAAAATTCCACTTGGTTCCTGCTGCAGCAAGGACATCCATAGTCGGAATGTCCAATTTATTAAAAATCAGCGATAGCTCATTGATGAGAGCAATATTCAGGTCTCGCTGAGTATTCTCAATAACCTTTGCGGCTTCAGCGACCTTAATACTCGATGCCCGATGAATACCGGCAGTTATGACCAATTCATAAACTTGGGCAACGGTTTCCAGAGTTTCCGCATCCATCCCGGAGACAACCTTCATGATTTTTTCTACGGTATGGACTTTGTCGCCCGGATTAATACGTTCCGGAGAGTAACCGACTTTAAAATCGATACCACATTTCAAACCAGATTCCTGCTCCAGGATAGGAACACAGATGTCTTCAGTCACTCCTGGATAAACAGTAGATTCATAGACAATGATCGCCCCTTTTTTCAGGTTCTGACCGATAGTTGTTGAAGCTTTTTCCATAGGGGTTAAATCAGGATTATTGTTCTTATCAATCGGAGTTGGAACTGTAACGATGAAGAAATCAGCTGTTTTTAAATCTTTTGGGTTGATGGTGTACTCAATACTCGTATTTTGTAGATCCTCGGCTGTCAGTTCTCCTGTGGCATCGTAACCAGCTTTAAGTTGCTTCACTTTTTCTGCATGAATTTCAAAACCGATGACATCAACTTTTTTTCCGAATGCTGCGGCCAGAGGAAGACCAACATAACCCAGTCCAACAACAGCAATTCTTGCTTTTTTCTCAACAATCTCTTCTATGGTGACCACCGTAAACCTCCAATAATTATGTTTAATAGCCACAGATAATCACGGATAAATCAAAACCCCTGATTCTGACCTTAACTTTCTTTGTGTTCTCCGTGGCTTTGTGTGAGACAGATTCTGAATTTGGTTCTAAAAGCTTTTTCTCTCGCCCGTTCGTTTCACTCTCTCAAGGTGCAAAGGACGCCAAGGAAAACGTTTAAAACAACAACAAAAAATCCTTTTTGTTTAACGCAAAACCCCTTAGAGCTTGGTTTTGATCTCCTCTGCGAGAGGCAGATCTTGATTTTGGTTCAAAGTCTTTTTCTCTCGCCCGTTCGTTTCACTCTCTCAAGCCCGCAAAGGGCGCCAAGGAAAACG
>JAZBPC010000192.1:0-2147 GCA_036351455.1 Desulfuromusa sp.
CAAAGATTCGGGCATAAACCCGGTCCTTGTCACGCTGTTTAAGATTAAATGGTTTAAGTCCCTGACCCGGTAAAATGTTGACAGCCACAAATTTCAGGTCGGCCTTAACCTGGCTGTATTTGGGTAAAATCGGAATCGGCTTTGACTTGAAGTAACCGAGCAGAACCACGAACATACACTTGTTTCGACGATCCCTGATTCTTTGCACCATCTGCATATCAGCATCGTTCAATGAAAAAAAGAAGCGTTGATCCTGCTCATTAAAACTGGGGGCAGAGTAAAGCTCGTCGATTTCCGGCTCACTCAGGATCTTGATTCGTTTTTCGGTCATTTCCCCGTCTCAAAGCGGGAAATTGTACCGGAACGTAGTTAAAATTCGGTAGATTTCAAAAGTACTGCTGCTCCCAGAGCTACGGACGGCGGGCAATTACAGAGGCTTTGTCTTTTTTGGAGGGGAAATCCCCGGAACCCCTTATAGATTTGCCCTTCCCCCTGGTCTATTCTAAAACTATCTACCATTTTTGAGTAACTGACTGTGTCTGATGACAGACGGAGTATCCCGAGTGGGTTTATGAATAGGAAGCCTCTGAGAAACGCCCCCCGGATTTTTATGCTCTCCAAATTATTTGCGTTAGCCAACTCTCCAAGCCGCTGTACGGCTTGGAGAGCCCGATTCGATACGCAGTAGGCGATTGGAAAAAACAATACTGCCCTCTTGCACAACGTACCAAACTATCTTCGACCTCCTACCACCATCAATTCATAGGTGACATCCAACCCAAAAAATAATTCATTCGTTTGGGGGTCTCTAAAGCTTCCCGTAAACCTGATCGTGTGTTGACCTCTAGATAACGGCGGGAGCATGATCCAATAGCCATCAGAAACCGATCGTAGATCATCGCAGTACAGTTGATTGCAATCCACTCCAAGAATGTTGTCAGTGGGGTCATCGAAACCAAATTTAAAAACCGGCGACTGAAAACGGTAACCTTCCAGGTGTTGTAAGGGCGCATCATCAAATTCTACATAAAGGTCGCTTACTACTGCATTAGTACCATCGACGAAGCTTGCAGCACATGTTTCCACGTTCGCGTCTGTACCTTCTTCTATCAGAAAAAAAGGTTCTTCTTCTATAGTCGAGCATTCGATGTTGATGATGGGAAAGAAGAGAGCCTTACCGGTTGGCACGTGGCATGACTCGCGAACTATTGTATTGAATTCGTTGTCGGGAACTTCAGTTGTAAATGCACCCGTTAGAAACCATACCTTGCCCGACTGGCCAGCATCACAGTTGTCACCATTTAAACTGAAAGCAGGATGCTTTGTGGCAGGTAACTTGAAATGCCACTTCCACCATTCCGCAGTCCACTCGCCATATGATTTCCCAAAGGGATGAGCGTGTGGAGGCAGTACCTTTGGATTTGGATTACCGTTTTTTGCCAACGCGAAAGAACCCAATACTGCCGTGGTGGCAAGCCCTATGATGACTCCGACCAACGCAATTCTGTTTCGCCAACTCTTAATATTGAATTTCATGAAAGCCCCCTAATGTGTCTTCTTAGGATATTTGTACTCGTTTTCACCTGCAGTTAGCGTTGTTACTTCACATCACCTCCTTTTTAGCATTAATGCGATAGGTTCTGTCGCAAATTCTGCACGGAACGAAAGCGGACCTTTGCAGAATACGGTCTATGCAATCTGAAGAAACCTGGAGAGGATGGTAGAAGTTCTCCGAAAATGAATAGGAGTCACTTACTGCGAGAAACTTCGTCAGAGTTTGTCTGCCCCGGCCTCCCTCTGTCTTATCGATATTGGTCTCACTTTTGGAGCTATGTCCAACCTGCACGGATGCACCGGCCGAAAGATGTGACTGGCGAAGCCCACATTTGACTAACCGGCTAAAAAAAAACTATCCTCCTTTCCTCGGTGCTTGGCTTGGGTCCACTATGAGGCTGGATGATCAAAAAAGGAGTGTCTTTCCAAAGGGACGGGCCAAGCAGAATTTTGGATTGCGTGCCACCCAGAACACCTCGAAAAGTGGCTGGGTATCCAGCATGACGTAATTTGTCAGCTATCCGGGTTGTTGGTCGGAGAATTTGATTCGAAGCCGATCCAAGGTAACGGACCCCTGAACCATCTGAGCTGTC
>JAZBPC010000193.1:0-47616 GCA_036351455.1 Desulfuromusa sp.
CGATGTTACCGTTAACGAAGTTCATAGCTGGATCGCTGAATGCTTGGGCGATTCTGGTTGACTGGGGATGTTGATAAACATCGACTGTGGCGCCAAATTGCTCGAGGTGGCCTTCGAAGAGAACCGCTGTATTGCCTCCCAAGGTGAGAGCCTCAAGAGGTTCGGTCGTCGCATAAACAACAATTGATTTACGTCGTTTGAAGATGTCGCGCATTTCGATACGCAGTTCCTCGCGAAGTTTATAGTCAAGATTGACCAACGGCTCGTCAAGTAACAACAGTTCCGTGTCTTTTACCAAAGCCCGGGCAATAGCTGTGCGCTGCTGCTGTCCACCAGAAAGTTCGTTTGGAAATCGATCAAGGAGTGCCTCTATCTGTAACACTTCGGCGACCTCATGAACTCTGCGATCGATCTCTTTTCCATCAACTTTTGCCAGTCGCAATGGCGAGGCAATGTTTTTGTAAACATTCATTGATGGATAGTTAATAAATTGCTGATAGACCATGGCGACATCGCGTTTGCGTACGGGAAGGCCGGTGAGGTCTTTGCCATTTATCAAAATTCGACCTTGGCTGGGGCGATCCAGCCCTGCCATCAATCGCATCAAAGTTGTTTTGCCCGATAGGGTTCGGCCGAGGAGGATGTTAAATGTGCCCGGTTCCAGTTCCAGCGAAACATTATCGATGTGTTTTTCTTTTGCCACCATCTTCGTGATATTTTCTAAAACCATGGCCATGAAAAGCTGTCCTTATGTCAATGATTGTCTTTAAAAGCTATTTCTTGCTCAGGTGAATTTTCGGCAGTATGTAGAATGACGTTTTTTTCCTCAAGCAGGGTGACAATATGTTCAGGGGGCTTGTGGTCAGTAAAAAAAGCGTCAGTCTGTTCAATATTTCCAAGTCTGACCATTGCCGGTCGATCAAATTTACTGTGATCGGCAACCAGAAAAACCTGGCGGGAGTTGTCGATGATCGCCTGAGTTACACGAACTTCGTGATAATCAAAGTCGAGCAGGGTGCCATCATTGTCGATACTGGAGATGCCGATGATACCGTAATCCACTTTGAATTGATGGATGAAATCAATCGTCGCTTCGCCGGTGATCCCTCCGTCACGTTGACGGACAACACCGCCTGCTATAATAATCTCAAAGCCTGGGGTGTTACGCAAAATGGTAGCAACATTCAAATTATTGGTAATGATCTTCAGCCCACTGTGATTGCGCAGGGCTTTGGCGACTTCTTCTGTTGTCGTACCGAGATTGATAAAAATGGAAGCACGGTCGGGTATGTGTTCAGCTACCATCTCTGCGATGCTGCGCTTTTCATCCAGGTTCATGATCTGGCGCGTAGCGTATTCGACATTTTCTACACTGGACGAGAGTCCTGCGCCACCATGGTAGCGGGTCAGCAATTGCTGGCCGCAAAGGTCGTTGATGTCACGGCGAATCGTCTGGGAGGTGACGTTGAAGGTCTGCGACAGGGTTTCGATGGAGACAAAACCTTGCTGATGGACAAGCGCGATGATTTCTTGCTGTCGCTGATTCATAAGAGCCAAACCCTTAGGATCAAAAATAAAACATTGTTCAGTTTATGGTATGATTGTGTTATTTATAACAGGAATTGTTCACATATCAAGATCAAAATGTAAACTATTTTCACTTTTGAACATAATTGAAGATTATAATTGCTCAACCTTAAACTGTTTGAATGTCGATATCTCAATTCATATCATAGGAGGCGATGATGAGCGGACGGCATATTCTGGCGATTGATCAGGGAACAACAAGTTCACGCGCGATGATTTTTTCCGCCACTGGGGACTGTGTCGCGGTTGCCCAACAAGAATTTCGGCAAATCTTTCCTCAGGATGGTTGGGTTGAACATGATCCTGAGGAGATCTGGCAATCGGTTCTCAGTGTTTGCCGCGAGGTTCTGCAGCAGGCAGAAGAAAACGGAATTGATGTTATTGGTATCGGCATTACCAATCAGCGGGAGACCACGGTTGTTTGGGATCGGAAAAGTGGTCAACCGATCTACAATGCGATTGTCTGGCAGGATCGTCGTACAGCTGCATTTTGCTCTAAGTTAAAGCTTGCCGGCAACGAAGAGCGAGTCTCTGCTTCGACCGGTCTGTTACTGGATCCTTATTTTTCAGCGACTAAAATAAACTGGATTCTCGATAATGTTGCTGGGGCCAGGGCAAAGGCTGAAGCTGGCGACCTGGCTTTTGGGACGATCGATAGTTTTCTGCTTTGGCGTTTGACCGGTGGAAAATCACACGCAACAGACGCAACTAATGCATCACGGACAATGTTGTTCAATATTCATACGCAGAAGTGGGATGATTCCATGCTGGAGTTGCTTGAGATTCCTCACTCCCTGCTGCCGGAAGTTAAAGATTGCTGTGCCGATTTCGGAGTGACAGAAACCGATTTGTTTGGTTGTGCCATCCCTATAGCCGGCATCGCTGGTGATCAACAGGCTGCAACCATCGGTCAGGCTTGCCTGGAACCGGGAATGATTAAGAGTACCTATGGCACCGGTTGCTTTGTCGTTTTGAATACGGGAACAACGGCATACCGTTCGCAAAACAATCTGTTGACAACTGTTGCTTATCGGATTAATGGACAAACCAATTATGCCATTGAGGGCTCTATCTTTGTCGCTGGCGCTGCGATCCAATGGATTCGTGACGGGATCAAGTTGATCCAATCCGCTGGGGAGGTTGAAGCTTTGGCGCAAGGGCTCGATTCCAACCGGGGCGTTTATATGGTTCCTGCTTTTACCGGGCTTGGTGCCCCCTATTGGGATCCACTAGCGCGTGGTGCCATTTTTGGCTTAACCCGCGATACTGGAATTGCTGAAATAGCCAGAGCAACCCTGGAATCTGTAGGCTATCAGACTTATGATTTGATGGAGGCGATGCAGAAGGACAGTGGTACCGCCCCAAAAGCTTTGCGAGTTGACGGGGGGATGGTTGCGAATGACTGGTTTTTACAGTTTCTGGCCAATTTGCTGGATGTTCCGGTTGAACGCCCACAAGTGACGGAAACCACGGCTTTGGGGGCGGCCTATCTGGCAGGTGTACAGCTTGGTTTGATCGAATCTCTTGATGATATCCGTAACTATTGGCAGAGGGATGCTTTATTTACTCCTGATCTAAGTTCAGTAGAAAGGGACAAGCTGTTGCACGGTTGGAAAAAAGCGATATCCAGAGTTTTAGAAGAGAAAAACTGAAGAAGCGAGGTTTTATGTCTGAGCAGCAGATAGATTTATTGAGAAACGACCTTCGTGGAAAAGTGGTATTAATTACCGGGGGCGGCAGTGGAATCGGGGCTGCTATCGCAGAAGCGTTTGGTCGCTATGGTGCAAATGTCGGTATCCATTATCACTCTAGTGACTCTGAGTTGGTTGCAAAGACAGTCGAAAAAATTAGCGCCGGGGGTGGAAACGCCTTCTCATTACAGGCTGATTTGAGCTCCAGCTCCGCAGTCAGAGGGGTGATTGAGAAAACCAGCAAACATTTTGGGCGGCTGGATATCCTTGTCAATAATGCGGGCAGTATGGTTGCCAGACACCGGTTGGAAGAAGTGGACGACGATTTTATTGACCAGGTCTTTAATCTCAATGCGCGCTCAGTGGTGACTGCCTGTCAGGCTGCTTTGCCCGGGTTTGCCGCACAGGGCAGCGGCTGTATTATTAATGTCAGTTCGATTTCTGCACGGACTGGCGGCAGTCCCGGCTCTTCCATTTATAGTGCGTCAAAAGCGTTTGTCAGTACCCTGACCCGCTCGCTGGCCCGGGAGTTGGCAGATCGAAATATCCGGGTGAATGCAATTTCTCCAGGCACTATCGATACGGCATTCCATGAGCAATTTTCAAATCAGGAAAAACTGGAAAAAACACGTTTGAGTATCCCCGTGCAACGACTTGGGACTGCGGCGGATTGTGTTGGTACGACTTTATACCTTGCCTCTGAGAGTTTCAGTGGCTATGTCACCGGACAGGTGATTGAGGTCAATGGTGGGCAACTTATGGCATGATTTCAATTTAAAACGCTACTTACCACCGGTTTGCTTTGAGCTATTGATATTTGAACTGATCGGCTAATTTCGCAACTGCCAGAGCAAACAACTCCGACTTATTCCAGGACATTAAAACCCGAAAATTGTCATAAACGAGATAAGCTGAGCCTCCGATGCCGTCCGGCATAATTAAAGAGGCCTCAAGGTCACGCTTGGGTAGGGGAGATCCATTGTTTTTCCTCACCCCCAGGGCCTGCCAATGTGAAAGGGGAAATCTGGTATTGAGCCCGACCTGAGAGGCATCAAAGTTTTGCGGCAGATTTACTTCTCGTCCCCAGGTTTGATCGTTTTTCCAGCCAGATTTTGCGAGGTAATTGGCGGTAGAACCAAGGACATCAGGGACTGATGACCAAATGTTGATGGACCCGCTGCTATCGGCATCGACTGCGTAAAGACGAAAACTGGAGGGCATGAACTGACATTGCCCCATCGCTCCTGCCCATGAGCCCTGCATTCGTTTATAGGGAATGCTCCCGTCATCAATTAAATGAAGAGCATCAAGAAGTTCTTTGCGGAAATAATTGGACCGACGTCCATCGTAGGCCAGAGTCACTAAAGAATGGATAACTGAAAATGTCCCTATGTGTCTCCCATAACTGGATTCTATCCCCCATAAAGCCACCAGAAACCGCTTCTGAACATTGTACTCCTGCTCTATTCGGCCCAGCCAGGTTGGATATTTTTGCATCATCTTCCGCCCTGTCCGAATACGTTCCTGATTGATTCGAGTTCGAAGATAGGCTTCAAGTGTTTGTGTGAACTCTGGTTGTTTGCGGTCTAAGGCTATAACCTTTGGATTTGGTGCGTTGATAGTTAACAGGGCCATGTCAATGGTTTGTTGCGAAATGCCAGCGTTGACGGCTTCTGTGTTGACCTGATCCCGCCAGGCAGAAAAAGTAGCACTACTGTTTTTTGCTTGAGTGTTGGAAGGGCACAAGAAGAACAGCGCAAAAATGGCGCAAAGCAGGAAAGGGTAACATCTTAGACTAAAAATAGTTGGAGAAAGCAGTTGCATGTCCTTATCTTTGTGTCAGGGAGCCCCTGGTGGGCCCCCTGAGTTTATTTTTTACAGCTGTTAACTTTTTCCGCATGCAGAAAGAAAAGTTGCTAAAATGTCGGGTTTATTCGACTTGATAGCTCCGGAAAGGAAATCTTTTAATCCCGGCTTATAACCGTCGTTCCAGACTTTCAAAAAGAACTCTTCGCTCGTTTTGCAAACGCAGTCAGCATCCTCCACAACCTTCCCATTGTCAACCTGACAGCCGGAAGGAGACATTTGCACCGTTTTTTTGATATCACCGATGGAAAAGTAAATCGTAACAGGCTCGTCTTTTGGACCAGGCTGACAGGTTTGTGGGATATCTGCAAAAATCTGTTCAATCATGTTTTACCCCTAGAGTGCGTTTAATTTCTCTGTCAAGATCGGCACCAGTTGCTTCAGATCAGCAACGGCTAAGACATCAGCAATCTCACCGATAGGTGCATCTTTATCGGTGTTAATTGCCAGGACAAATTCAGATTTTTTCATTCCTGCCAAGTGCTGAATTGCCCCTGAAATTCCGCAAGCAACATAGAGCTTTGGTGTGACGGTCTGTCCCGTTGTTCCGACCTGACGGCTCTGGTCAGCCCACTCGGCATCAACAACCGGACGACTGGCACCATATTCACCTTTAAGGGCTTTAGCGAGATTTTCAATCATCTCCAGATTTTCCGGTTTGCCGATACCGCGCCCTGCACTGACAATAATCTCAGCTTTAGACAGATCGACTCCGCCAACTTCTGCTGCTTCGTAGCCGCTGAACTGAATATCCCCACCGGCGGTGACGTCAACCTTGATAACCTCAGGGGTTCCCGTTGGTTCTTCGGCTGGGGTGAAGGCACCACCTTGCAGGGTGACAACCGAGATGTCTGTGGTTGCCTTGACCTGGCGCCTCAATTTGGCATTGCAGGAGGGAACCACGAAGTTACCGTCTTTAATTTCAACAACTTCTGAAATCTGCGCTGCTTTGAGGGCCAGAGATATTCGTGGCGCGAGATCCCAACCGTAGGAAGAGTGGGGCAGGACCACCATCTGGGGTTGCTCTTTTTCGATGACGTCCAATAGCAATTGTTTGTGCTGACTGGGATTAAATTCTCCCGCTTCTCCAATATCAGCAAGATAAAGTTTGCCGGCGTAAGCGGGTAGAGTCGTTTCAGAGCCAACCAGGAACATCGCGCTTTCCGCGCCCAACTGGGTCGCAAAATTAATCAGTTCACTGCTGGTTCCAAGTAGTTTTCCATCTCTATATTCTGCAACAAGTAATGTTTTCATGTTTTCCTCCTACGCGAGTGCCGTGGTTTTTTCTTTCAGAATTTTGATGAGCTGATCTGCCAAATCTGCAGGATCACCTTCAAGAATCAGCCCACCACCTTTTTTCTCTGGTGGGGCCACTTGCACGACTTGCAACAAAGAATCTGCTGGATTGAGATCAGCAACTGGAATTGAAATCAATTCCTTCTTCTTCGCTTTCATAATATTCGGCAGCGTTGGATAGCGTGGGGTGTTGAGACCGAGTTGGCAGGTCACTAAAGCCGGAGCAGTACAACTGACCTTTGCCTTGATTCCCCCTTCCAGCTCACGTTGGGCATTGATCGTGCCGTCAGCGTAACTGAATTCAACCAGGGTTGTTAAACTCGGGATTCCAAGCATTTCAGCAACGAGAACGCCAACCTGACCACTGCCGCGATCCTGTGATTGCATTCCAGTAAAAATCAGGTCAAAGTTCTTGTCCTGGGCATATGCAGCAATCAGGGAGGCGATGGCATAGGGATCTTTGAGATGGCTTGCATCATCAGCAATATGGGCGCCCCGGTCACACCCCATGGCTAAGGCTTTTTTCATTGTCTCTTTGACGCGATCAGAACCGATACAGAGGACCGTGAGGTCTGCTTCACCAGCCTGTTGCTTCAACTGAACCGCCTGCTCCACGGCATATTCATCATACTCATTCATTCGCCAGGCGAGATCGGTCTCTTCGTACCAGTTTCCGGCGGCGTTAACTTTGAATTTGGATTCCATATCCGGAACCTGTTTAATGCAGACAAGTATCTTCATAGTTATTCTCCTTTAAAAAATACGAATATATGTCAAAGCAATGTTTTTTAACACAGAGACCCGGAGTCACTGAGAAAAGCGAAAAGCTCAGATTCCTTTGATTGTAAAATCTTTGACTCCCTGTGTGTCTAGTGGTTAAAAACAAAATAATTCCAGCTGTAACCTCTACCTTGTGAATAGACCAGAAAACTTACCGAGCAAGTCGTTCAACTAAAATTTCAGCCAGGTCTTTGGGTTGTAATTGTTCTTCCAGTTCGGCACCCTTGATTCCATCTTCAAACATCGTCAGGCAGAAAGGGCAGTTTGATATCAGCTGAGGGGCGCCCGTTTGTGCTGCCATTTGTGCCCGCTTTTCACTGATCCGGGAACCAATGTTTTCATCGGCAAGAATTCGACCACCACCGGCACTGCAGCAGAATGATTCAGCACCATGTTTTTCCATCTCTGTCAGGTGGGCTCCAGCGGCAGTCAGCAGAGTCCGTGGCGCCTGATAGATATCATTATAGCGTCCGAGATAGCAGGAATCATGATAGGTGCAGTCGAAAGGTTGTGGTGTCAGCTTAAGTTTTCCTTGTTCTAATAAGTCGGCCAGATATTCGGTGTAATGTTTGATGTCGATATCCAGACCCAGATCACGATAATCTTTGTTCAGCGTATTGAAACAGTGTGGGCAGGTGGTGACAATTTGCTTGATACCATAACCATTGAACTGTTCGATATTTTCACTGGCCTGCATCTGGTAGAGATATTCATTCCCCATCTTCCGCATCGGCTCACCACAACACTTTTCTTCCTTACCAAGGATACCAACTTTTACCCCGGCCGCATCACAAAGCTGAATAAAAGCTTTGGCGATGGCTTGATTACGCTTATCGAAGGAGGCGTAGCAGCCGACGAAATAGAGGATATCAACATCACTGTTTTCCCCTAGAGTGACAATCGGCAGCCCTTCGGCCCAATCCCCGCGGCTGGCAAAGGCAAGCCCAAATGGATTACCGTTGACTTCGGTATTTTCCATGGCGGTCATCACTTCCTCGCCGGGGAACTCACCCTCCATCAACACCAGATTACGGCGTATATCGATGATTTTATTGACGTGCTCAATGTTTGCAGGACAGATTTCCTGACAGGCGTGACAGGTGGTGCAGGCCCAGATAGCATCTTTATCAACAGTTTCCAGAAGGTTGGAATCGGGATTGCTGCAAGCGACTTCGCCAATCTGCTGCACCACTTTCATCGGTGATAGCGGTTTATCGGTCGCCCAGGCGGGACAACGATCCTGACAGCGTTTACAGCTGGTGCAGGCATCGGCATCAAAGATATCTTTCCAGGTCATATCTGTGACTTTGGCAGCGCCGAAGCTTTCCGCCTCTTCATCTTCCATATCGATTGTTGGAACCAATCCTTTTGGGCCTAGATCTGTAAATAAATAATTGGCGCTGGTGGTAAAAATATGGCGCAGTTTGGTGAAAGGGATAATGGCAATAAAAATAATCACCATGAGTAGATGCAACCACCAGAGATTGCTGTGCAGCTTGAGAACCGCAGTATCTCCCATGCTGGAGAGAGCTTTTGCCACCCACAAGCCAACCGGCGACCATGCTGACAGCGGAGTGCCCATTTCAGTAGCCGCCATTCTGGCACCTTCAATCAGAAATCCGGTGATCAGAATGGCCAGCAGCAGTCCGTGCATGATGATATCGTCTTTTTTGTTTTCCAGCCCGGCTGGACGGACAATATAGCGGCGTACCAGCAAGCCAAGCAGCATCAGAATGGCAATCAGTCCAGCAATATCAAGAATAAGGGAGTAGAATAGGTAGAACGATCCCTTCAGAAATTTGACCCCGAAAAACAGATCGGTGAAGTCAGCCTGAAGCACAATCAGGCAAGTGCCGAGAAACAGGATAAAGAAGCCCCAGAAAAATAGTGCATGTGCGACCCCTGGCCCGCGTACATTCATGACCTTACTCTGAAGGAAAATACCCTTGAGCATCGTTGTCACACGCAGTGGCATTTGGTCTGTACGGTCAAGTGCTTGTCCTTGCTTATAGCTTTTGACCCGCTGTAAAAACGCATATACGAGGATTGCGATAGCTGCAAAGCTCAGGAGATACATCGGCACCAAAGTTGCCGCTCCATGTCCCACGTTCCAGTAGATTTCCCGGGTAAACTCCATAATTACCTCACCTGCTTTGAGAATAAAAACTGTTTAGATCTTCTTTTTACATATAGCTTACGTAAAGGTCAAGATTAAATATAACAATATTTTATTAGTTTTACAATAAATCAAATTTCACTGTTTATGCAGCTAGTTATATGATTATTGACAGGATGCGTTAAAGAGTGATATTGATGTTCAAAATATTACGTAAAGGTTATATATTATGCAAAAAACTGCTGAAAAATCGATCCAGATTGGTCAATTAGCAAAAAATCTTGGCATCACCACCCGTACCATCCGTTACTATGAAGAGATTGGTCTGATGGGGGCAACAGAGCGCCTCGGCGGTGGCACCCGAACCTACAACCGAGATGATGTCTTGCGTCTTAAATTCATTCTCAAGTTGAAAGAGCTGGGGATCTCATTGAAAGAAATGCAGGAACTGGCGGAAAATTTTGATATCAACCAGCAGTCTTTTGGGACTATTACACCTAAATTGTTGGAAATTCTAGATGGTCATATCGGAAAGGTTGATCAAAAAATTGCCAATCTGGCTTCTTTGCGCAAAGAGATAGTTGCTTACCGATCACGCATTACCGATATTTTGCAGGGTCATGCCCCGGTGGTTCGCTAACGATGGATAACTTTCAATTCAACACTCCAATTGAGATCCGTTTTTCCGATCTGGATGCTTACGGACATGTCAATAATGCCTTGTTTTTTACCTATCTGGAAACAGCGCGGGTTAAGCTGTTTCAGCAACACTTTGGGGACTTTTTAGGGAACGAGTTGATGTTTCTGGTCGTACGTGCTGAATGTGACTATCGGCTGCCGATTGAATTAAATGACCAGTTACAGATTACTGTCTCTATTGAAGAAGTCAGATATTCCAGTTTCAACTTCAGCTACCAGATGCACAATGGTGCTGGAAAGATTTTTGCTGAGGCAAAAACGGTTATGGTCTGCTATGACCCGGAAATTAAAAAACCCGTAGCTATTCCTCCTGAAATCAAGGCTGTCTTTACGCAGCAGTGATTCTCCTGTTGGCATGAGTCCTCTTGAGTATATTGCTCAATCGCGCTAGTTACTTATCAATCATCGCAAAAACAGCGCCCTTCGTTTAAATTTGTCTGAATATTTGCAGATGGACTGTAGGCTTTTCTGGTATGATATTGTATAAGAATTTCAGGGACGGTATATCTATCTCCTTGTTGTCGTTTTAACTGGGAACAGCTGATAGATATAAACGTAATCAACACTTTATGACATTGACGGAGGATAAGGGGATGAGGACATTTTTATCAGCAATCGTGATGGCTATGATCTGCTTCGGAACTATTGTTGCTCAGGTCCAGGCAGCGGATAGCTGGCATCAATTTTCAGCTCAGGATGCTATAAGTAGCCCTCTGGGAAGCGATAAATTGCGACCTGAAATCAGCTTGTATATGAAAGGTCAAAAACATCCTGCTGTATTAAAAAAATTGGGGGAATACAAAGCAAATAAACGCACTAATGGTTTCGGGAAATCCGCCCAGCAGGTTTGTGAAAGGGCTTTTGTCTCAGCCTTGATGGCTTTACAGGATCGGGCATCAAGAGAGGGCGGAAATGCGGTGATTGATATTTATACGATTACTAAAAATGAGAAATTTGAAAGCGCCACTGAATATTCATGTATTAAAGGTGGGATAGTTGGCAATGTTGCTTTAATGGGGACGGTGGCGAAGATTGCAGAATAAGGGGACCGCATAAAGTTAAGGACTTGCGGTGCTTGGCTCTACTGGGGTTTCGTGGAGTGAACCGCTGTTTTTCGGGGCAGATGGGGGTTAGCCATCATCTGCCCCGATTAAATTCTTCCATAACCTGTCATAAGGGAGCAGCAAAAAGTCGATACTCAGGCGTTCCTGCTCTTCAGCCAGGTGAAATCCTTTCTTCAGCACTTCTTCTTCAATCCCCTTCATATGCAGGGCTCCCCAGGGAATAATGACTGTATCATATTTACGCAAAGCCTTTGACATGTAGCCAACGACAGAGCGGTTGCGTTTGCCGATCAGATCATCCATGACGATGTCATTGGTATCAGTCGTGACATGAGCTTGGGCCCACTGGTTAAATTCAAGGTAGCCGTCAGTCAAAGACTCTGCGCTCAAGACATACTTTGCCAGAGCGTTGAGAATTTCAAGGGTGTGTGGGTCAAACTGATTCAGGTCGATATCAGCAGACAGGAGATGTGGAGTCTCTGTAGCGTCAGTCATCTCCTGGTCAAGATCAATTGCATCGATCTGTTTGCCTTTAAAGCGAACCTTTTCTTGTGATGTCAGACCAAGAAGTTCCGCAATTTTCCCGTAGCTGAAACGTTCAGTCATCAATCCATCTGTATCGGTGACGCCTTCGGCAAGAATAATAGTCCGTTTATCTGAAATTGAATCTATCAGGTCTGAGAAATAGGCTTCCTGACCCAGATGGATCATTCCTGCCAACCTGATCCATTTATCTCCCTGTTGGTAAATTCGTTCCGTCATGTAAAGACCGTTTGGTTTCAACTGGACAAATCCTGCAGTCTTGGTTTCAATCAGATGATCAACAAAAGCGTAGCTGACCAGTATAAGGGCAATTGGCAATACCAGAACGTTGATCAGACAGAAGCGCAGCAGGTTCTGACCACTGAATGCTGGACCAACAAACTGACTTGGGATGAGTAATGGACTTTTTTGGTTTATATGCTGGTTCAATTGCAGCATCAAAAAGCCAAGCGCTAATTGCCCACAGGCAAGGTAGAGTTGGTTGTGCCCACCATCAATATTTCCAAGTGGCCAGTGTCCGACCAGCCCCCAGAATATCCAGGCAAATAGAGGGAAAAGAACAATTTTTGGCAGATGCCGATTAAAGGCAAACCCCAGGTAAACAATCCCTCCAGACAGGATGCACATCAGTCGGCTGAATTGATATACCCCAGAAAGCAGTGGAGTGGCAAAAAGCAGCTGCAGGAGTTCGTTGGCAATGCCGAAAATTGCGGAAATAATGAAAATAAGCAGAAAGAAATTGGCAAGTTTTTTCATCAATTATCCGTGGTTTTTCTCTAGAGTTTTCAGGATCGCTGCCATGATCTCATTGATCCGGGTAAGACGCTGTGGCCTGGCAACCATCTCCTCTTCCGATTGGACATAGCTGGAACTGTCAAGGTCTTCCCGGGAACTGTTGATCAGATCGTAAATGAGGTCGGGTGTTGTTTCCAGATGGAATTGTAATCCCACGACCCGGTTATCGAAAATAAACCCTTGATTTTGACAGGCACTGCTGGATGCGAGTGGTTGTGCTCCGGCAGGAATGTCAAAGGTGTCGCCATGCCAATGGAAGACTTCCGCTTGCTGCGGGATTGCGGAACTCAGAACCGTCGTGTCTGCTTTAGAATCGCGATGGATATCAAACCAGCCAATTTCCTTGTGCTGGTTTTTATAGACATGGCCCCCCATCGCAGCAGCAATCAGTTGCGCACCCAGGCAAATCCCCAGAACCGTTTTTCCGGTTTCAATAGCCTGATGAATAAATTCTTTTTCCGGCTTCAACCAGGGATGTTCAGTTTCGTCATGAACCCCCATTGGGCCACCCATGATAATTAACCAGTCTATTTCTTCAATAGAGGGAAGCTTTTGATCTTTATAAAGGTGGGTGCAGGAGAGCTGGTGTCCGCTGGTTTTTAACGCAGATTCCATGCTACCAAGTCCCTCAAACGGAACATGTTGCAGATAGTGGACATTCATTTTCTTCCTCTTCGTTTTTCAGGGACTTTATGGTGATTCAGTTTTCAAGTCAATGACCACCGAGAATAGGACAATCTCCTTTGGCTAACTTTGGTAGTTGTAGACATTGGTGTTATACTCCAATTTGAATCTCATTAGGAAATGGAGGAAGTTCATGAAAATGCTGTTTAAATTGTTCGGCGCCCTGTTGGTTGTTGTCCTTATCGCTGTTGCTGGGGCATTTTTCTATGTTGATGTTATTGCTAAAAAGTCGATTGAACAAGGCGGTGAAATGGCACTGGGGGTGCAAACCAATCTGGATGCAATCCATATTTCCCTTTTTGGCGGTGAGGTTTCACTGGGTGGGTTGAATGTGGCCAATCCCGCTGGGTTTAAGGCGCAGACGTTTATGAGTCTTGGTCAGGGTGAGGTTGCAGTCTCATTGGGCTCATTGCTTGGGGATACCATTACCGTTCCACGCGTTAGTTTAAGTCATATTCGGATCAATCTGGAACAGGTGGGTAAAAAAAATAACATTGATCCTATCCTGGCTCGGACCAAAAGTCTAAGTGGCAACAAAGGGAAATCAACTCCTTCTCCTGCGACCAAAGAAGGTAAAAACTTTATTATAGAATATTTTTCTCTGGAAGATGTGCAGGTTGATGCCAGCCTCGATTTTCTCGGGCAAGCCTCAAAAGTCAACTTGGTTCTGCCAAAGATTGAGTTACGCAATCTGGGTGCTGAGGAGCAAGGGCTGCCAATGTCTGAGTTGATACAAAAGGTGGTTCAGGCTGTTCTCAGCGTGGCACAAAAAAGCTCCGGACAGCTATCTCCAGCACTGGCGAAACTTCTTGCTGGTGAGCTGGGTGGTCTCGAAAATATCAAGACAGAGGTTATTGGTCAGGCAAAAGTCCAGGTGGAAAAGAAGGTGGAGGATTTGCAAAAGAAAATAAAAGAACAAGTTCCGACGGGCCTATCTCCAGAAATTGATAAGGCCGTTGATGAAAAGGCTGGAAGCCTTTTGAAGGGCTTACTTGGGAGCGATAAAAAATAATTAGACATAAAGATTTTCAAGATCAAATCCCAGGCTATGAATGCAGATAGGATTCATTTTCCGGGATTTGATCTTTGGGGGTTGTGTATGCCGAAAATTGGTGCGTTTGAAAGACATAGTGATGCCTATGATGACTGGTTTGACAAAAACCAAGAAGCTTATGCGGCAGAATTGAAAGCGATTCGCCAGCTGCTTCCAACAGGTAACGCTACGGGGCTGGAGATTGGTATTGGGTCTGGAAAATTTGCCATACCGCTGGGTATCAAGATTGGGGTAGAACCCTCAATACAGATGGCCGCTAAAGCTAAGAAACTAGGGTTAGAGGTGCACCCCGGTGTCGCTGAAGAACTACCATTTCCTGCAGATCAATTTGACTTTGCACTGATGGTGACAACGATTTGTTTTGTTGACGATGTGGTCAAGTCTTTTCAGGAGGCGCTGCGGGTTCTCGTGCCAGGAGGCTGTATCCTGGTTGGCTTTGTCGATATGGAGAGCGAACTGGGGCAGAAATACCTGCAGAATCGTCATAAAAGTAAATTTTATCAAGAAGCAACCTTCTTTTCAACGCAGGAAGTTCTGGATTACCTGAAAATCGCAAAATTCAGGACAACCGAGATTAAACAGACCCTGATCCCTGGAGACCCAGAAGAAACTGTTCTTGATGGTTTTGGGCAAGGAGCTTTTGTGGTGATCAAGGCGACAAAAGAAGGATGAGGTCTAGCGAGTAGAAGATGTCTGGTCTATTGCGCAATCATCCATGGCCATTTGTTCTGTTGCGGTCAGGTAGTCTTTGCCCCACTGAAACATCAACTGCAGGATTGGAACGACACTCTGCCCCATTTCCGTTAATGAATATTCAACCCGCGGCGGAACTTCGGCATAAACTTTTCGCTGAATCAGCCCATCTCGCTCCAGTTCCCGGAGTTGCTGGGTGAGCATTTTTTGAGTAACTTTGGATAAACGGCGCTGCAACTGACTGAAGCGGAGGGTTTTAAAGCTCAGCTGCCAGAGAATCAGCGATTTCCATTTGCCGCCGATAATGTCCAGTGTTACCGATACGGTACATCGATAATTTGCTATATCTTCCATAAGTGCCATGTTTCTCCATTAGTATCTTTTTGGATACTACAATACAAAAAAGTATGTACTTGTTTTATGGCTACTGTCACAGTAGTTTTATTGCCGAATAGAATGAAAGTCAATCTTTCCCTTTAAGGAGGCATATATGTCGACTGAATTTAAAGCTCTGCTGGTGGAGCAACCAGAGAAAAAAGTTTTTACTCGTGCAGTTGTCACCCGTTCCCTCGATGATTTACCTGTTGGTGAGTTGGTGGTCAAGGTACACTACTCTTCCCTTAATTTTAAAGATGCTCTCTCCTCCGTTGGCAACCCAGGGGTGACAAGAAACTTTCCCCATACGCCCGGAATTGATGCCGCTGGAGAGGTTGTTTCCTGTGAGGATAATTTTTATCAGCCGGGCGATAAGGTGATTGTGACCAGTTACGATCTGGGGATGGAAACCGATGGTGGTTTTGGGCAGATGATCCGCGTACCGAATCAATGGGCACTGGCGCTTCCAAAGGGGCTGACTCTTAAAGAAAGCATGATGTTCGGAACTGCAGGTTTGACAGCAGCTTTGTCTGTTCTGGAGTTGGTGGAAAATGGCGTGAATCCAGAGAGTGGTCCTGTTCTAGTGACTGGTGCAACCGGTGGTGTCGGCAGTTTGGCCGTCGCAATTCTGGCAAAGATCGGTTTTAAGGTGACGGCGGTAACAGGTAAGCTTGAAGAAACCGAATACCTTAAGGGGTTGGGCGCAGAAGCTGTTATCAGTCGGGAAACACTAATGACCGGAAATGAGCGGCCGATGTTGAAAACAACATGGGCCGGGGTGGTGGACTGTGTCGGTGGTGATATGCTTGCTGCAGCTATCAAATCAACCCAGTATGATGGTGTTGTGACCTGTTGTGGTTTGGTCGGATCAACTGATCTCAACGTCAGTGTGTTCCCCTTTATTCTCCGTGGTGTGCGCTTAATTGGTATCGATTCTGCCGAGTGTCCAATGGCACGAAGAACCAGGGCATGGCGGAAACTTGCAGATGAGTGGAAACTGGATAACCTGGCGGGGATGGTTGATGAAATCACTCTCGATGGATTGGAAGAAAAGGTGCAATCAATGCTCAAGGGGGGATTGAAGCGACGGGCACTGATCAACTTGCTAAACAGTTAATTTCCTTGTCCCCTATCCGCATGGCACTTGCTCAGGCGAGTGTCATGCGGAATTCAACTTGTGTATTCGACTTTTCCTATCTCTTCTCCCCCGCTTTTGCTACCATGTTCTGATGTCTTCACTGATTGATACCCATATTCATCTGGATGCTCCTGAACTCAATGGTCAGGGATCACATTTCCTTTCAGAAGCGCGTCAAGTGGGGATTAGGTGCTTTGTTGTGCCTGGGGTGCGCGTCAGCGGTTGGTCTGGGATGCTTGCTCTGGCGGAAATTGCCGAAACTGTGTATCTTGCGCCGGGATTGCATCCTGCTTACGCGGACCAGTGGAATGCCCAGGCAGAAGAACAACTACGCAAAATCGTAGCGCAAAAGAAGGTTGTAGCGATTGGTGAAATTGGGTTGGATGGCACGGTTGGGCCATCAATACTTCAGCAAGAAGTAGCGCTACGAGCCCAACTGCAGATAGCTCTTGATGCGAACTTGCCGGTGTTATTGCACAACCGTCAGGCAACCGGGAAGCTATTGGCAATTCTGCGTGAATTGAAAGTTGGGGAGAAAACAGGCGGGGTTTGGCACGCTTTTTCAGCTGGGTTGCCGGTGGCACAGCAATTGGTTGATCTGGGGTTTAAGATCGGGGTCGGGCCAATACTGTTACGGAAAAATGCGCGTAAATTGCCGCATGCTGTGACAGTGCTCCCGTCTTCGGCGCTGGTTCTGGAAACTGACCTTCCCGATATGGCCGAAAAGCCAGAGGTGTTACTGCAGGTTGCAGCAAAAATAGCGGAATTGCGCAACTGCACCGTTGAAGAAGTGGCACGGGCCACCACAGCAAACGCTAATCAGTTGTTCGGATTTCAGGATAATTTGCCCGATGATAAATGATCGATTCAACCGGATACAGCTGTTGGTTGGTGCTGCTGCTCTGAGGCGATTACAAGGAGCCTCTGTCGCTGTTTTTGGTGTTGGTGGGGTTGGTAGTTATGCCGTTGAAGCTCTGGTCCGTGGTGGGGTTGGTCAGCTGACCCTGGTTGATTTTGATAATGTCAACGTGACCAACATCAACCGGCAAATCCATGCTCTGGAGGCAACAATTGGAAGAGCAAAGGTTACCGTGATGGCAGAGCGCTGTCGGGCGATCAATCCGCTGGCCCAGATTGTGGAAAAGTGCATCGCTTACCAGCATGATACCAGTATTGAATTGCTTTCATCGAAATTTGATTATGTGCTTGACTGTATCGACAATATTACCGACAAGTTGCACTTGATTCAGAGTTGTCATGAAAAAGGGATACCGATTATCTCTTCTATGGGGGCTGCTAATAAGCTTGATCCCACTCTGGTTAAGGTTGATGATATTTCACAGACAAAAAAATGTCGATTAGCGCGAACCATTCGGAAAGAACTTAGAAAACATGGTATTGAACAGGGGATCAAAGTCGTCTATTCCACAGAAGAGTTTCGTCCACTGACTGGCCCCGATGCTACGGAGCGGAAGCCGGTTCTGGGCAGTACATCGTACCTCCCCCCCCTGTTTGGATTGACGATGGCAGGGGAGGTCATTCGCAATATGATTGGAGATCATGGTTGATGGATGCATATTTTTGGCAGCTTCCGTTATTGCTGGTTGTTGGCATTGTAGCTGGAATTCTTAATACTCTGGCGGGGGGGGGCTCACTGTTGACCTTGCCCTTGTTGATTTTTATGGGTTTGCCGGGATCGGTTGCTAATGGCACCAACCGAATCGCGATATTTTGTCAAAACATTTTTGCCATCCGTGGGTTCAGTAAGCGGGGGATGCTACCACTGCAGCTGGCACTGCTCTGTACCCCTCCAGCGTTATTGGGGAGTTGGGTTGGGGCGAATCTGGCAATCGACCTTGATGATCAGGTGTTCAAGAGAGTTCTAGCTCTGATTATGGTTGGGGTCTTGATATTTACGGCTATTGATCCGATGAAGCGTTTTCGCCAGGAGGATGTGCAGTTTGGCTTTTGGCGCAAGGTCTTGATTGTCATCTCCTTTTTCGGTGTTGGCGTCTATGGTGGATTTGTGCAGGCCGGGGTTGGGTTTATCGTGATTACGGCACTGTTGATCCATGGGCTTGATCTGGTGCGGATCAATGCCATTAAGGTCTTTGTTATTTTTGCCTACACTTTTATTGCTCTTGGAGTGTTCATTTATCATGGGCAGGTTGATTATTACCTTGGTTTTGCTCTGGCAGCGGGAAATTCGCTTGGTGGGATGATCGGGCCAAAGCTTGCTGTTGACAAAGGGCACGACTGGATCAAAAAAATCGTCAGTTTGACCGTGCTGGTTTTTGCCTTGAAATTGCTATTGTTCCCGTGACACCCGCCAAATCGGTTTCCCTATTGTTGACTGTAGATCTGGTAAAGCGGTAAAATAGCAGATGAACATATAAGAGAAGTTTCTGTTTATAAGGTACTTACGACAATATTAACTGCCGGAGAAGAACATGGCTCTACGAGAAATTTTGCATTACCCTGAACCTCTGTTGAAACAGAAATCAGTGCCCGTCACTGAATTTAATACTGAACTTAAACAGCTTGCTGCAGATATGGCTGAGACAATGTATGCAGCTCCAGGAGTGGGCTTGGCAGCACCGCAGGTGGGAGTTTTGCAGCGATTGATAGTTCTGGACTGCTCCGCAAGTGATGAGCCAAACGATCTTCTGGTTGCCGTAAATCCTGAAATTATTGCTGGAGAAGGGGACTCCCTGGAAGAAGAAGGCTGTCTTTCTGTCCCTGGCTACTGGGCCAGCGTCAAGCGTCATGCAACAGCAACGTTGCGCTATCAGGACACTGATGGCAATTTCCATGAACGGGAGGCGGAAGGGTTACTGGCTATTGGGATGCAACATGAAATTGATCATCTTGAAGGGATTCTGTTTGTCGATCGTCTCTCCCCCTTGAAGCGATCAATGTTCCGAAAAAAATATATGAAAGCGCTGAAGGAAAAGGAAGCTGAAAATGCTCAAGCCTGAGAGTTTGCGCACGGTTTTTATGGGGACTCCGGAATTTGCCCTGCAGACGCTGGAAGGTTTGTTTGATTTTGGGGTGAATCTTGTCGGGGTCTATACTCAGCCCGACCGCCCCAAAGGCCGAGGCAAGAAGCTCGCGGCATCTCCTGTTAAACAGTTAGCCTTGGAACATGGTATCCCGGTTTTTCAACCGCAGAAATTACGTGATCCTGGTGCGGTGAAAGAATTGCGGGAACTGCAGCCGGATCTTATTATTGTTGTTGCTTATGGGCAGATACTCCCCAAAGCGGTTCTTGATCTCCCCCGCTACCACTGTATCAATGTTCACGCCTCTCTGCTGCCTAAATATCGTGGTGCTGCTCCCATCAACAAGGCGATTATTGATGGTGAAACCATAACCGGGGTGACAACAATGCTGATGGATGTTGGCCTTGATACCGGGGATATGTTGGTTAAGCGTAGTTTGGACATCGACAAGAATGAAACTGCCGGGGAGCTGCATGATCGTCTAACATTGTTGGGGCGGGAAGCATTGGAAGAGACCCTGCAACAACTTTGTGCCGGAACTCTGGTTGCAGAAAAACAGAATGATGAACTGAGCTGCTATGCACCTATGATGAAGAAAGAGGATGGGCTGATTGACTGGCAAAGGCCCGCCGAAGATATCCACAATCAGGTGCGCGGACTTGATCCCTGGCCCGGGGCTTATACTTACCTGGATGGCGAGGTACTTAAAGTCGCGACAACAGCAGTTGCTGAAGCTATTTCTGGTCAGCCCGGGACAATCCTTTCTGCAGATAAAACTGGTGTGTGCATTGCTTGTGGCAAAGGATCTTTGATTGTTGGCGAACTGCAGTTGCCGGGGAAAAAGCGCCTCTCAGCAATGAATTTTCTCAGCGGAAGACCGCTATTTACAGGAACACAATTGCAACAATCATAGCGAGACAAAGTCTAAATATAGGGAACTGGATAGAAAATGAATACAGCACGTACCGTAATGTTAATGACTTTACTGACTCTGGTTCTGGTCGGTGCAGGTGGAGCTTTGGGGGGCCAAGGTGGGGCCTTCTTTGCCCTGATTATGGCTGCAGCGATGAATCTGGGGAGTTACTGGTTTTCCGATAAGGTTGTTATCAAGATGTATCGTGGTCAGGAAACCCAGAGTGGTGAACTTTACGAAGTTGTTAGTGAGCTTTGCCAACAGAATAATCTGATTATGCCCAAGGTTTATCTTCTTCCTCAGGAAACACCAAATGCTTTCGCCACCGGACGCAATCCCAGCCATGCTGTTGTGGCTGCGACGCAAGGGATTACCCGGATTCTCAGTCGTGACGAACTGAAAGGGGTTATGGCCCATGAGCTGGCCCATGTGCAGAATCGTGACATTTTAATTGGTTCAATTGCAGCTACCTTTGCCGGAGCCATCAGCTTTTTGGCTCACATGGCGCAATGGTCAATGATTTTTGGCGGCCGTGATGATGAGGATAGTAATCCGATTGCGATGTTTGCAATGATGCTTCTGGCCCCGATCGCAGCAATGTTGGTACAAATGGCTATTTCACGTTCCAGGGAATATGGTGCTGATCAAAAAGGGGCGCAGCTTAGCGGCAATCCTCACTCCCTTGCGAACGCCCTGCGTAAGCTCGAATCAGCCAATCACCGGATGCCCATGCAAAAGGTCAATGAGGCAACGGCGCATATGTTTATCGTCAATCCTCTCAGTGGAAAGAAATTGGCAAAGCTGTTTTCCACCCACCCACCGATGGAAGAACGAATCCGTCGTCTTGAAGGGATGCAGATTTAATTGTCTTCCCGACCAACCGACAGTCCGCGACGAGCGGCTTATGAAATCCTGCAAAGAGTAGCTGATGGTGCCTTTTCCGATGTGGTGCTGGATACAGTGTTGGATCGTTCCAAGCTGGAACCACGGGATCGGCGTCTGGTTACAGAGCTGGTTTATGGTCTTTTGCGTTTGCAGGGTCGGGTCGATTTTGCTTTGGCGCAGTTTTGCAACCAACCTTTGCCGCGTTTGCAGCCAGAAGTTTTGTGGTTGCTGCGGCTCGGTACTTATCAGCTTCTCGAACTGGATCGGGTGCCGGCTCATGCAGCGGTGAATTCAACGGTGGAACTGGCGCGTGAATTGAAGTTGGAAAAAGCGGTTGGTTTTATTAACGGAGTATTACGCTCTCTTGATCGAGGAAGAGCAGATATCCTCTGGCCAACGCCAGAAAAAATTAAGCCTTACCTCCAGCATGTCTGCAGCCAACCGGTCTGGCTGACTAAAGAGCTGATGCGGCAATTACCGAACTTTGAGGCACGGGCTCTGGGCGAAAGCCTGGCGGGACCTCCACCTCTCACTTTGCGGGTTAATACCTTAAAAACAACCCGGGATGATTTTTTGCGAGAATTGGCGGCAGCTGGACATCAGGCCCATCCCTGCTTATTTACCCCTGAAGGGATAACGGTTGATCAGCGGGGAGAAAATTCGTTACCGGGAGATGCTGAAGGCTGGTATCAGGTGCAGGATGAGGCGAGTATTCTGATGGCGCACCTTTTGGATGCTCAGCCGGGAGAGCGGATTCTGGATGCATGTGCTGCTCCGGGCGGGAAAACGACACATCTGGCAGCATTGACGGACAATCAGGCAGAAATCCTTGCTCTTGATAAATATCCACGACGGGTTGAATTGATCGAGGAGAGTGGCAAAAGGTTGGGGTGCACATCAGTTACAGCACGACCATGGGATTTAACCGAAGCCCCGGATTTTCTTGAGGCTCAAAGTTTTGATCGAGTGCTGCTTGATGCTCCTTGTAGTGGCCTCGGAGTGCTGCGGCGTAATCCTGAAGGCCGATGGAATAAATCTCCAGTCAACCTCCGGGAACTGGCGATTTTACAGCGTCAGATTCTTGAGAATATTGTACCTCTCATCAAGCCCGGTGGAAAATTGCTCTATTCGGTTTGTACCTTCAGCCATGGTGAAACCGATGCAATTATTGACGGTTTTGTGGAAGATCATCCCGAATTTGTATTGGAAAACCTGAGTGAACAGGTATCCCGCGACTGGGCTGACCTGTTTACTGATAAGGGAACTTTGCGTAGCTACCCCCATCGGCACAATAATATGGACGCTTTTTTTGCTGCCCGGTTACAGCGACGACCTTGACAGCGGTCATTCTATCGATTGGACAAAATTATGATTAAAATTGCTCCCTCAATCCTTTCAGCTGACTTCTCCCGTCTGGGCGAGGAGATAAGGGCTATCGATCACGCTGGTGCAGATTACGTCCATGTTGATGTCATGGATGGACACTTTGTTCCCAATATTACTATTGGCCCTCTGATTGTTGATGCCATCCGACCGGTGACCAATCTCCCTCTGGATGTCCATCTGATGATTGAAAATCCTGATCTGTATATTCCAGATTTTGCCAAGGCAGGTGCCGATATTATTGTGGTTCATGCTGAAGCTGTCAGGCATTTACACCGTACCATTCAGCTGATTAAATCTCTGGGGAAAAAAGCGGGTGTTTCTCTGAATCCGGCGACACCCCTTTCCGCACTGGATATGATCCTCCCTGATTTGGACCTGGTTTTGCTGATGACGGTCAACCCAGGGTTTGGTGGGCAATCTTTCATTGAGTCGTGTTTGCCGAAGATTGGAGCGTTGCGACAGCAGATAAATGCTCTTGGATTGCAGATTGAACTGGAAGTCGATGGTGGGGTGAAGGTTGACAATATAGAACAGATTGCGGCTGCTGGCGCTGATGTTTTTGTGGCGGGGAGTGCGGTATTTGGTGCCGATAATTATCAATCGACCATTTCGCAACTAAAGAACAACGGTGCTAAGGGACAAATTTGCTATGCGTAATTTATTGCTGTTGATCTTACTGTGCCCATTGCTGTCTGCTTGCCTTGGTACGGTCGATATGGGCCCTGGATTAGACAAGATCAGTTTTGGATTTAGTGAATCAATGCGCTGGCAGGATTTTTCTGGTGCAGCGGTATATGTTCACCCGGATGTACGGGGCTTTTTCCTTGATCAATTTCAGGAAGATGAAGACCTCCATATTGTCGAGAGTCAGGTTCTGAGCATTGATATGACAGTCGGAAAAGGGCAGGCAAATGCTGTATACGAAATGGAATACTATCGATTGCCCTCTAGTCGGATCAAGAAATGGCAATGGCAGCAACAGTGGCGATTAGTTCAGGAAAAGATGACAAAACCAGGAGTCTGGTTGATTGAAAATGAGCCTCCTGTGCTGCCATGGAAAGAATAGAATAGTCGTTGATTATGCAATCTAACGAATTGATTTTCCTTGTCTTTAATCTATTTTACTTACATCGTTACAAGAAAAAAATAGCCTTGATTTAGGGCTGTTGTTTGTGGTATCTACCTGCATACTGTATACGATTCCAGGTACTGAAAACCGCCAGAACATCTGGTGATTCTACCCTTCAGCGGGTTTTTCGACCTTCCTTTTTGGAGGGTCGAAGCAGGTCATAGGAGGCCGGTTTGTCACAGGTTGCTTTTTCCAGTTGGGGAAGACAGGTTATCGATAATCGCCAGGGTGGCGATACCGAAGTTGAGGTCGCCAAAAAGAAACTGCCAGTTACCTTTGATGGTGAGAGGCAGATTTCTGCCTTTATGGGATGGGATGGCCTTATTCTTAATGATCCCAGTGTCGATGTTGTGGCAATGGCAGCAGAATATGCCAAACGCGTGCAAGAAGACTATTGCTGTGCCAAATGTTCTCCAGGGAAAAAGGGGACCCGGGTCATGCAGGACACCTTGGCACGGATCATCTCTGGAAAAGGTGAAGAGAGCGATCTGGATACGATAGAGAACATTGCCGAATTATTGCAGAATTGTAAATGTACTCTGTGTATGACGTCGGCAATTCCAATTGTAGATACGGTCAAGCATTTTAGAGAAGATTATCTTGCCTATATTCGTGGTGAGAAAGTTTCCAAGAAAGCTGTTGACTTTAAGTCGAAGGTGACAGCTCCCTGTCAGGATAAATGCCCTTCTCATATTGACATTCCTGCTTACATTGAGGCGATTAAAGATCGCCGCTTTGATGAATCGCTGGATATTATTCGTGAGAGTATGCCATTGCCGGCAATTTGTGGTCGTGTATGTCCGCACCCCTGTGAGACCGCCTGCCGCCGCGCCAATGTTGACAGTCCTATCAATATTATGGTGCTCAAGCGAACTGCATCTGACTATGAGTGGAAACATAATCATCAGCCATCAATGCAGCCCAAGCCGAAAAAAGATAAAACTGTCGCCATCGTTGGTGCAGGTCCTGCTGGACTGGCTGCGGCCTATTACCTGGCTCTTGAAGGTTATCCCTGTACGATCTATGAGGCATTGCCAGAAGGGTTTGGTGGCGGCATGATCGCTGTTGGCATTCCTGCCTACCGGATGCCACGCCATATTCTGCAGCGGGATATTGATATTATCTGCTCCATGGGTGTTGAAATAATTTATGACACTAGAGTCGGTACCGATATCAGCCTGATGGAGTTGAAAGATAAGTTTGATGCTGTTCTGCTTGCTCCGGGTGCTCACAAATCAAAACCAATGGGTGTTGAGGGTGAAGACGAAGGCTACAGCGGTTTCCTTGAAGGTGGTATTGAGTTTCTGCGGGAAGCTTATCTAGGAAAGCCGACTGGTATGGGAAAAAAGGTCTGCGTCGTTGGCGGAGGCAACACCGCTATTGACTGCGTCCGGGTGGCGTTGCGTGAGGGTGCTGAAGAATCCGTTCTTCTTTATCGGCGTACTCGGAACGAAATGCCGGCGGATATCTGGGAAATTGACGGTGCTGACGAAGAAGGTGTCCGGTTTGAGTTTCTGGTGCTGCCGAAGAAGATAGTTGTTGATGAAAATCGTCAAGTCACCGGAGTGGAATGTCTGAAAATGGAATTGGGTGAGCCTGATGATTCAGGTCGCCGTCGGCCACAGCCAATTGAAGGTAGTGAGTTTATCGTTGAGTGCGATACCTTAATTCCAGCCATCGGACAAGATCCGGATCTCTCTTTCATCACTGAAGATACAGGAATTAAGATTACCCGTTGGAATACTGTTGTTACCAAATATGTTCCTCTGAAAAATGCAGCCGATCGGGATTTGAATGATGTGATGGGAAATCCTTTATCACGGACCCTGCTGACAGATATGGATGGTGTCTTCGCTTCAGGCGATGCCGAGATTGGGCCACTGACTGTTGTTGCCTGTGTCGGTAATGCACACCGTGCTGCCAGAGTTATCCAGCGCTGGCTGGAAGAAGGCAATGCCTATCTGACCGATGAAGATTTCCACGAAGATATTTTGTCCAATCTTGGTGTTTACGATAAGAATGAAGAAGTTCCTTGGCTTGATGCTGTTCAACGTTTCAATCAGCATGAAATCCACGGTAAAGAACGAGCCAGTGCTGGCAACTATAACGAAGTTGAGTTAGGTTTCTCAGATAGTGAGGCCGTTATGGAAGCTGAACGTTGCTTGCGCTGTTACCGTGTTTCGATGATCGCTATTTAGGCTAAAAACATCACAGAGGTTGATTTTTCGCAGGGACCCCGGATTAATCAGCCAGTATTCGAGGAAATATAATATGGTTAACCTGACGATAGACGGTAAGTCGGTAAGCGTTCCCAAGGGCACAACAATTCTTGAGGCCGCTCGGCAAGTGGATATTCATATTCCAACCCTCTGTTGGTTAGAAAAAGTATCAACGACAGGTGCTTGCCGGATTTGCGCTGTAGAGATTGAGGGCGTCGATCGTCCGATGACTGCATGTAATACCCCGGTTAAAGAAGGAATCAACGTTACAACCCAGTCTGAGAAACTGGCGAAATCCCGTAGACAGATCATGGAATTGATACTGGTCAATCATCCTCTGGATTGCCCTGTTTGTGACGCTGGTGGGGAATGTGACTTGCAGGATGTCTGCTATGAGTTGGATGTTGTTAGGCAAGAATTTGAAGCTGACGACGTTAATCCAGAAACAATTAATCACTGGCCGTTGATCCAGCAAGTCCCAAGTCGTTGTATTCTCTGTGAAAAATGTGTCAAGGTTTGTCACGAGTTGATTGGTGCCGACGCTCTGTTTGTTAATGACAAGGGTGACAAGGCTTTTATTGACAAGAAAGTTGAAAACTGTACCTATTGTGGTAACTGTGTCTCTGTGTGTCCGACCGGGACCATGATCTCGAAGCCGTTTAAATTCAAGGCACGTCCCTGGACATTAAAGAAAGCCCCATCTGTCTGTAGCTATTGCCCCAGCCAGTGTCAGATTGATCTCAATGTGCTGAATAATGAAGTTCTTCGAGTCACATCTGATGATAATAGCACAACCAACAAAGGAACCCTCTGTGTCGGTGGCTTCTTTGGCTATAGCTATATCAATCATAAGCAACGCTTACTTGAGCCAGTAGTAGATCAGAAACCTGCTTCCTGGGATAAAGCTTTTGAGAGAGTTGTGGCAGATATCAAAAGAATCAAGGAAGAGAGTGGTGCTGCAGCGATTGCCGGGTTTGCCTCTCCGCGCCTGACCAATGAAGAAAATTACTTGTTTCAGAAACTTTTCAGGGCGGCCATAGGGAGCAACAATATCGACACCGAAGCACGTTTTGGTGCTCTACGTGCTTTGCGTGCTCTTGATAAGGGGCTGGGATTACACGGCGCCAGCAACCAGATGGATGTGATCGGGACTGCCGATGCCGTTCTGGTCTTTGGTGCTGATCCGACTGCAGAGGCTCCTGCTGTTGATTGGAAGATTCAGGACGCAGTGCGGCGCGGGGATGGAAAGCTTGTCATTGCCAATATGCGTCAGATCCATTTGAGCCAATTTGCAGAGAGCCAGCTCAGTTATAATCCTGGCAGTGAGATAGCCTTGGCAAATGGCCTCGGTCGCTTGTTGCTGGATCGAAATTATCTTGATGATGAAAATCTGAAGCTCACGGTTTCAAACTATGAGGAGATGAAAGCTGATCTCAATGCTGTTGACCTCGCAGGTGTTGTTGCGGCAACCGGACTCAGTCTTGAGGCTTTGGAGCAGGCTGCAGACATCATTGGAAAAGCCAATAAAGTTGTGGTCGTTTTTGGATCTGATATCAGTAAGTCAGCATTTGGCACCTCAAAAGCCGCTGCTGTTGCCAACTTAGCGATTTTAAGTGGAGCTTTATCTGCTGACAGTGGATTGTTTCCGCTGGATGAAAAAGGGAATACTCAAGGTGTTCTCAATATGGGAGTTTATGCAGAAAATCTTCCCGGCTTTCAGCCCTATGCAGATAATAAGTCAAAGTTTGCCGCAGCCTGGAAGTGTGACCTTCCTGATGACGGCCTTGACGCTGATGGAATTTTACAGGAAATCGAGTCAGGAACAATCCGCTTCCTTTACTTAGCTGCTACCAACCCGCAAAGTTTTCCCAATAGTAGCCGTTGGCTGAAAGCTTTGGAAAAAGTTGAAGTTCTGGTCGTTCAAGACATTTTTCCAACTGAAATTACCGCTCTTGCAACTGTTGTCCTTCCGGGGAGCTCGTATGCTGAGAAGTCAGGAAGTTTTACCTCACTTGACCAGACGGTTCGCCATTTTAATGCGGCGATCAAACCCGTAGGACAATGCCGAGAGGATTGGGACGTTTTTGCTGAACTTTATGCCCGTCTAAGTAAACATGGGATGACCCAGGACCGGGCTGGTATTTACGATGAGCTCAGAGAACTGACTTCTCTTTATAGCGGCGGACATTTTCTTGAAGATGAGTATCAAACCTATGTGCAGAAACCATATGAAGTTGAATCGGGAGGGGTCAAATATCAACTGATTTCAGTGGATACGGGAGTTGGTGGACTGCAATTAGTAACCGGCACCTCCGCGGGCCATTTTGGAACAACCTCAACTTGGGCTGCTGCGCCGTTAGAAGTTGAAGCTGAAGGGTTGCTAAGGATGAGTCTTGAGGATTCCAAGACTGCGGGTGTTATCGATGGTGATACGGTGAAGGTAACAAGCGCAACTGGATCGACTGTCGGCAAGGTCGTTATCAGCGAATCAGTGCCGGCGGGACTTATTTTTGCTCCACATAATTTCATTGCTCTGGGCATTCAACAATTAATGCCTGATGGTGCTAATTTGACATCAGTTCAAATAGCAAAGATATAAAGGTTATTAAAGGTCTAGTTTATGTAATGCGCCTCGGGATTTCCTGGGGCGTTTTTTTATTATAGCAAATGCAATCTGTTATTGTTTTGAAGTTGTAGAGACCCAGGGATTTGAAAAACTATCTTGACTCTTTTGCCAGCTCCGTGGTACTAAAAGGCCGATTTTAAGCCAGTTTGCGCATTGGTGACACCCCTAAATGGCTGAAGATAAACGTCAATTATATAAAAGCCTCGGTTTTCTATCGAGCGTGGGGATTTCCCTTGTCGTTTCGATCCTTATCGGTTTGGCAATGGGGGTCTACTTGGACCGGTGGTTGGAAACAGGTCCATTGTTTACCCTGATCATGTTATTGATTGGAGTTATTTCCGGCTTCCGTAATGTTTATATATTGACAACAAGAGAACTGAAGCGCCAGGAACTGGAAGATGGGAAAGCCAGCGACGATCATGATGCATCAGGATGATCAGCTTCTGGCTCAAATGGCACGCCGTAACTGGATCATTTTGGTTGTACTGGTTTTATTGAGTCTTTTCTGGCAGTCATCTTCGGTCACAATGGGTGTCTTGGCGGGTGGCGTTCTTGTCATTATCAATTATCGCTGGCTGGGACGGTCTTTATTCAAGGTGCTGGGTGACCCACATCTGGGAGCTGAAAAGGGCTTTAAAAGAAATTATCTGTTCCGTTTACTGTTTATTGCTTGCTCGATTTATTTGTTACTGGTGCGAGGAGGGGTTCATCCTCTAGCCCTGGTTGTTGGACTTTCGGTCGTCGTAATAAATCTTATTGTCACAACTGCTAAACGGCTTTATTAAATCTTCAAAAAACAGGAGAGTTTGAATCATGACCCATCCATTTTTATTTCTGCAGTGGATTGAACAGCAGTTACATCTTCATTTTGGGGAGCACGTAACCTATACATGGTTCGTGATGGCTGTCTTGATTCTCGTTGCTTTTTTAGCATCTCGATCCATTTCCATGATCCCTTCTGGAGTACAGAATTTAATGGAGGCTGTTGTCACAGGAATTGAGGGTCTGATTGAAGAAACTATGGGTGAAGAAGGAAAGGCTTACTTCCCTCTAATCGCAACATTCGCCCTTTTCATCCTTGTCTGTAACCTGATTGGGTTGATTCCTGGTTTTTATCCCCCAACCGCTAATCTGAATACCAATGCGGCTCTGGCATTGATTGTGTTTGTGTTAACCCATGTCGTTGGTTTCAGAAAACACGGAATTGGTTACCTCAAGCATTTTATGGGGCCAATTATCTGGCTGGCACCACTGATGTTTATCATTGAGATCATTGGACATTTGGCTCGTCCTCTGTCACTGACTCTGCGTCTTTTTGGCAACATGTATGGGCATGAAATCGTGCTGATGATTTTCCTTGCATTGGTTCCTTTGTTCCTGCCAATTCCAATGATGCTGATGGGTGTGTTGATTGCGTTTATCCAAACTTTTGTGTTTACGTTGCTGGCAATGATCTATGTTGCTGGAGCACTTGAAGAAGCTCACTAAATTTATGCCTTTCACAGGGGTGAAAGGTCAGTCCTATATATTGTAGGAACAATACAACTGAAACGAAGGAGAAAAAAATGGAATTTTTTGCTTGGTGTATGCTTGCTGCTGGTCTTGGTATGGGTCTAGGTTCTGTTGGTACCGGTATCGGTCAAGGTATTGCTATTAAAGCCGCTTGTGAAGGTGTTGCCCGTAATCCAGGTGCTTCTGGTAAAATTTTGACAACCATGATGATTGGTCTGGCCATGATTGAGTCTTTGGCCATCTATGTTTTCGTTGTGGCAATGATTATTCTCTTTGCTAACCCATTCACTGAGCAAGTTCTCGCGATTTTGGGTCACTAATCATTCAGCCTGTAAAATTATTTAAAACGGCTCCACTGGGGCCGTTTTTTTTGTGCAAAAAACTATCATTAAAACACTATTCTATTTTATTCGTAGTAAAGTTATAGGTAAAATGTCAGTTAATTTTGAAAGATTTTTTGTTGCAATAAAATTATGATACAGGTAGTGTCCGCTCTGTATGATAAAAATATACACTCGTAGGTCTTCAGGGATTTCTTTTGAAAATGAAAAATATTGGTTGTTTGATGCCACTCAAACAGTCTAAGAAATGAAATATAAGTGATTTGTAGTGGAATTCCCCAGGTTTTTCAGTGTGCTCAAAAGGTATGATTATTAAGGAGAGTTTCGATGCGTAAGTTTCTGTTTTATTCTGTACTTTTTTTAGCGGTATTGTGGAGTTCGCAGGCCGTTGCTGTCGTCTCACCAGAAGCCTGTCTGGAATGTCATGATGATGTCACGACTTTAGAAGATTTTACCGCTTCGGTTCATGGCACTAATGGCTGTGTCGCCTGTCATATTGAATTGACAGATATTGATGCACATATGGAGGGCGAGCTTCTGCCTGGCCCTGTGGACTGTTCTAGATGTCATAAACAGGAATTTAAGGAATACTTTGATAGTGTCCATAATTTTGATCATCCTAATATCAGTTTAAACTGTACCTCATGTCATAAAGACATTCATGAAGTCACCGCCTGGGAAAAAGACAAAAGGCGTGCAAACGAAATCTGTGTTTCCTGTCATACGACCCCTGCTGAAGAATATCATATCTCTATTCACTCTCAAGGGGTTGCTGCTGGCAATATGGATTCGGCTGCCTGCATAGATTGTCACGGTCTCCATGGAATAGCATCAGTTAATGAAATGGATATCCGAGAAAGGGCCAGTTTTCGCACTGAACCATGCATGACTTGCCATGCTGATGAAGAGATGATGGAGAGGAATGAGGTTTTACCTGTTGCTGTAGATACTTATTTGCAGAGTTATCACGGGAAAAACTTCCACCTTGGATACCCAGAAAAAGTTGCCGGCTGTGCAGATTGCCACACGGCACACCAGGTTTTACCAAGTGAAGATCCCGCCTCCAGCCTCAGTCCTGATAAGTTGATTGTTGCTTGTGCTGAATGTCATGAAAATGCTTCAGCCCAGTTCGTTAAGTTCTATGCCCATGGCGATATGACAGATAGTGAAAACTACCCGATTTTATTTTATACCTATATTGCTATGAGTGGATTGCTGGTTGGAACTTTTGGGGTTTTCTGGTTCCATTCGCTGCTGTGGATGTTCCGCGGTTTTATCGAAAATAGTGAAAAGAAGAAGGCTCTTGCTGCAGGGGGGACTCTGCACCATATTGACAATCCGCACAAGATTTACCGCCGTTTCACCAAGGTTCATATTTTCATGCATCTGTTGGTCATCACCAGTTTCTTACTGTTGTCGCTGACAGGTTTGCCCCTCAAGTTTGCTGATCAGGCTTGGGCAAAAGTATTGATGGACTTTTTTGGCGGCTCTGCGAATGCAGGTTACCTGCATCGTGTTGGTGCAATAATTACGTTTGTCTACTTTGGTATGGCACTGTTTATGAGCGCTAAGTTTCTGTTTTATAAATTGCAATACCCTGCAGAGTTCTTCAGACGGTTGTTCGGTCCGGAATCTCTTTGCCCCAATTTGCGAGATATTAATGATGTCACAGCGATGGTACGATGGTTCATGTTCCTGGGGCCAAAGCCAACTTTTGATCGCTGGACATACTGGGAGAAGTTCGACTTTATAGCGGTCTTCTGGGGTATGTTTGCCATTGGTGGTTCCGGCCTGATGCTCTGGTTCCCAGAGTTTTTTGGTGCGGCACTCCCTGGTTGGGTGTTTAATGTCGCAACAATTATCCACTCTGATGAAGCGTTGCTGGCGACTGGATTTATCTTTACAGTCCACTTCTTCAACACTCACGGCCGCCCAGAAAAGTTCCCCATGGACTTTGTTGTTTTCAATGGTGAATTGCCGAAGGAAGAGTTTATCGAAGAGCGTGGTGATCAGTGGAAACGCTATGAGGAAGAAGGAATTCTTGAGCAATACGAGGTGGATAAGCCGAGCGGTGCCCTTTATGATTTCATCCTAAAAGGGTTTGGGTTCACTGCTGTATTGATTGGGGTAGCATTAACGTTGCTGATGATTTATGCTTTCCTCTTTGGTGGACATCACTTTTAACTTGTCACTTTGTTAAATGCTTATAAGGGGCTGCCATTTGGTGGCCCCTTTATATTTAACCTTAATGAGCTGATGGATCGACAGACATAAGTGTCTGCATTTCATTTCTGCCGCTCCTCCACCGTTTCAGGCTTCAAGGGAAAAAGATGACATTTAAAGATTTATTCTGGCCGATTATAGCGTTTACTTCCTACATTGTTGGCGGGATTCTTACTTTTGGTGGAGTTGTTCTGATTGTCTTCATGAAGGGTAAAGACCTTTGGGGATGGGGGGAAGGGCACTCTTTGGGGTATCTGTTTGTTTGTGTCGGCTTGCTGCTGTCAATCCTGGGTGTACTGATCATGCGTATTTTGCGCAATAGATATTAAGTTCTAATTAAGGGGAGAATGAAATGGGAAAACTTAAGGATAATTTTTGGCTCGAAGCTGAGAAAGCGGTACTGGTCGTTATTGATGTACAGGAAAAACTTGCACCAGCGATGAATCAAGCTCTGTATGGCCAGCTACTTTTACATGCGAACTTATTGATAGAAGGGTTCAAATCGCTTGATCTTCCGATTATTGCAACAGAGCAATATTCTAAGGGACTTGGTCATACTGTCACTGAATTGAGCGGGGCCACAGATCAAGAATGCGTTGAAAAAATGGCTTTCAGCTGTTGTGGAGATGAAAAATTTGTGGCAGCTTTGGAAAAAACTGGAGCCAAGCAGGTTATTATTGTCGGAATGGAAGCCCATGTTTGTGTGTTTCAGACGGTTCTCGATCTGCTCGATCGTGGCTATATAGTTCATCTGGTGAGCGATGCTATCTGTTCACGATTTGAGAGTGACTATAGAAATGCGATTCGTACTGCAGCCAAGGCAGGTGCGGTGATTACGACAACCGAAACAGCTCTTTTCCAGTTGGTTAAAGTTGCTGGAACAGATGGATTCAAGGCGATTTCAAAGCTGGTACGGCAGCGAACTCACTGATGACTGATTTGACAGCACCTCAGCAGGAACAATTGCACCAAAAGTTACTGTCTTTAAAAAGTGACTTGGAATTGCTGCTGACCAAGTCGTCTGCCAGCAGCCATGCTGTTGATCTTGACCAGCCTATCGGTCGATTATCGCGAATGGATGCGATGCAGCAACAAGCGATGTCTAAAGCTAATCGGGCTGGGCATCAGCAACGTCTGATCCTGATTGAAGCGGCATTGCAGGCACTCAAGTCAGATCGCTATGGGGAGTGTCGATGCTGCGAGGAGCCAATTGGTTATTCCCGTTTGAACGTTCGACCTGAATCCCCTTTTTGTCTTAATTGTCAAAAGAAGAGTGAAGAGATAAAGTAATGCCTAATATCGTCCTGATGATTCTTATGGCTATTGGTGGTGTAGCCGTAGCGATGCAACCATCAATCAACGCCAGATTAGCTGAAAAAACCGGTTTTCTACAAGCGGCAACCATCTCCTTTGCTGTTGGAACACTGATACTTTTTTTTATTTCACTGAGCAGCGGTCAGGGGAGCTTTAGACGGATACCTGAAGCTGACTGGTGGCAATTAACCGGAGGGTTATTTGGTGCTTTTTTTGTGACGATGACAATTGTCGGTGTTCCCCGGATTGGAACAACGGCGGTGCTGGCCCTGACGATCGTGTCACAGTTGGTTGCTGGTTTGCTGATGGACCACTATGGTTTATTTGGTATGCGCGGCATCCCAATCGATTTTAAACGGATATTTGGAGTGGCACTTTTACTTGCAGGAGTGTTTCTTATTTGTAGACGCTAAAAAGTGCAAGGCATTGTAAATTTTGAGTTGCTAGTCTTTCTTCCTTCTCCCTCGGGGAGAAGGTGCCCTGAAGGGTGGATGAGGGACAGTTGCTGACAGTCTTTTCCCCCACTCGACGATTTGCACCCCCCCTCTGCTTGAGGGAGGGATGATTTTTCTTGATCAGGGCGGGCACTCAGCACAGCTGGAGCGGAATAAATTGGTGCTTAAATAACGATCCCCCCGGTCTGGAAGCAAGGTCACAATAGTACCGCTATTGATTTTTTTGGCAATCTGTAGTGCTCCGGCAACCGCTGCACCACTTGACATGCCGACAAACAGTCCCATTGTGATGGCAAGTTTACGGGTCATTGCGTAGGCTTCTTCGTCCTCAACCAGTAATTTTTCTGCGAGTTTCTGCCGATCGTAAATTTTCGGGACAATGGCTTCGTGCATATTTTTCAGCCCTTGAATTTTGTGTCCTAATCCCGGTTCCACACCAACAACTTTGGCCTGTGGGGCATGTTCCTCAAAATATCTGCCTATCCCCATCAATGTTCCCGATGTCCCCATTCCGGCGACAAAGTAATCAAGCTCACCGGCAGTCTGCCGCATGATTTCCGGGGCAGTTGTTTCATAATGGGCTAAAGGATTATTGGGATTACTGTATTGATTGGGCATGAAGTAGCGACCTGGCTCTTCCTCCAGGATTTTATGCGCTAAATGGATTGCCCCATCTGTCATTTGACAGCCGGGAGAAAGGGCAGTTTCTGCACCGTAGGCTTCCAGAATCCCGCGTCGTTCGGTGCTGACGCAGGCAGGCATTACCAGCTTGACCCGGTACCCTTTGGCTGCCCCGATCATCGCAATGGCGATTCCGGTATTCCCTGAAGTTGGCTCAAGGATCATCTTGTCCGTGTTCAGTTGTCCAGCCTCTTCAGCTTTATTAATCATGTACAGGGCTGGTCGATCCTTGACCGATCCTCCGGGGTTGCTCCCTTCGAGCTTTGCAAGCAGTCTTATTCTCGGATTGCTGGTCAGGGCAGAGATATCAATCAACGGTGTATTGCCAATGGCATCGATGAGTCTGGGGGGTTGCAGCTTCGGATTGAACATTAAATAATTCCTTGTAATGGCCCACCATTAACACCAAGTTGATCAACCTGGCGCTCAATTTCCGGGTCATCTATCAGCGCTGGGGCGTGGTGCGGTTTGCTGCGGGCATCAATAACCAGCGCTCCAGCACAGCCCCAATGCTTTGCTTCTGTAGCGCTGCCAATTCCATAGATATCTGCTGCCGGGTTGGAACGGGTAAAACAAACCCACAGCCAGTTATTTAATGTAGCAGCGCAGAACTCGCTATCATCGACAATTATAATAAAGGGAAAGTCGTTGATTGGATTATCGGGGGAGAATTTTTTGCAAAAGCGCAGCAGATTCGGATCTTTACCCGGATGATATTCTTTGCAACTTGGGCCTGTTATGAGCAAAACCCCGGGTAGGGCCATAGTGGGTTTTGTGAAACCGCGGGGTAGAATTATATTTTCAGGGATAGTCGTAGGCAGGGCACGTTTCTTTTCCCCTACGGCGGCCATTACAACTTTTGAGCCCTGGTTTAAACCCTGGCCACTATAGTCGAGAGTGTCAATTGTTGTAGCCGTCTGGAAGTGTAGATCACGCTGCCAGTCGATTCTTTCTAACAGGTGCTGGAAAAAACCTGGGATATCATTGACATCCAGGTCTGGATTATCATTTTCGGCGACAATCAACAGATATTTGGCCAGCGACAGTTGTCCCTGACCCAGAACCGCATTAGCTTGAGTAAGAAGCTCCTGAGGACGGTCAAGTTGACTGTAGGGGGTGTAACGCTCGCTGCCAATGGCCAATAGCAGTGGGTGAACCCCAGCAGCATCGACGGCATGGACAGCTTTTATCCCTGGGAGAACTTCCGGGATCAGCGCCCCTGTCAATTCATGGATAAACTCCCCGAAACTGGTATCTTCCTGAGGGGGCCGGCCAACAGTGGTGAATGGCCAAATGGCGTCCTGACGATGATAGACCCGCTCCACTTTAAGAACCGGGAAATCGTGAGCTAAACTGTAGTATCCAAGATGGTCGCCAAAAGGCCCTTCGGATTTTTGCTGCTTTGGATCGATCGTGCCGCAAATGACAAAGTCAGCTTCAGCCGGCATTGGCAAGAGGCCAGGGGGCTGGGTTAGTGGGATCCGGTGCCCTCCGAGAAGTCCAGCAAAAGATAACTCTGGCATCCCTTCCGGCAAAGGCATCACGGCAGCAACTGTCAGACTTGGAGGACCGCCCACAAAAATATTTATACGGAAGGGTTTGTCAAGGTCCAATGCTTCCTGATGGTGAACACCGACCCCGCGATGGATCTGATAATGAAGACCGATCTCCTGATCTTGTAGGTAATCGTTCCCCGAAATCTGTACTCTGTACATTCCTAAATTGGATGAACGAATGCCTGGCTTGCGACTGCTTTCGCTGTAGACCTGGGGTAGAGTGATAAATGCCCCCCCATCACCGGGCCAGCTTTTTATCTGTGGTAAATCACCAATGGTTGTTTGCCCCAGTAAAATCGGTGCCGACTTTACTTTTCTGGGTAGCAGGTGAAAGGCTGCTGGGCCTGCTGATAAAAGTGAACTCGGTCTGCTCAGTAGGCTCTTGGGATCGAGTTTCAATTTGACGAGGGTTTCAACATGGCGCAATGTGTCACGGAACAGATATCTGGTCCGTTCAAGGGTGCCAAACAGATTGGCGACAGCTGGAAAGCGACTGCCGCTGAGGTTGGTAAAGAGTAATGCCGGGCCCTGATGCTGATATACCCGTCTCTGGATCGCACCCGCAAGTAAATCGGGTTCGATAGGCTGTGAGATACGTATGAGTTGGCCACTGCTTTCCAGTTCATGGATCGCTTGTCTGAGAGTTCTATACCCCATATGAATAGTCCTGTCTAAGGAATGAAGCGGATGTGTTTTTATACGTTAGCAATTCTGAAAAGGCAATGCCTTGTATGTGAATCATTAGAGTCAATTTTTATCGAAATATTTGTCGATTTGGGGTCGTACAGAGAATAATAGGTACAAAAAAAATCAGCACTCCAGTATGGTTAGCAATTATCTGAACAAAGAGAATATTAGAATTAATCACGAGGAGCCATAGATGCGTATCCGTTTGGCACTGAGATATACGGCAATATCAAGTGTAGTTCTGCTCATTGTTATGTCCATTTCCGCTGTCTTGCATATTGAAAAGGTGCAGAAGATATTTGCAGAAAAAGCCATGCATGAAGCAGATGTCTTTGCAGAAATGATTCTCCGGGATTCCCATCATCTGATGCTGACTGACAATAATGAACAGTTACAGTTGATGATTGAGGAAATTGGGCGTACCCCACGAGTTAAAAGAGCCAGAATCCTGGGAAAAGAAGGGATTATTGTCTTCTCGATGAATAAGTACGAAATTGGAACCGCTCTCACCGAGAAGGATGAGAGCTGCTCTTTTTGCCACCTTGAAGGATCAAAAGCGCTTGTGGACGTGCCAATTGAAAGACGGAGTCGGGTTTTTTCTGACGATTCAGGAACCCAATATCTGAGTGTTACTCGTGGGATTTATAACGAGCCAAGTTGTTATACAGCAGCTTGTCACGCACATTCTCCTGAGGAAAAGAAAATAGGTGTTCTTGATATGGTGATTTCTCAGGGACAAATGGCCGATTTAGCTCATTCTCACCATAAGGATGTCATTCTTTCAACTGTGGTAATGCTCTTCATTCTGTCCCTTTGTCATTATCTGCTGACAAGAAAATATATTTGCGACCCTATTCAGAGGTTGCTGGAGCAGACGCAAGCTCTTTCTGGCGGAGATTTGTCAGCGCGGGTGAAACATCTCTCCAAGGATGAGGTCGGGGAGTTGGGAAGATCATTCAATGTTATGGCTGATAATCTGGCTCAGGCACAAATCGAACTGAAAGACTGGGGCAATACGCTGGAACATAAAGTTGAGATGCGGACGGCCGAAATTACAGACATGCAAGGCCAACTTTTGCGTTCTGCAAAATTAGCTTCAATGGGAGAACTTGTCGCCGGTGTTGCTCATGAAATTAACAACCCTTTGACCGGAATATTGATGTTTGCATCCCTGTCATCGAAAACCCCGGATCTTCCGCAACAAGTAAAAGATAATCTTGATTTGATTGTTTCAGAAACGGGACGATGTGCAAAAATTGTCCGTGGCTTGCTGGAGTTTGCCCGAGAATCATTTCCGGAGAAAAAGTCTGATTCTATCAATCGAATCATTGAGCATACCTTGGAGTTGATTTCTCATCAGATTATCTTTCAAGATGTTGATATTCGTTATCGCGGTGAACAAGATCTGCCTTCAGTGGAAGTTGACGCTGACCAGATGCAGCAGGTCTTTTTCAATATGTTTATCAATGCCGGCCAAGCAATGCCGAGTGGAGGTTCTTTGACCATCACTACAGAATTCCTGGAAGAAAAACAGGAAATCAAAATTGTCGTTGAGGATACTGGTGCGGGAATCAGTCAGGAAAATCTGGATAAAATTTTTGATCCGTTTTTCTCAACTAAAGCTCAAAAAGGTTTTGGATTGGGGCTATCAGTTTCTTACGGAATTATCAATAACCATGGTGGTCACGTTGATGTTAAAAGTCGAGAGGGGGAGGGAACTCGCTTTACCATTTACTTGCCAACAGAAGAAGCCGCTCCATTGGAGGGGGCGGATAAAACAGAATCACTGTCTTAGGGCAAAGTTAAACGTGGTCTTTGACAGAGATTCCAAGCTTTTTTAACAGTGCCTGAAAGTTAGGTCTGAGCATCCCAGTTTCTTCTGCTGCTTTAGTAACATTCCAGTTATTTCTTTCCAGGGCAGCATAGACAAAGGCTTTTTCCACCGGTTCAACCGCTTGCTCACGAGCGATACGTTTGACTTCTTTGAGCTCGTCAGTATTGATGGGTGCAGGAATATCAGGATGGATTGATTCCATTTCCTGTGATGTCGGTAGCTCAAGGCTATCTCGCTGGATCAGGTTCCCCTGAGTTAGAACCACGGCTCTCTCAATGATATTCTCCAATTCCCGAACATTCCCGGGGAAGGGGTAGTCATGAAGTGCCATGTGGGCATCAGCAGAAAGACCTTTAATTTCTTTGCCGATCTCTTCCGAAAATTTCTTCAGAAAATAGCCGATTAGCAGGGGGATATCGCCAGCACGCTCACGTAGTGGCGGCAGGATGATAGGAATTATATTTAAGCGAAAGTAAAGGTCATCGCGGAAGGTTCCTTCTTCAACCATTTTATCCAGGCCGCGATTTGTTGCAGCAATCAGACGGATGTCGATGGGGGTTGCCTTGGTGCCACCAATGGGTGCAACTTCCCGTTGCTGGAGAACGCGAAGTAATTTTGCCTGTGTTGCCATGCTCAGGTTGGCGATTTCGTCCAGAAATAAACTGCCACCGCTGGCGACACTGAATAAACCAGGTTTGGACTGGGTTGCGCCGGTAAATGATCCTTTGACATGTCCGAATAGCTCACTTTCAAGCAAGTTTTCCGGCAAAGAATTGCAATCAATCGCAACAAAGGGTTCGTCTTTTCTCGGACTGTTATTGTGGATGGCTCTGGCAACCAACTCTTTACCTGTGCCGCTCTCTCCAGTAATCAGTACAGAACTGTTCGTTGGCGCCACCTGCAGGATTCGCTGAAAGACCTTCTGCATGGGCTCGCTTTTACCGATGAAAGAATCAGCGACAGTTTCATTGGGGATGGTTTCGGTAATAACTTCAGATTCAAGATTTAGAAGCCTTTTTTTGACTGCAGACTCAACTTTTTCAACAATCTGATCTGGTAAGAACGGTTTGGTGAGGTATTCAAAAGCACCATTTTTCATGGCATCAACGGCAGAATCAACAGTCGCAAAGCCAGTAATGATGATGACAGGAACGTTGGGTTGAAGAACGGAAATGGTTTTTAGAACCTCAATGCCACCCATGATTGGCATTTTCAAATCGCTGATAACGACACTGAAACTATCTTTTTGTAATTTCTCCATTCCGACTTTACCATTTTGAGCAACGATGACCTGATACCCTTCCATGGTTAATGTCTGACGGAGACCCTCACGAATAATCGCTTCATCGTCAATAACTAAAATTTTGTGTTCAGCATTTTCGTTCATGATGATCTGGTTAACTTTCTGGGGCTGCTGAAAAAAATCTGGAAAAGTTTAAATAGTGAATTTTCAAAGCGTTTCATACTAATAAGGGAAAAGGAATCAGTCAAGAAATAAGTCACGGATGTGGCCACAGTTGAGCCTTCCTCAAAGAAAAAAGATCGTTATAAATATATTTTCTAGTGTGTGGTGGAAATGTCGGCACGGGGATGAATAAATAAAATATGCAGTAATTGTTTATAGCTCAAGGCCTCCATTTCCGAGATAAAAACAGCAATTTCAGCTTGTTAGCATTTTTTGAAGAGCTTTTCGCGGCTGATTTTTGATTCTGAACTGTATGAAAAAAATATTCCGCTAGTGTTCACTGAATCAGTAAATTACCAGTATGAACTAAAAAAAAATAAACAAAACAGTATGTTAGGATGAATCTTGTGTCTCAGGTGTTTTTTGGCATAACTTCTGTATGTGTTTAGTGCGTAAATAAAAATATAAAATAAAACCTTGGAGGTTGTGATGAAAGTTATTGCTCGAAATATTTTGATGGCATCAATTTGTACCTTGTCTGCGGTTTTTCCAGCTTTTGCTGCCGCCGCACCGGCAAAAGAGGGTGGATCGTTACTGCTGACCCTTTTTATCGGATTTTTTGCTTTGATCGTGGTTTTTCAGTTGGTTCCAGCTTGCCTGTTGTTTGTTGGGATTGTGAAAGGCCTTTTTGCTCGTAAGCATGACATTAAGCCTGAAACGTTAAATAGATAAATTCTTCGAGCAAGTGGGGTGACGTATATGATGAATGGTCTTCTTATTGCTAATAAAGATCAGTGCGCACGAGAGCAGATGCTTCGGTTGTTTGAGGGTGGCGGCTATGAGATAACAGTTGCTGATTCGGTGGTAAACTCACTTTCAGGTATTCTGGATAAGAAAATTCAGGTTGTTCTTCTCGGCGGTATCCTTGATGAGCAACAGATCTCAAAATTTGTTCCACTTCTGAAAAAATGTAATCGGAACCTGTCGATTATTCTGGTCTCTGATGAAATGCCACTTGAATTGTTACGCAAAATTCGCAAGGAAGGCATTTTTTATCATGCTTTAAAGCCCGTTGGGAATGAAGGGTGGGATGAGATTCGCCAAGCTGTCAGTTGTGCCTTTGAAAGTTACAATACAAGGCAGAGTATTGGTCGCAGGAAGTTCGGATCCAAAGACTCAGTGGCTGTAGCTAAGGCTGCTTTAACGTAGAGTGTTGATAAATATTAACAATAAGAAGCTATCTAAAATAGATATGCCTTACGAATTTGGCCCCTTTTGGGGCCATTTTTGTTTCTCCAAGGCGTTTTTCATGGCAAAACTATATAAAAAAAATATTCAGTTAATGGTATACTGTATACAATATGTATATGCATCTGTATTATCGATATTTCTCAATAAGTTATGGTTTTCCGAGTGCTGATTTTCTGTCCCAAAAGGGGTTTTAGTGTATAAGTTTTATATACGGTTAACGTGGATAAAAAAGGTTTTATTTGATGGTTAAGTTCAGCAAAAACGGGTATTTATGTGTTTGTCTGTAATTATCACATGAGTGGCACGACCCCTGCATTTCAATCCCCGGAATTATAGTTTTAAGCTTGGGGTTTCTATGGTCGTCCTGAGCTAATTTACTGTAACTAAGTGTAAAAGAAAATTGTTCCAATGTGATTAATTCATAAGTATAGTGCGCAGATTGATGTGCCTGACGCTTACAGTTGCCCATTCTTTATAGTGTTCTGCCACCGGATGGGTAGCGTTAAACTTTTAAAAAGGAGGATTTGATGCGAGGAGTAAAAACATTTCTGATCACTTTCGCTCTGATGCTGATGGCTGTTTCCCCTGCCTTGGCGACAGATACAAGCAAAACCTATAACAGTGGTATTTTGGTTCTGCTGTTTGTCGGATTTTGTGCCCTGTTGATTGTTGCTCAATTGGTGCCAGCTGTATTGGCTCTTTTTGGGATGACCAAAGAGGCCGCCAAGAGCACATCTGGAAAAAAACTTGCCACGTCGGCAAAGAAACACTGAATTTTTTATTTGAGAGGTATTTGCGATGTTCGATTTTTTTATGAATGTTGGTCATGTTGAGCAGATCTATACAGTTGTAGATTACTACACTTATATCAAAGGTCTTGAGTATCTGCTTTGTCTGCTGTTTTTTACCTTTTTCCCCATGTTTTATCGTTATATCCATGGCGGAGATGAAGATTAATCCTGATTTTGGTCAACTGACCGTATTTTAATTTCTCTGCCTGTGGTGATCTTCTGCGGGCAGAATTGTGAACTAAGGAGTAGAGGCTATGGTAAATGCCGGTAAGCAACTTATAACAGGGCTGGGAGTGTTATTGCTGTTTTCTGTCCTGTCGGTGAGTTGTTACGCAATGGATTACCCAGATGAAATTGAAATAGATTCTCTGGCTAATTTGTACGAAGCAGTGGTTTTTGACCACGCGATGCATGTTGATGTGGCAGAAAACTGTTCTGATTGTCACCATCACACAACAGGAACAGGTGTTGCGAACGAGTATTGCGCCAAATGTCATACAGGGGATGTGGAAATGGATGTAGTGGCCTGCCAGGACTGCCACACTGCTGATCCTGTTTCCCCGGAAAACCTGCATAATCCTAAACCAGGTTATTCTTACCATAACGATCAGCCAAACCTGAAAGCTGCTTATCATTTAAATTGTCTGGGTTGTCACCAAGAAGTCGGAGGTCCGACGGGTTGTGAAGACTGCCATGCAAAAACTGAAGCTGGTGATAAGTTCTACCGTTCTGGAGAGTTTGCTCCGAAGGAACCAGCACATTCATCTGGTCACTGATGATTGCTGTGTCGGAATATAACAAGGAGATTTCGTTATGAGTAAAATAACACGTAGAAAATTTTTAGCCGGAAGTGCTGCTGGCGGGGCCGCTATGATGTTGACCCCAGCAAAAAAAGCATTTGCTGCCGGTTCATTTGAGGGTTTTCCCGACGGCATGGGTGTCCTGGTTGACTTGACTCGTTGCGTCGGTTGTCGTACCTGTGAAGCAGCCTGTAATGTGGAGCAGAAGCTTCCTGAACCAGCTCTGCCATTTGATGATTATTCGGTCTTTGATGAAATTAAACATGGCCAGAAACGTCGTACCACAGATAAGGCTTACACCATCGTTAACCGATACGAGCCCGAAGGTGCTGATGAGCCCCTGTATCGTAAGATTCAATGTAATCACTGTAATGAGCCTGCCTGTCTGACATCATGTTTTGTTAATGCTTACAAGAAGACTCCAGAAGGAGCCGTTATCTATAATTCCAAGGTTTGTGTTGGCTGTCGGAATTGTATGATTGCTTGTCCATTCCATATTCCTGCTTACACTTACCATTCTGTTTTGAACCCGGTGATCAAAAAGTGTATTTTCTGCTATGACACCCGCCTGAAAGAGGGTCGTCCACCAGCATGCGTCGAGAGCTGCCCACAGCAGGTGATGACTTTTGGTAAACGTAAGGATTTGATGGTAATCGCCAGGGAGCGGATTAAAAAGAATCCCGGTCAGTATATTGACCATATTTACGGTGAAAAAGAAGTTGGCGGGACGGGATGGTTTTATATCTCCAATGCTCCTTTTGAGGAAGCCGGATTTGATGTCAATCTGCCCAAAAAACCGATTATCGACAATGTTAAGGATTTCCTGGCCATAGTTCCTATGGTTCTCACCATCTGGCCGGCACTGTTTACAGGTTTCCACCTGCTTGCAACTAAAGGAAAATCTCACGGTCATGGAGATGATCATAGCCACGATAAGCAGGAGGGCCACTGATAATGAAAAAGTTAGCGACATATGGCGTTAAGCCACACGATGCTGCCCTTAAGGCAGACGGCCAACAATGGACTTTGATGGAAAAATTGCTGCTTGGTTTGACCCTCGATCAATATATCGGTCAGGTTGTCCGCAATAAATTTAACTGGCTTCTTGCGTTCATTTTTGCCATTGGTATCCCTGTTATTATTTACCGTTTTATCTTCAGCCTTGGTTCCGTGACCCACGCTTCTTATGATTATCCATGGGGGTTGTTCCTTGGTTTTGGGCTTTTCTGTATGGTTCCACTGTCAGCGTCTGGCTTTATGCTGGGAACCACTGTCGAGATCTTTGGGCGCCATGATTTTGAGCCAATCGAGCGTTTGGCACTGCTGAATGGTCTGTTGGGATACTTCTTTGCCGTTGTCTACCTCCTGGTTGACCTTGGCCAGCCTTGGCGTCTCTCTTACCCGATGGTTTACTCTTTCGGCCCTGCTGCTGTCCTGTTTCTGGTTGGCTGGCACGTTGCGACTTACCTGTCTGTCCAGGTTGCAGAGGTGTCAACAGCCTTCTTCGAGTGGATTGGTTTTCAGCGTGGCTACGATTTTATCCGTAAGGGTACGGTCGGCTTGACTGTTTCTGGTATCATTCTTTCCACCTTGCATCAAGGGGCTCTGGGTGCTTTGTTCCTCTATGCGCCAGGAAAGGTTCATCCCCTTTGGTATTCATCGGCATTTCAGTGGATACACTTCTTTACCTCATCAATACCTGCTGGTCTCTGCATGGTTATTTGCGTCAGTACAATCGTTATCTACACCATGAAATGGCGCTGTGACGATCGCTTTATTGATAACCTCGACCGGATCACTATTTCATTAGCCAAGGGTGCTGCGATGGGTTTGAGCACCTATCTTATCATCAAGCTGATTGCTGTTGCTCATGACAACGAATGGGCCTATCTGGCTACAGGCTGGGGTGCCTGGTGGTTATTAGAAATCGTCGGATTTGTTTTTGCACCCTTGGTTTTTCTGTCCTATGCGATTCGCAATAAATTGGTAGGATTGTGTCGTATTGGTGCCTTCTGGGTTGTTGCAGGCATCCTGTTGAATCGTTTGAATACAGCACTGATCACTTTTAACTGGCAGTTGTATCAAGAGATTCCCCATAAACTAGAAGTAATTATCAGTATTACTATTTTCGCAATTTATGTGACGACCTATCGCTTTATCTTGAATCGTCTGCCGATTCTGTATAAGTTTAAAGCTCAGGCAGACGAATAAAGAATGTGTTGAAGACAATTTTATTGCAACCAATTCGATCAAATGATTGAGTTCTGGGCCCTGACTGGCGGAGGTTTTCTTCGTCAGTCAGGGTTCGTTCATCCCACCTGAAAGTGAGGGCGCATGTTTGATAACTTGATCGCCAGAGCTATTATACCGGTCACTATTGCCGTCACAGGGTTCGTCATCTTTGGTTGCCTGCTATTGTACTCTTTCATCAAGGCTGATATGACCACGTCAGCATTCCTTACTGCAAACAACTGTGCCGATACCGTTGTCAAGTCTACAAAATCTGCCATGTTGGAAGATAATCAACGTGCTATTCAGGATATTGTTGCAAATATCGGGACTCGTGCTGATGTAAAGTTGATTAACATTTATGGCCCGGATGGCGAAACCAGGTACTCTGGGCGGGATGGATTTGAAGCTGTAGCAAAGAAAGCAGATTCACATATTGCAGAGTTTTTGAAACCTGACCAACTGTTGGAAGATAAGCAACGTCACGATATCGATCATGACAATAGCACTTTAATCATTTCAGTGCCGATTTTAAATGAGCCTCAGTGCTCAACTGCCGATTGTCACTTTCACTCAGAAGATGATCAAATCCTTGGGTTTTTCAGTATTGGTATATCCAGTCAACATTTGGATAAAACGCTTGCATTGCTGAGAACCCGGATGATAATTTTCAGTATAATGGTGTTATTTTTAACTGTTGGTGGCGTGACAGCTTTGTTGAGAATGAACTTGTTTCTGCCAATTTTACGGTTGACGTACAATGCAGAACAGGCATCTCAGGGCGTTGCAGAGGCTGACCTGCCAAAATCAGATCATAAGCTTGGAAAACTGAATAAAGATTTTCGCCTGTTAGTTAAACAACGGGATCAGGCCTTGCGGGATTTGGAGGCGATGCAAACCCCAGACAGGGATGTAGACAATGGATCCGACCACTCATGAAACAGAAGATCCTCTGCCGGACATCAATCCCCTTCGCAAACAGGTTCAGGCAAAGATTAAAAAACTAGAATTGCTTTCTAGTACCGGTTTATGGATTCTTGCCCTGTTCACAGCTCTGAGTATGGGGGCGTTTCACAACTTTGATTTTCTCCCACCATTAAGTGAGGGTATTCGTGCTGCTTTGGGGGCAGGCCCACCAGTTAAATATATCAATGGGGCTCTGGTCGTTTACGGGTTTTCAGCGATTATTCTGATTTTGACGCAGATGGCCAGTGATAAAAAACCGCGAGGCGCGTTAGGGCACTTTGGTTATCTGGGTGCATTCTATCTTTTTTACCATTTTTCTGAGGGTTTGAGAGAAAACTTCTGGGCTATCTTTGCCGTTGGATTAACCATTTTAGGACTGCAAAGTTACCATGTCTGGAACTACTATCATGAAAAAATCCAAGAACAGACTGAGATCTTGCATGAGCTAGATAAGTTGTTAGATTGAATTTGGAAAATAATTTTTTGAGTTTTTAAAGCCCGCTCTAAATGAGCGGGCTTATTTGTAAATATCTCAATCTGTTCTGCTGGTAACTTCAATGAGATGATAACCAAATTGGGTTTTTACCGGTCCAAGAACTTTTCCCACCTCACCACTGAAAACGACTTCATCAAACTCTTTAACCATCTGTCCTGGTGAAAATTCACCCAAAGCCCCTCCCTGTTTTCCCGAGGGGCATTTTGAATGTTTTTGTGCCGCTTTCGCAAAGTCTGTACCTGCTTCGATTTCAGTTTTCAGTTGAATACATTTGTCTTCAGTGGGGACCAGGATGTGCCGCGCACTTGCTTTTGCCATAATTAAATTCCTCCTTGTCAGTTGAGTTTATAGTTATTTACTTGCTGAGCCGCGAATTGTCCTGCGAACAAAGGCTGGCGCACCAATCATAGGAGATTCAGTTAACTGCTCAATCTTAAGCCCAGCATTATGGATTGCGGTTGATGTATCACGGGTCAGTTGACAATTTCCAGCGCAAAAACTCCAGAAAGGTTCTATCCCATGTTGCCAGGTTAA